>NZ_QUKZ01000007.1:1906-184944 GCF_003481355.1 Dorea sp. OM07-5 | reverse complement strand
GAAAAGCTGGCAGTCTGGGACGAATACGAAAGCGATTATACCGCCTTTGATGTATGTGGTATTGAGGTTCGTGTCCTTGATGATAATTTAGCAGAAGCGATTAAGTATCTGTCTGAAAAAGACAGAGAAATCTTGTTGATGTATTTCTTCTTAGGCATGAGCGATACAGAAATCGGCGACAGATTAAAGATTAACCGTTCAACGTCGTTCCGCAGTAGGAAGAACTCACTTGAAGAAATCAAGAAAAAATTAAAGGAGAACATGAATGATGAATAACACACGCCCGTCATTTTACCTTATCTCGTCGGCTGTGGACGGCAACGTAAATTCGATTGAAAAGATACTGGCATTGTATGACCCGTACATATCAAAATGTTGTTTGCGTCCGTTTATTAACCGTTCAACGTCGTTCCGCAGTAGGAAGAACTCACTTGAAGAAATCAAGAAAAAATTAAAGGAGAACATGAATGATGAATAACACACGCCCGTCATTTTACCTTATCTCGTCGGCTGTGGACGGCAACGTAAATTCGATTGAAAAGATACTGGCATTGTATGACCCGTACATATCAAAATGTTGTTTGCGTCCGTTCTACGACAAATATGGTAATGTCTGCATAGTCGTAGACATGGAATTAAAAGGACGTATCAGAGAAGCACTTATCAAAATGATTTTGGACTTTGATATTCCTTTAGAAACCGAAGAATAACAAGCAGTAACCGCAGAGCATGATTTGTTCAATCCCCTCTTTCCTGCTCTGCCCCTGCTTTTACATGAAAGCAACACGCTTTCGCCACAGCTCTTTGACAACTGAATAAAGCAGACAGATACGTTTGTGAGATAGCGAGCCACGGGGACTGTACGCCACGACCTTTTCAAAAAAAGCGAGCGACCCACGCAGTGATCCGAGAGCGACTGTTGGAAAAGTCGTTTTGCCACGACCTATTCTCACAGAATAATGATACGTCCGCATGGTGCGGTTCTGCCCACAAGAATGGGAATAGTTGAGATACTAACGGAGCTTTCCAAAGCCGTCTGCCTGCTTGTAAAAAATGACACACAGTAAAGGGGGTGCATAGATTATGAACAATACTGATGTGCCTATCTGGGAAAAATATACGCTGACGATTGAAGAAGCGTCCAAATACTTCCGCATTGGCGAAAAGAAATTGCGTAAATTAGCCGAAGAAAATATTGACGCTGGCTGGGTTATCGTGAACGGTAACCGTATTCAGATTAAGCGAAAACAATTTGAAAAAATCATAGATACATTGGACGAAATCTAATGTCATTGAGCCGTAGATATGGTATAATAAATATAGCGTATCACGGCTCATTCCATGACGGAAAGGAGCTTTACACTATGTCTAATGTAAAACGAAAAGACGGTAAAAATCGCAATTTGCGTAATGGAGAGAGCCAGCGAAAAGACGGAAGATACGTTTATAAATATACCGATATATACGGAAAGCCACAATTTGTCTATTCTTGGAAACTTGTACCGACAGACAAGACACCTGCTGGAAAGCGTGATGATATATCGTTGAGGGAAAAAGAAGCACAGATAAAAAAAGACCTTAACGACGGTATCGACACAGTCGGCGGTAAAATGACAGTCTGCCAGCTCTACGACAAGAAGAACAGCCAAAGAAAGAACATCAAAAGGGCTACTGAAAAAGGACGACAGTATCTTATGAACGCTCTGAAAAACGACCCGTTGGGTATGAGGGCGATTGATACTGTGAAGCAATCGGACGCTAAAGAATGGGCTATCAGAATGAGTGAAAAAGGATATGCCTATAAAACGATTGATAACTATAAGCGTTCCTTGAAAGCGTCATTTTACATGGCGATACAAGACGACTGTATCAGAAAGAACCCGTTTGAATTTAAGCTAAGTGATGTTCTGGAAGATGATACGGAGCAGAAAGTTATCCTTACACCAGAGCAGGAAGAACGCCTGCTTGCCTTTATGGAAAAGGACAAGATTTACAGCAAGTATTATGATGAGGTTGTGCTTCTGCTGGAAACGGGACTTCGTATTTCTGAATTTTGCGGACTGACGACGCATATTGATATGCAGAACAGAATACTCAATATAGACCACCAGCTATTGAAAGATAGCGAAATAGGCTACTATATTGAAACACCAAAGACCAAAAACGGAAAACGGGAACTTCCATTGACAGAACGGGCTTATCAAGCAATCCAAAGAATACTAAAGAGCAGAGGAAAAGCACAACCGCTGATTGTAGGTGGTTACAGCAATTTCCTATTCTTAAACCGTGAGGGCTTGCCTAAAGTTGCAGGAAACTATGAGGGTATGGTGCGAGGATTGATTAAGAAATATAACAAGTATCACACGGATAAGTTACCGAACATCACACCACATTCATTCAGGCATACTTATTGTACGAATATGGCAAATAGAGGAATGAACCCAAACACCCTGCAATATCTCATGGGACACGCTAACATAACCATGACACTTGGCTATTACGCACACGGTACATTTCAATCTGCAAAAGCGGAACTGGAAAGACTGGCTTGTTAATATCGGAGCTTATATTTACTACTCATTTACTACTTTTGGTTGCATTTTCATGCTGGTAAATGCCAGCTTATGCAAGGTATCTTCCAAAAAGAAAATACCGATAAAGCCCTAAAATACGGGATATATCGGCATTTACCAACTTATGAAAAGATAATCAGAAATTTAGTAAGTTTTTAATAAAAAAACCTCCGGCGGGATAAGTGATTTACTGATCTCTTAAATACTATAATTTTAACCGGTAAACTTTAACCGGACGCCCCTTAGAAGTAGTTGACCTTGTGTGGGCAATAGTAGCGGCACCGCCATTTTCCAGATTGCGGAGAATGCGGTTTGCATTCCGGACAGTAACGCCCATATGGTCTGCCAGCTCATTTGTTGTAAGGTCGTATGAACCGGTCATTTTAATGATGGAGATCAGTTTCTGGATCGTTAATGTAGAGAGTTTGCAATTCTCTGCAATTTTAAAGATGTTATCCGGAAGATTTTGCGGAAAACTCGGAAGCTGTGAAGAACCGAGCGGTCCGACGAGCTGATTGGTCTCGTTCATCACAAAACTTCCATCTGTATTCCAGGATTCCCGCAGGGCATTTTCCGCATGCTTTTTCGCATCTGTAATATTTTTCCCGATTCCATAACCAACTGCGGCAGAGATGTCGTAATTTTTTTTCAACATTGCGATAATATGTCCAACCTCGAAGTTTTTGGTAATCATGGCAATTACACGGTGAGTGGTATAAATGTAGTAAACGTTGGATTCTTTCTGCAAAATGGCGTCGATCAGAAACTCTTTCTTGATATTCTGAATAGCGTCTTCCAGTATTTGGTCAGTTTTATCAGAAACAGACGGTTCATGTGCGGCAATTGCGATTGCTGCAGGCAGATTCTCGCGGTATTTTTCCAGTCTGATCTGGGACAATAATTCCTTGATCTGGGATTCTAACTGGTCTTTTACAGGATAAAGAAAATAATAAGGAACTCCGTGTTCTTCTAATAAGGGGATTGTACTGCTGTAAGAGCAGAATACCATATCAATTTTATCCTGTTTCCAAAGATCGATAATTTTCAATGCAATATTCATTTCAATCATGGAAAAATCGCCGGTTGTACTTTTATTTGCCCATTGATCCATCGTAAGTGCCAGATTATTTAAATCCAGTTCATGGATGAGATAATCAACAGAAGCATGTTCATAATTGCTCGGTGATTGAATAATCGGAAGCATAAAGTCAAAAATACAGCGCTTTGGATCCAAATCACGGCGCTCAAGAAAAAATTTTACAAGAGCGTGGTAAAAGGAAATCATATCTGCGTGAAAAGATACAACCGGCTTTTTAAATTCTCCTACATGATGTTCGATTGCAGACAGGGCTGTTGTACCACTGACCATAAAACCGTCAGCAATGGTTTCGTATTTTTTATAGATATCTGCGATGTGTTCAAAATTTGTATAATCTGCGATTGTGACATCACATTCTTCTTTAAATTCTTCAAAAGCTTTTTCAACAAAAGGATGAAGATATGTACTCGTTATAATTACAATCTTTGTTTTCATGAAATTCTCCTTTCCTTTGTATATTTTACTGAAAAAATGCACATAATTCAAGGCGAAAAATTGTAAATTATAGCAAAAATCACAAGGAGCTATAGAAAAGTGTTGACTGATATATTGAATACGGCTATGATTATTCCATAAATATTCCATAAGTGTTCCACAAATATTCTAAATATATTCTACAATTTAAAATTAGAGTAAAGTATGAAAGAAAGATGCTATTAAGAAGGAGGAGACGATATGAACTATTATGAGAGAGCGAAGGAACTGAGAGAAGAGACCGTTGCTAACCGCCGCTATCTTCATACGAATGCAGAAGTTGGCTTAAATATGCCAAAAGCGCAGGCATTTGTTATGGGAAAATTAAAAGAATATGGCTTAGAGCCAAAAGAATGTGGTCATGGTGTGACGGCAACACTGGGAAAGGGTGGAAAGGTTCTGATGCTTCGGGCAGATATGGATGCACTTCCGATGCCGGAAGAGAGTGGGGAACCGTTTGCATGTCCGTCCGGCCAGGAAGCACACGCATGCGGACACGATTTCCATGCAGCAATGCTTTTAACAGCGGCAAAGATGCTGAAGGAAAATGAATCTGAATTACAGGGAACAATTAAGTTTATGTTCCAGCCGGCAGAAGAGACTTTTGAAGGAAGCAAAGATATGATTGAGAACGGAATACTAGAGAATCCAAAAGTTGATGCCGCACTTGCCTATCATGTGGCAGCAGGACAGATGCCGGTAGGAATTTTTATGTATAACGATAACGGAACAATGATGTATTCCGTGGACGGATTCAGGATTGATATTAAAGGAAAAGGTTCGCACGGTGCATATCCACAGAATGCCATTGATCCGATCAATATCGGAGTTCACATTTACACAGCTCTGGAAGCAATCATGGCAAGAGAGGTTGATCCGACAAAAGCATGTGTTATGACAGTCGGTAAATTTGAAGGCGGAACAGCTGCAAATATCATCCCGGATACGGCAGTAATCGAAGGAACAATCCGCAGCAATGATAAGCAGGCGAGAGAACTTATGGTACGAAGAATGAAAGAAGCAGCAGTAAAGACAGCAGAAAATTACGGCGGAACGGCAGAGATTACCATGCTTTCAGAAGTACCACCTCTGATCTGTGATCCGAAATTGACCGATGAGATTGTAGGATATATGAAAGAAATGGATATTCCTGGTTTAACTCCATATCCGGGAATTTCAGCAAGCGCATCGGAAGATTTTGCAACAATTGCGGAGAAGATTCCATCTACATTTATCTATCTGTCAGCAGGATATACAGATGAGAGAGGACAGTATGGTGCACACAATCCGAAAGTGCAGTTCAACGAAGACGTGTGTCCGATCGGTTCAGGATGCCTCGCACATTGTGCGACACAGTGGTTAAAAAATAACAATTAAATATAGAACGACAGCAAAAATTGAAGAAAAGGCCAATGAGCCATTAATTCCTTTGAAATTATTTAAAAATACTCAGTATACAGTGCTTGCAGTTCTTCCAATGGCTATGATGGGATTTACAGCTCCTGGTACATCTATCATCATTTACTTTGTAGCATTGACAATTACCGGCATTGCAGAAAGTTACCGATCTGTATCCATTACACCAAGCGCACAGGCAACATTGCAGCCGGAAGATATGGGAGTAGGAAAATCGAATCAGACATACATTAAAAAACCCCTGCATAGATTGTAAAAAACAAACTATGCAGGGGTTTTTATATGAAAGATTACATCGAAGAGCGGGCGGTAGAGATTGCATATTATATCATTGAACATGAAGCAACGGTGCGACAGACAGCAAAACAATTTGGAGTGAGCAAGAGCACGATACATAAAGATGTAACAGACCGTCTCCTGGCGATCAACCCGGCGCTTGCAAAGGAGGCAAGAAAAGTCCTGGACAGAAATAAATCTGAACGGCATATCAGAGGCGGAATGGCTACAAGAGAAAAATATTTGCACCGACATCTTGAAGAAAAATAATGATTTTTAAATGTCGCGAATCAAATACTATAATAAAGGTCTGAAAATGTGGTAGTAGAGACAGGCGGGAGAATGTGTTCAGGCATTTTCTTCTGCCTGTCTCTGTGATGAAAAAAGATAATAACAGACAAAACAGATTGGCATATATTAAGTCAATAGAAAAATATAAATGACACTTTCAGAGTAAACGGGAATGTGGTACGATAGGTGATGAATTGGAGAAAGTTACAGTAGAATCGAGAGGAAAAATATGATTACAAGAAATTTTCGGAGAGAACAGAAGAGAAAGCGCGTAATGGCATATTTTATCAATGCAACGATAGAATTGATGGAAGAGATCGGGATTGAGAATCTGACGATCCGAAAAGTTGCAGAACGTGCCAAATATAACAGCGCAACTTTATACAATTATTTTGACAGCCTGGATGAGCTGGAAATGTTTGCAAGTGTGAAATGTCTGAATGAATATGTAAAAACATCGCAGATCAAATATTCAGAAGGCAAGAGTATGAGAGAATGGTATCTTGGAGAATGGAGATGTTTTTGCGAGCAGGCATTTCGTCATCCACGCATTTACAACTTCTTGTTTTTCAGCCCGCTTGGGGAGACAAATATGACGGAGATATTTCGTCGGTATTATGAAATTTTTCCACAGGAAAAAGTAGAAGAAATAGAAGAATACGAAGAATTTATGGCAAATGGAGATTTTTATAAAAGAAATCAAATGCTTCTGACAAAAGTATTGCAGGAAAAAGAATATAATCTGACGGATAAAGAAATCAGTGAGTTAAATGAGATGAGTATCCTGATTTTCAGAGGAATGCTGGAGACCATGCGCATTGATAAAAACAAACCTACACTTGCGCAGGCTGTTCATCGCACAGTGCGGTATCTGGAGAATACACTGCGGGTATATCATTTGGTATAAAAAGGTTGCAGTTTGTTAAACTTTGTGATAATATACATAAGAATTATTAGAGAGTTATATATAAATGGTTAGAGTTATAAAAATTGGTTAGAAGTTATGAGTAAGATAGATTTTCATTCCCACATTCTGCCGGGAATAGATGATGGAGCCAGGAATTTGGAGACATCGTATAATATGCATCAGATGGCCAGACAACAAGAAGTAGATCTCATGCTGGCGACACCCCATTTTTATGCGTCACAAGACAGAATTGATAACTTTTTAAAGAGGCGTGAAGAAGCTTGGGTTCAGTTCCACGACACTGTCGAAGCGTCGGAAGAGACAGAACCCCGGATTATACTCGGTGCCGAGGTGGCTTTTTTTGACGGAATCAGCCGTGCACGGGATATTGAAAAACTGACCATTCAGGGAACAAATTTAATGTTGCTTGAAATGCCTTTTGAAATATGGAATAGCCAGCAGATAAAGGAAGTAGAGTATCTGATAAAGGAGCGAAAGTTTCAGATAATAATCGCACATTTAGATCGCTTCCTGTGGATCCCCGGTAATAAAAAGTGGATAAAAGAACTACTGGAACTTCCAGTTTCCATTCAGATCAATGCAGATGCATTTGACGGCTGGATGCACACCAGAAATCTTGTAAAGTTATTTAAAGAAGGAAAAGCACATGTTCTGGGAAGTGATTGCCATGGCGCACATCACAGAGTGCCGAATTTGCAAGATGGTCGTGATATTTTAGAGAAAAAAGCCGGAAAAGAAGTACTGGAACAGATTGACAGACAGGGGGAAAAGCTACTGTCTGCGATTTTGAAATAAAGTCAGTATATTACAGAGAGGAGTATATGTGATATGACAAAGAAGAAAGTGATTGTATGCAGTGTGATATTAGGAGTTATATTAATCGGACTTCTGGCATGTGAAGTCATGTACCCGACAGGCGGGCAGGCAATGATCAAAAATCTGGTGGGTTAAGATAAAACGTATAACATTAAATAAGAAGCAAAAGGATAATTACATACAGACATATGAAAGAAGGCTCTTATGAAGAAGCAATACGAAGAACAGGCAGAAAAAAAACGACTGAAAAAGAAAAGTATTATTGCGATTGTGCTTATTATTTTTATGATAGGAGTGATCGCTGGGATTTCCAAAATAGCCGATTCGCGGACGGTGGGTGTACAGAGTACAGATACGGAAAAAGATGAGTCCATTGTTTACAAAGGAGAGACGTACGTTCCGAAGAAAAATATTTCTACATATTTAATAGCGGGAATTGATTCTTCAGACAAGATTAAGAAGCTCAAAGAGTATGATGGAACCGGACAATGCGATACACTTGCTTTGGTTGTACAGGATCGGAGTACAGACACTTGTAAGACGTTAACAATTGACCGTAACACGATGACAAATGTAAAAAGCCTGAGTGATAAGGGAGAATATCTCGCTACTACGAAGATTCAACTGTCACTGGCACATGCGATGAGTCTGGATCATAAAAAACGGGCAGAAAATACAGTAGATGCGGTATCAAATCTGTTTGATGGACAGAAGATTGACGGATATGCCATGGTTAATATGGGAGCGATTGTTCCGGTGAATGATATGGTTGGTGGCGTAATTGTGAAAATTACAGACGAATTTCCAGGAAGCAAAACACTTATAAAAGGAAAGACGGTCACTTTAAAAGGAAACGATGCAGAAACATTTGTCCGCGAGCGTAAAGACGTTGGAGACGGACTGAACGACAACCGTATGAAACGGCAGCAGGTATATGAAGTTGCATTTAAACAGGCATTTTATAAGAAATGCAATGAAAATAAAAAGTTTCCACTGGAAGTTTACAATACATTGCAGGATTATATGACGACGAATATTACAGCGCAGCAGTTTTCCAAGCTTGCAGTATTGATGGCGTCTGCCAAAGCTGATACAAAACTGACGGTGAAAGGAAAAGAAGGTTTTGACGATGACGGATGGCAGACATTTACACCAGATAAGGACAGCTTAAAACAGGTTGAACTGGAGCTGTTTTATAAGAAACAAAAATAACGACAGAGTACTGTCGTTGATAAAGGTATGAAAGGTATAATAAGGAGAAGCAACATGAACCAAAAACAATCAAATGATGAATTGGAAATTGATTTGCTGGAAGTGGCAGGGATGCTTTTAGAAAAATGGCATTATTTACTGGTCTGCTTTTTAGCAGGAGCCGTGTTATTTAATGCATTTGCATTTTTCGGCATTAAGCCAACTTATGAATCAACAGCCAAACTTTACATTGTAACAACATCTGAAAACTCCGTAGTGAATTTAAATGATCTGAACCTCGGAACTTCACTGACATCAGACTATGAACAGTTAATGCTCAGCTATCCGGTATTAGATAAGGTAATCAAAAAACTGGATCTGAATACAACATCAGAGAATCTGAAAAAGGCATATACTTTAACTAATCCGGATGATACACGAATCCTGGAGATTAAAGCGACAAGTACAGATCCGGAGAAAGCAAAAGAGTTAGCTGATACGATGGCGGAAGTGGCAATGGATTATCTGCCGGACACAATGAGTGCGATGACACCCAACTTTGCACAGCATGCGAAAGTTGCAGATCATAAGGCGAATCCAAGCTATGGCAAGTATACAATCATGGGCGCATTGTTAGGACTGATAGCCTGTGCAGGTGTACTAATCGCAGGATATCTGATGGATGATACGATCCACTCATCCGAGGATATGGAGAAATATTTTGATCTTGTTCCATTGACTTCTATTCCAGATAGTGATCTGTTTATTGAGAGCGAATCAGATATGAAAAAAACAAGAAAAAGGAGGGGAAGAAGATAATGAAAGAATTAGCAATTAATCTTCCGGAACTTCCATATGCAGTAGAGGAAGCAATGAACCGTCTGCGTATTAATATTAAGTTTTGCGGAAATGATACAAAGAAGATCCTGATGACAAGCTGTCTTCCGAATGAAGGAAAGAGTACAGTAGCAATCTTCTTATGGAAAATGCTTGCAGAAGCCGGATTCCCGACAGCCTTCGTAGATGTGGATCTTCGTAATTCCGTTGTAAGAAAAAGATACGATGTAGATTATAATGAAGAGACAAGTGGTCTGAATCATTATTTGTCTGGAATGGCAGAGTATGAGGATGTAGTATATAAGACTAACATTCCAGATGCATACATGGTACCATGTACACAGCTTTTGGAGAATCCGTCCCCGCTTTTGGAAGATGCACGATTCAAGCAGTTATTAGATAAGCTTGCAGAGGAATATCGTTTCGTAATTATCGATGCACCGCCGCTCGGCAGTGTTGCAGATAGCACATTGATTGCATCTATGTGCGATGGAGCAGTATTGGTTGTACGTGCAGGAGAAACATCTAAAACATTGATCCGTCAGTCTTTATATGAGATTGAACAGTCCGGTTGTACACTTCTTGGAACAGTACTGAACCGAGTAGCTGTAAAAGCAAAAAAATATGGTAAATATGGCAAGTACGGTAAATATGGCTATGGATATGGTTATGGATATGTACAGCAGTCAGAAGATAAATCATCCAAATGATAAGGGGGATAAACAAGTCCACGTGGTTAGGACTGTTTATTATAGAACAATTGAAGTAACAAAGTAAAAAAGGAGTTGAGTCCAATGAAGACATTAAAGAAAACATTGTTTCTCATTTTTACACTGACAATGTTGATGGGAATGACAGCTATGGCTGCTAATTCACCTTCTAAATCAACATTCAAACCAACACTGAAGAAAACATCTACAGTGTACAATGGTAAAACTCAGAAAGCTACTATTGTAGTAAAAGATGGCAAGAAAACATTAAAAGAAGGCGTAGATTACAAAGTATACAATACTTCACACAAAGCTGCCGGAAAACATGTTGTAAAAGTAAAAGGTCTTGGTAAGTATGCTGGACAGACATGGAAAGGTACTTATACAATTAAACAGGCAAAACAGACTGTAAAAGTTTCTAGGAGATCTTACACAGTAAAAGCTTCTAAAGTTAAAAAAGCAACTCAGTCTACAAGACTGAAAGTAACTAAGAAAGCTGGTAAGACAACCTATAAGAGCAACTATTCTAAGATTAAAGTTAAAAACGGAAAGATCTATGTAAAGAAAGGTGCTAAGAAAGGTACTTACAAGATTACAGTTACTGTAAAAGATACTAACTACAAAACTGTAAAAAAGACAATTAAAGTTAGAGTTAAATAATTTTGTTAGATTAGCGAAAAATTCCCTGACCACGCAGGGAATTTTTTTATTACCTTTCTTATCTCTTGCCAAGGCAACATTTGTAACGTATAATAGAAATTGTCTTTAAATGTATCCTGTGAGGAAAAGAAATATCCTGCAAAGGAGAAAAGAAGATAGAAATGCTATCTAGGAGGAATTCTTGTGAAGAGAGAATTAGTGATTGTAATTGACTTTGGCGGTCAATATAACCAGCTGGTTGCAAGACGTGTCAGAGAATGTAATGTTTACTGCGAGATTTATTCGTACAAGACAGATCTTGAGAAAATCAAAGCAATGAATCCTATGGGAATTATTCTGACTGGTGGACCAAACAGCTGCTATGAAGTCGATTCACCAACATATAAAAAAGAATTATTCGAATTAGGAATCCCGGTTCTTGGACTTTGCTATGGTGCTCAGCTTATGATGCATGTTCTTGGCGGAAAAGTAGAACTTTCCGATGTAAAAGAATATGGAAAGACAGAAGTATTGGTAGATAAGAAAGATTCCAAGATTTTTGAAAATGTATCAGAGAAGACAATCTGCTGGATGAGTCATACAGATTATATTTCAAAACTTGCGCCTGGATTTGAAGTGACAGCGCATACGGCGAATTGTCCGGTGGCAGCAGCAGAAGATGTAGAACATGGCTTATATGCGATTCAGTATCATCCGGAAGTACTTCATTCTGTAGAAGGAACAAAGATGCTATCCAATTTTGTGCTTGGAGTTTGCGGATGTGCAGGTGACTGGAGGATGGATTCATTTGTGGAAGAATCGATCAAACAGATCCGTGAAAAGGTCGGAAACGGCAAAGTGTTATGCGCTTTATCCGGAGGTGTTGATTCTTCAGTAGCAGCTGTATTGCTTTCCAAAGCAGTAGGTGATCAGCTGACATGTGTATTTGTAGATCACGGTCTTTTGAGGAAGAATGAAGGGGATGAAGTTGAAGCTGTATTCGGACCGGAAGGTTCTTATGATCTGAACTTTATTCGTGTGAATGCACAGCAGAGATTTTATAATAAACTTGCCGGAGTAACAGAACCAGAGAAGAAGAGAAAGATCATCGGAGAAGAATTTATCCGTGTATTTGAAGAAGAAGCAAAGAAAATCGGGGCAGTAGATTTCCTTGTGCAGGGAACGATTTATCCGGACGTTGTAGAAAGTGGTCTGGGTGGAGAATCTGCAGTGATTAAGTCTCACCATAATGTTGGTGGACTTCCGGATTATGTAGATTTCAAAGAAATCATTGAGCCACTTCGTGATCTGTTCAAGGATGAAGTACGTAAAGCAGGACTGGAGCTTGGTATTCCGGAGAGATTGGTATTCCGTCAGCCATTCCCGGGACCGGGACTTGGAATCCGTATCATCGGCGAAATAACGGAAAAGAAAGTTAAGATTGTTCAGGATGCAGATGCTATTTACCGTGAGGAGATGGACAAAGCCGGAATGAACAAGACAGTCGGACAGTATTTTGCAGCACTTACAAATATGCGAAGTGTAGGAGTTATGGGCGATTTTAGAACATATGATTATGCAGTTGCACTTCGTGCGGTTAATACGATCGACTTTATGACAGCAGAAGCAGCCGAAGTTCCTTATGAAGTATTGAATAAGGTAATGAACCGAATTATTAATGAGGTAACAGGTGTCAACAGAGTAATGTATGATCTGACGAGTAAGCCGCCTGGAACGATTGAGTTTGAATAGTTGACGCTGGGCTACAAAGCCCGTAACCACGGGGCTTTGCGGCTTTGGGTGTTTGAAATTGCATTATCATTGCATTTTTATATTTCTTTGTGATACATTGCAGTATGCTGATTACTGGTATAATTAGCAATACTTTGAGAAGCTGACTGGTAGCTGAGAACCCCGGTCAGCTTCTTTGCAATCTCAATATTGGTGTTTGGATACAGATGACCATAAGTTCCTAGTGTCGTCTGTATTTTTTCATGTCCAAGACGCTCTTTAATCAGCAGTGGATTTTCGCCCATGCTGATAAGCAGGGAAGCATGCGAATGTCTCAGGGCATGAATTTTGATTCTGTGAACACCAGCTAAATTTGCCAATTTCTCCAATGCTCTTGGAAGTGTTGTTTTGCTGGTGGGTGTACTGTTATAACTCAGGACGAATCCACAATTTGGTAAAACCTTTGCCTGAACCGCCTTCCATTCTTGTAATTCCTTGATGGTATCAGCATCAATATAAATGGTACGGTTGCTTGCCTGCGTCTTAGGTTCAACGAATTTGTAGTCATTCATTGTTTTATAGTACAGTGTTTTACTAATAATCAGCATACCTGTTTCAAAATCAATATCATCCCACTGTAAGGCGGCAGCCTCTCCAATACGCATTCCAGTCATAAATAAAAGCCAGAACGAGATGAAGAGATAGTGCTCGTAGTAGTCACCTTTGTACAGCAGGGATATTACCTTCTGAAACTCCTCCAAAGTCCAGAAGTCGATCTTTACTTTTTTAGATTTGATATTGCCGATCATGCGGGCAGGATTCTTCTTTGCAAGTCCGAGGATAATCGCCCGGTCAAAAGCTAAACATAACATTCCCTGAACAATGCGTACATAGTTTGGACTGAATTGTTTTGCCAACTTGAGCTGCCAGGTCTGTACATTTATCGCTTCTATTTCGGACACTTTCTTCTTGTAGAAATAGGCAAAGTGTTTTTGAATGGTCGAGTAACGATTCTTGTAGGTACTTTCTTTCACCTGAGTTTTGTACCACGGAAGATAGATTTCTTCAATAAACTTTTTGAAGGTAATGTCTTCCTTCTTATCAGCTAATTCTTCCGTTGATGCAAGAATCAATTTGGAATACTCGGCACGGGCTTCTTTTTTTGTTGAGAATCCGCTGCGGTATTTTTGAATCTGTTTTCCGGTTACAGGATGATATCCGAGATTGGCTCGAAAATAATAAGTGCCGTTTTCTGCTTTTTTAATTGGATCTTTTGCCATGATTTCACTCCTTACTAAAATGCAAAAAGCACGATCATTCTTGCTTATCGGGCAAAGTAATCCCTAATAATTCTTCAACGGCTTCTTTTGGAACCCTGTCTAATTTTCTGGATTGATAATAGGTATGCCCCTTTTCTACCATAAGTTCCTTTGCTTTTTTTATAATATCAGCAGCAAAGGAAGGACCGTAGCCTAATTCAATCAAATCCCTTTTTGTTACAGTTATCATGAATCTCCTTTCCACAGACAGGGAATCAACTTGATACCTGTCTATTATTATATCAAATTTTGAGTAAAAGTTCTCTAATAAAAGCGCTATAAGCTAAAATCCCAAAAGTCTATGTTATTCTTTCAGAAGCCAGTTCCTATGCCCGTTCCGGCCACGTAAAACGGTGTTACTTTGTAACTATTAAGCTGCAGGCGTGCGAAGATGCAAACTATCTGCAGTCACCTATATCAATCTCCCGAAAGATTTCTTTTGTTTTCAAGGTACGGCGAATGGATATATTACCCATTCAATTAAGGAATAGGGGACTTTTCTTTAAGATTGAAAAATTTTGAGAAAAAATGATAAAAATAAAAGCTGCCTTGATTTGGCAGCTACGGAAATCTATTTGCGTTTTAGAGCCAGACGATTCAGCATGGAAATGAGCGCAAGCATATCCTCGTCATCGAGTTGTTTCATCAGATCAGTTGCTTTGTCAATCAGAGGAAGATTGTGCAGCTCTGAATCGAAGAACTGTTGAGGAGTGACTTCCAGATAGTCACAGATATCCAGAAAGCTCTGCATGGTAGGCAGAGAACGTCCGGAAGTGAGGGACTGGATGTAGCTTTTATTTTTGCCAAGATCCAGACTCATCTGATATTCAGATACATTTTTCTTTAAACGCAGTTCGCTGATGCGTTCTCCAATAAAGTTTTTATCCATACATTTACACCTCTCTTCCACATTTTAAACTATTTACTTACAGCAAATTACGGAATAAAATAGAGATATATTTGAAATATAGTGATTATTCCGTAATATAACCGTAATTTACTAAAATGATACAAAAAAAGAAATTATGGATGATAGAAAATGGATTTTGGGGTATGATGATAGCAAAGGAAGTGGATGTCTGTGCGGATTATAGGAAATGAGCAGGAAATTGAATGGGCGAAGGAAGCACTGCGGAATCAATGTAACGATTGTCCCTACTTGGACTGCTGTAATGAAAAGGCGAAAGAGGAGTCAAAGCAGTGTGGAACGGTTCGGTTTGGCTGCCGGGAGTATCTGAAAGAGAAGATTGAATTCGTAGTAGAAAAATAGATGTAGTATTTTGAACAAATATAAACACTATATATAGTATAAGCCTGAATTGACATGAGGAATATCTTGTGCTAGTATACTGATATAGTTTATTTTATGCACACCCTTTTTGGGGAGTTTCGGGATTCATAAGAATCTCCAAACTTACAGGAAACAGCAGGAGCTGATTCCTGGCATAAGTAGTTTATGTTTGTAGTGAGTGTCACGGTATGCCTTTTTTGGCTGCGTGGCACTTTTGTTTTTTCAGGAAGAAACCAGACTTTTAAGAATGAACAGAGAAAAGACTCTCTTTTCATTCTTTTTTTGTGCTTACATTTAGGTTTCGGCATAGTTGCATGCCACAACCAGCTTCGGCTGTTGATGGATAAATATTATTTTAAGAAAGGTGGAATAAGAACATGAATGAAGCAAGAGTGTATGCAGATGGATTTGAGAGATCCTTTGCAGAAGTAAAAGATCTGCTGGAGTTTCTGGCAGAGAGAGGAAGAAATGCCAAATGGATCAGAAAGCCAACGAATACGTTACGGCTGGCACCACTGGAAAAGGAGGCTCAAAATCTGGATGCGGCAGATGCATCCATGGAAGAAATTTTGGAGGATACAGAGAAGAATACGCAGCTTGTACTGAAAATGAGAGGAGAATCCTATCCGGTACGTGACTGTGCCATCCGCACCATTTTAAGCCGCGCAGGTGTCAATGGAGACGGGCTTCGCAAGCTGGATAAGGCAACATATGCGAAGGTAGTCAATTACTGCCTGCGGGTTGCAAAAGGGGATGCCCTGATTAAGATTGCGGACGGAAAGGTTTCCGCAGTACATGGCGGGGATAAACATGATTATTGCATCCTTGATATGAAAGCCATGTTTGAGACAACCTGCGAATATCTGAATCTGAATTTCAAAGGCAGTGTTTACATGGAGGGCTCTGGTATCTATGACCATTCCATTGTATCTGCCATGTGGAAGCTCGGAGGAAGTCAGGAACTTCTGGATACTTACCGAAAAGCACTGGATGCACACGGAATGGATGAGAAGATCCTGTCACCGGCACTTCGTTTTACCACATCTGACGTGGCAGCGAGCGGTGCAAATCTGTATCCGATGCTTTTGACAGACGGACCAAACGGCGTTATCAGTCTGGGAAGTCCAATCAAGCTGGCTCACGATAAAGGGGCAACGATTCTGGACTTCCGGAAAAATCTGGAGCAGGTATGCGCCCGCTATGTGGATGCGATGAAGAATCTTACTCAGCTTATGGACATTGAGATCCGTAATCCGGTGAACTGCCTGAAGCTGCTGATGAAGGAACTTGGCATTAAACAGAAGATCCGGAATGAGGTGGTGGAGCTATTTGTATCCCAGAACGGGGAAGGTGCCTGTACGGCACATGATCTTTATTATGCCATGAATGAAGCCTCCTTTTTTGCAGCCTGTGAAGGAATGTCCGGACAGGGCATCCTGAAGCTGGAGGAGGATATTACGAAGGCGCTTATAAAAGACTGGAAAAAATATGACGTTTATGGAGCAGTCAAATGTTAGGAGGAATTGGAATGAATAACAAAGCAGAGTATACACCGGAAAAGGTTGTGGATATCAGTAACCTGTCAAGAGAAGACTGGTTGGAATACCGCAAAAAAGGAATCGGCGGCAGTGATGTAGCGGCAATCATGGGGATCTCTCCATTTGCCACTATCCGGGATCTGTTTTACAACAAAACAGGTGTGCAGCCGGTCATTCAGGAGGAAGAGGAAAGCAACTGGGTTGCCAAGGAAGTCGGACACCGGCTGGAAGATCTGGTGGCAGAAATCTTTTCCAAAAAGACCGGACTGGAAGTATTTCCGGTACGTGTCATGTTCCGGCATCCATTATATCCGTTCATGCTTGCAGATGTGGATTTTTTTGTTCGTATGCCGGATGGGACATTTGCGATTCTGGAATGTAAAACCTGCAATTATAATGCGAAAGATAAGTGGGCTGATGAGGGTATTCCAGCTCATTATGTGCTGCAGGTAAGGCATTATCTGTCTGTGATGAATATGCAGAAAGCCTTTATCGCATGCCTGTATGGAAATAACGAGAATGAGTTTGTGTATCGCACCATTGAGCGTGATCTGATTGAGGAAGAAGACATCATTGATCAGGAAACGTATTTCTGGCAGGAACATGTATTGAAAAATGTAGTACCGCCGCATAACGGGAATTCCGATCTGGTTCTGGCAAATATCCGTAATTATGGTGGTTTTGCAGACAAATCTATTCCGGAAATTGTGCTTTCCGGTCTGGAATCAAAAAATCTTGAGAAGTATCTTACCCTTTCGGAGGAAAAGTCACAGTTGGAAAAACGGAAAAAGGAAATCGAAGCAGAACAGCGGGCAATCAGTGTTCCTTTTGTGGAACAGCTGGGGCAGGGCTGCAAGGCAGTGCTGGAGGACGGTACGAACCGTTACCGTATTACCTATAATCCGACCAGACGTACTTCGGTTGGGAAAGACCAGATGGAGAAGCTGAAAAACCAGCATCCGGATATCTATGAGGAATATACAAAAACAACGGAGAGCCGTACTTTCCGAATTAAGAAGGAGGCGGCGTAATGAGAAAACCAAATGAACGGATGCGGATAAAAAGCTGGAGGGATATAAACAATGAGGTGCAGATTTAAACATAAGATTTTCCAGAATGAGGAGAATGGGTATACGATTGCCATATTCACCACACAGGATACGTCTGTCCCCCTGTCAGCCAGAGACAAATATCTGGCATCCCGGAATATCATCGGCTTCTCAGCGATTGGATTCGGTCTTCCGCTTACAGACGAGATTGAGCTTGAGATGGAAGGCAGATGGGAGAGCGGAGAGCATGGAACTCAGTATCAGGTGGAAAATTTCATGGAGGTTGTACCACGGACAAAGGAGGGTATCTTAGGATACCTTTCTTCCGGTGCAATCAAAGGTATCGGTCCCAAGATGGCAGATACTATTTTCCGGAAGTTTGGGCTTCAGACACTGGAAATCATGGAAAACAACCCGCAGGAACTCTTGAAGATCCGTGGAATTTCCGAGAAGAAGCTGGCTGCTATTGTGGAGTCCTATGGAAAAAACCAGGTGTTCCGGGAACTGATGACGTTTCTGGCGCCTTTTAAGGTAACACCCAAAAAAGTGAATATGATTCTGAAGAAATTCGGAAATGAATCGGTGGATATTATCCGGCACCGCCCTTACATGCTGAGTGCAGTCAAAGGCTTCGGGTTTCTGGCTGTGGATGCGATCGGAAGACAGTGCTGCTGTGCACTCAATGATCCCATGCGGATATCCGGGTGCATCGGACATATCATGAATCAGGCAATGAAAGAAGGACATCTGTTTAAGCAGCGTCAGGAGGTTATCAGGGAAGCACTGGAAATGCTGAACCGGGATCTGCAGGTCATGGCAGTATCGGAGCAGGATGTCAGTCAGGTGCTTTACCGGCTGGTGCTGCAAAAAAGCATTGTTGTGGAGGAAGAACGGATCTATTCTATCCGGCAGTATGAAGAAGAAACACAGACCGCTTCCATGATAGCCAGACGGCTTTTGGAGAAGCCGGTTTTGCTGTCCATTGAACCGGAGCTGGAAAAGGCACAGAAGACACTGGGGATCACGCTGTCAGAAACACAGAAACAGGCAGTGCGGATGGTGTTTGCACATCCCATCAGTATTATTACCGGAGGTCCCGGAACCGGAAAGACAACGGTTCTCAAGGTGATTCTCTATATCCATCAGGCGTTATGCAGGTCAGAGGTACAGCTTATGGCTCCGACCGGACGTGCGGCAAGACGTATGGTGGAGAGTACCGGCTGTGAAAATGCATCCACGATGCATCTGGCCCTGGGGCTTTTGGGAGATGATACGGATTTTGAACCGGATTTTGAGTACCTGTCTGCCGGATTTCTAAATGTAGATGAGGTGTCCATGGTGGACATGCATCTTGCCTATGAATTTTTCCGGCGGGTTAGCAGACATGCCAGAGTCCTTTTAGTCGGGGATAAGAACCAGCTTCCATCCGTAGGAGCCGGGGATGTGTTCCGGCAACTGATTGCCTGCGGGCTGATTCCGGTCACGGTACTGGATCTGGTTTACCGGCAGGGCGCTTTGAGCAGCATACCTTATAATGCAAAACTGATGCAGGAGAATAAGACTAATCTGAGCTTTGGGGAGGATTTTCAGTTCATTGCCTGTAAAGGAGCAGATGAAGCGGCAGAGATTGTCCGGAGGATTTATCTGGACGAGATTGCAAAAAACGGCATGGATCAGGTACAGATCCTGACTCCGTATCGGAAACGCAGTGCTGCCGGAGTGGATGAATTGAACAAATCTCTGGAGGATTTTGTAAATCCGCCAATCGCAGGGAAGAAGGAACTGCATATCGGCAGTCAGGTGTTCCGGGTTGGCGATAAGATTTTACAGAATAAAAATACCGAGATGGCGAGTAACGGCGATCTGGGCAGGATACTGGACTGTATCACGGATGAGGATGGAAATGCCAGGGCAGTGATCGGATTCCCGGATGGGCGGCAGGTGCAATATGAAGCTGACCAGATGGAAATGATCGAACATGCTAACGCAACAACCATCCATAAGGCACAGGGTTCCGAATGTCCGGTTGTCATCATCCCTTGGGTAAAAGCCTTTTATATGATGCTGAAGCGCAATATTCTCTATACCGGAGTGACCAGAGCGAAAAGCAAGGTTTATCTGGTAGGGGAATGGGCTGCAGTCTGTCAGGCAATCCATACGGATGACAGCGGGACAAGGAACACCATTCTGAGTGAGCGGATCGTACAGTATTACGATCAGTATCAGAGTGAACAGAAACCGGAAATGGAGCAGTTAAAACTTGTTGTTTAAAAATATTTTTCAATTTTTGAAATAAGCGGACTATTACTCTTATATAGGGGAACGTCTGCTTTTCTAAATGAAAGGAGCAGAGAATGAAAGAATTATTGTATAAGAAATCAGAGGCAGTTGCCGCTTTGAACCGTGTGGATGGCTTCCATCCGATGGAACTGGCAAGAAAGATTGGAGAAGAAGGGCAGGAGGAGCAGCTTTATCTGGATGTGAAATACCGGAAGCTATGGTTTCGTCTGGTCAATCCGGCAGGAAAGATCATCAGCCGGATTATCACTTTCACAGAGAACATGGCAGTTGTGGAAGCACGTATCTATCTGGATAAATGTGATCAGGAAGACAATTATGTAGCCAATTCCTTTTCGCAGAAATTCCGGAGCGATGACCCGAAGTTTGGAGACAAATTTCTGGAAATGGCAGAAACAGCAGCCGTAGGAAGGGCATTATCGGATGCCGGATATGGTGTGCAGTTTGCGGATGTGGGAGAGGAAAATGATCCTGCACAGGTAGATGCCGGAATTCCATATCAGAATCCACAGATGCCGGATTCAGGTGCCATGGAAAATGCAGCCATGCCGGATTCGGGTGTCATGCCAAATGCCCCTATGCCAACTTATGGAGAGATGCCAGGTCAGCCGGAATATGCAGGCCAGCAGATGATGAATCAGTTCTATCAGCAGGCACAGGCGGCGGGAAGCACCATTTACCATGGCAGTGGACAAATGCCTGGCTACGGTTCCGCTCCGGCTGCCTCTACGCCGCCAAAGACCGGACAGATGCTGCAGGGAGCATTACAGAATCTGGATACGTCCCTTCCGGTAGAAGAACTGATGAAACACATGAACTATGAAATGGCAGTCGGGACTGTGATTCCGGGAAAGGGAAAATACGGCGGAAAGACCATGGGACAGGTGGCAGTTGAAAGCCCGTCAACGATCCAGTGGTTTGCCGAGCAATATTCCGGACCGAACAATCTGGTTCCGGCGGCAGCAAAGGTAATTTTACAAAAAGCAATGCCGATGGCTGGTTAAGGAAGAACCCCGCAGAGAGCTTTTTTCTGCGGGGGAAAGGAGGAAGAGACCGGGATGTATTATGATATGTCTGGGTTTGATTATGGAATACTGGATGTGGTGCAGGTGCTGCATCTCAGAAAGCGGCGGGGAAACTATTATGACTGCCCGTTTTGTGGAGAGACGCATGGAAAACTGAATATCAATGTGGAAAAGAATGTATTCCGGTGCAACCGCTGTGATGCGTCCGGGGGGATGCTGAAGCTTTATGCGGATTTGCACAATGTTACACTCTCCGAAGCAAATCAGCAGATCCGGGAAGCATTAGGAAAAGGAGAATACCGGACGGATTATATCAAAGCAACGCCGGTACAGGAAGAAAAGGCAACGGCAGAGCTTGCACCCATAGAGGAAATCCACCGGACGTATCAGAGAATGCTGTCCATGCTCACGCTTAACAGGAAGCATCAGGAGGATCTGCAAAGACGAGGATTAAAACCGGAACAGATCGAAGCACAGCGTTACCGGAGTGTCCCGCTGTTTGGAATGAAGAAGCTGGTCAAAAGGCTGGCAGAAGAAGGATATATGGTGAAAGGCGTGCCGGGATTCTACCGGGATACAGACGGAAACTGGACGATTAACTTCAAAGCAGAAAACTCAGGAATCCTGATTCCCATAGTTTCTTTGGACGGGTTCATCCAGGGTTTTCAGATCCGGGTAGATCATGTGACTGACACGAAAAAATATATCTGGCTGTCCAGTGTCAATTATGACCAGGGAGTTTCCTCCGGAAGTCCGGTACATGTGATCGGTGATCTTGCCGCAGAACGTGTCTATCTGACCGAAGGAGCCTTAAAAGGGACCATAGCCCATTATCTGTCCGGCGCTACCTTTGTGTGCGTTGCCGGAGTGAACCAGTACCGGAATCTGAAACCGGTGCTGGAGCGGATGAAAGGATATGGGATGAAACAGCTTTTGGAGGCGTATGACATGGATAAGAAGATGAAAGTAGCCTGCAATAAGCATGACAGTAAGTGTGCGGTCTGTTTTGAGCGTTCCCCTGTTATCTGCCAGCATAAGGCGGAGAAACGGAGGATTATCCAGAACGGCTGCAATAAGGTCTATGAAATCTGCCGGGAGCTTTCCCTGCCGATGAACCGGATGGTCTGGGATATGGACGAGAGCGGGGAGTGGAACGGGAAACACAAGGGGATTGATGACTATTTAGCCGCCATCAAACAGAAGGAAGGAACCGGGGCACAGACTTCGGCTCTTCCGAAAGGAGAACAATCATGAGAAAAAAAGGAAATACGGTTCTTGCAGGACTCATTATCTGCCTGTTGCTTGTTTTTCTCGCAGCGGCAGGAAAACTCTTTGGTGCTTATCTGAAGTATCAGAAAGGGGACGTAAGTTACGAGAAACTGCAGGAATATGTTCAGGAACCAGAGGAAGAAGAATCACCGGAGTCTGAGAAAGAAAAGGAGGAACCTAAGAATAGGTATCTAGAAATTGATTTTGCAGGTTTAAAAGCGGTTAATCCGGATGTCATAGCGTGGATTCAGATTCCGGCACTGGATATTAGTTATCCGGTGGTACAGGGGAAAGATAATGCATATTATCTTCATCACCTTTTTTCGGGAGAATCCAATATCAACGGGAGCATCTTTGTGGACTGCCATAATCAGCCGGACTTTACGGATCAGAATACGATCGTGTACGGGCATAATATGAAAAACGGGAGCATGTTCGGAACTCTGGATAAGTACCAAGACAAAGAGCTATTTGAACAACATCCGGAGTTTTATCTCTATTTGCCGGACAAGATCCTCAAGTATCGTATCTTTTCCTGCTATGCGGGAAGAACCGGAAGTGAGGGATATAGGTATCATTTCCCGGAAGCGGAAGATTTTCAGACGTTTCTGGATACGGTGTCTTCTTATAGGGATTATGATACCGGCACCGAGCTGTCGGCAATGGATCGGATAGTTACGCTGTCTACCTGTGTCAATTCCAGACGGAATTATCGCTATCTGGTACATGGAAAATTAAGCAGTGAGATCATCACAGAGGAATAAAAGAATCGTGCTGGTGTGAGAAGAAATTTCTTATGCCAGCTTTTATTATGGGAGGAAATGTAATGGGAACAGCATTGGTTATGGAACATGCAAACGCACTGGCACAGATGATAGTCAGTGAAAAGGACAAGTTATTTGATGAAAGAGTGGAGGCTCTTGTAAAACTTTATAGAAGGGCGGAATTTTATCTGAAGCAGGGATTTCTGGAGAGCATCGTCTGCGAGTTCCATCGGAAGAAAGTGGAAATGATTATGCAGGCGGAAACAAAAGGAGAGATTACGGAAATACTGAAGTTATCAAAACCGCATTTTGACGGGAAAAAATTTGTCTATACCTCTCCGTATGCTGTGGAAGAGGAAGAGCTTCTCCTTTGGTCTCTGACATCACTGCAAGGTCCACTCCGGGATGAAGGGTATCGAAGATATCGGGAATTATTTGAGAAGTGCCTGCCGGAATTGGTGGAAAAGCTTTCAGCATAGGACAATGACAGAACAAAAGAAAAAAGATACTAAGCATTTTTGAGAATGGTTGGTATCTTTTTTTCTTAGACAAACTGTTATTTGTTACTTAGGAACCGACCGTTAATATCCCCAAGTCATTAATTTCCACGTTCCGCCTTCGCTACGCGCCAACCACCATGACCATGTGTATTCTTCATTAGCGTTCCACGCTCCACCTCCATTTTTAGGTGACCTGAAACTACTATCAAACGAAATACATTGTGTGAAACTCTCTTTATTGTCATTTGCTTCCTCCAATTCATTCATCCAGGCAATATTATCCTCATTATTGCACGCATCATCAGATGTATAAGATAGGCTGTGCAATTCACACCCCTCAAAAGAACTAAATTGTTTCTTTATAACATCAATAGCTTCATCCATGTCATCTTTTGTGTATATAGATGATGTCCCATAATCAATAACTAAATTTTTTGTATTTCCTTTTCCACAACCAGCTAAAGATATAACAAATAAAAGACAAAGAACCATTGCTATCAATCTTTTCATAATCACTACCTCTTCAAATTCATATTTTTTTGCTCTGTCATTCATCCTGAACAACTGGAACTGTTAGTCGTTATCTTTCGTTCTGCGTTCCATTACAAACTGCTCTAAATTTATTCTGTGATTATACTTTATGGATGCATCCTTATCCTTAGAGAGTATAATATCATTCATATCAATTCCATTTAATGCAGCAATCGCAATAGTGTAGTGTACCACATCGGCTAATTCGTTACCTAATTGGGTTTGTAAATCCTCTTGACCAACAGATTTTCTACCTGCCTTTTTATTTAGTACTTCTGCCACTTCACCTATTTCTTCTACGAGTTTCATAAACAGGCTTTGGTCAATCCCACCATTTTTATAATGGTCGAATAAGTATTCTTGCAGTTCCTCTATTGTAATTTTCACAGTATCTTTTCCTCCGCAAATTCATATTTGATAATATGTTCATTATACTGTGTTTTACCAATGATATCAACGATATGGAAGTATACAGGAAGAAAAATTATGGAAATAGTTTTTAAAAAGTTGCACTTTAAGTATCTCCTACGTACAGAATAAGTATCAAGTACAAAGGAGTGAATGTAGCATGATAAAAAAATTAAGAGTAGCCGTGGATCACGGGAACCGGAACATGAAAACCTGTAATTTTGTATTTACCACTGGACTGACAGAACAGGACAAAAAGCCTGCCAGGGGAGAGAAGTATCTGAAATATCAGGGAAAGTATTATACCCTTAGTGAGAAGCGGATTCCGTACCAGAGAGACAAGACGCAGGACAGCCGGAACCGATTCTGGATTCTGACCTTATTTGCCATTGCAATGGAGCTGGAGCAGAAAAGCCAGATCCAGCCGGAGGATGTCATTCAGGTGGAACTTCCGATTGGGCTTCCGCCGAAGCATTTTGCAGAGCTTTGTGAGAGATATGAACGCTATTTCAAAGGGGACGGGAAGGTGCAGGAACTGTGCTTCAACGATAAAGTCTATCACCTCTGTATACAGAATGTAATGGCGTTTCCGCAGGATTATGCAGCCATGATGACGAGGATGATGGAAATCCGTGAGATTCCGAAAGTCGTAGGGATTGATATTGGCGGATTTACTTCTGATTATCTTCTGATGAGAAGTGGCAGACCGGATATGGATTATTGTGATTCTCTGGAAAAAGGTGTGATTACCATGTATAACGATATCATTTCCAGTATTAACAGTGAATATGACATGCTTCTGGAGGAGGCAGATATCGACAGTATCATCAAGGGAAAAACGCAGTATTATGAGGAAGCTGTTGTACAGGCAGTAGAAACCATGGTTCAGAATTTTGTTACCGATCTTCTGAACAGCATCCGAGAGCGGGGCATTGATACAAAATCTACTTATACGGTGTTTATCGGCGGCGGAGCAGTGCTTCTGGAACGATTTCTGGAGCAGGCAGACCGGTTGGGAAAACATACCTTTATCCGGGATATGAAAGCAAATGCCGATGGATATGATCTTTTGTATCGCATGACACAGGCTGGAGTGTGATTTTATGGGAAAGAAAAATCCGTTTGTATTCACTATTGGTTTTGATAAGTCGGATCCAGATCACGTGTATGTGACAGAACTTCTGAATACGACAGAGAAAAAAGCAAAACTGATCGTTGCGGCAATTCTGGCATATACGGGAAGAACGGATGAGACAGGTAATGGCAGTATAAGCATGGAACCGGATATGCTCCGGCCAATGATGCAGCAAATCATCCGGGAAGAAGTAAGAAAGGTATTGGAAGGGCAGGACGTTTCTAAGATAAATAGAGAAATGCCCACAGAAGTTGATTTGATGGAAGAAGAACCGCTGCGGATGGATCAGACTATGAGACAGAATGTAGTGGATGCTATCAGTGCATTTCGCAGGGCATAAAAAAGCAGGAGAGATACACATGCTTATGGCAGTGTACTCTCCTGTTCTTTGTATCAGAATGGGAATAGACAGAAAACTCACAGACTATTCATAGATTACTCACAGATTGTCTTTGTATAATGTGTAGATGATGAAGGATACGGGAGAGCCTTAACTTAGGTTCTTGAATCCATCCAGAAGTCCACGCAGTGTAGAAAGGGCAAGCTGTTTCTGCTCCTCCGGGCAGGAATTTAGTTCTGCCATGATTTGCTGCATGGTAGAATCCGGGTTCGTTTTCTGGTTAGAAAATATAGCATCTATGGAAATATGTAAGTAAGTTGCCAAGGCATAAAGTGTTTCCAACTGTGGATTGCCAATATAGTTTTCAATATCAGAGACAGTCCGTAAAGAAATCTTTGCCTGTTCCGCAAGGCTGTTTTGCGAAAGATTGCGGCGGAGACGTTCTTCCCTGACTGCATCTCCCAATAATTTTTTCACCATCTATATCACCTCACTTAATGCATATATTTTATCGTAGATTAACACTATACGAAATGCGTTAAAGTGCGTTATGATAAGCAGGATAACACATGCACAAATAGAGAAACATGGAAGTAAGTACGACAGACATGAATGGACAGCATAAGATAAAAGCCAAAGAGGAACTGAATCTGTTAAAAAAATCTTATCCATACAATGTGTCGGAGAGAAGTTAGAATATGCAGTATATGAGATACTATCATCGCATATCCTACACAATTACATAGAAAGAGAAGTATCGGCTGGACTACGAATAGAGTGGTCCAGCCTTTCTTTTTTTCGAAAAAATGAAGGCAGTGTCACGTTTTGTTGCCGCTCACCGCCATCCTCGGAATTTTTTGGAACGTGATAAAAAATTTCGGAGGATAAAACAAATGAACAAAAAAACATATACAGGATCAAAGATACAAAATCACTTTACAGCATATCTGATACAGTTTGTCCGTGGAAAACGACATGATTATCTGGAGAAGAAAATCCAGATGGCTGATGCAGAAGAACTGTTGGAGGATATTGGACAGATGGAGGCAAGAATTGTAATCGAAGAATTGCTGGAGAACCAAACGAGGGAGCAGCTTTTATTGCAGGAGGCACAGGGGAAATATCCAGAATGGAATAAGATGTCAGATGAAAGACTGATGAAAGCGCTTCATACGCTGCGGGATGAAGAACGGAAGCTGATTTACCAGCATGTGTTTGAAGAACGTACTTTTGAGGAAATGAGCAGGCTAAACGGGTTATCAGAGGAGCGATGCAAGGGTATTTATTATTATGCAATCCGGAAGATCCGCAAGGTGATGGGAGGTGAAAACTAATGAATTTTGAACGATTACTTTTAAAGGCAAAAGAAGGAAATGCAGATGCGGTACTGAAGATTTTAGAGATATATAAGCCGCTTTTAATTAAGAATGCGATTGTGAATGGCAGATTTGATGAAGATCTGTATCAGGAACTGGTAAGTACATTGCTTCAGTGTATCCAGAGATTCCAAATATTGGAATAGAATGGATAAGCCCGGCGGGAAACTGCCGGGCGGATAATATATTGAAACCGTGAGAAAAGAAGGGTGATTCTTTAGTTGCCTGAACAACAAGGAGTCTGTACGTCCAGTCCATCCAGATAACCCTTTCCCCAATCACACATCGACTCCAAAACAGGAATAATACTTTCGCCAAAAGCAGTTAAGGAGTAAAGAGTTCTCGGTGGCTTTTCTGGAATGACCTCTCTGCGAAGCATCCCAGAGTTTTCCAGATCCCGAAGCTGCTGAGAAAGCATTTTCGGGGTTGCACTGGGAATCAGCCGCTGTAATTCCATATAATGCAGTGGGTGGTTAATGAGATGCCAGAGAATTAAAGGCTTGTATTTTCCGCCAATCAGGGAAAGCGTTGCTTCCACAGGGCAGTTAAAGGATGTGGTCTGTTTCATGATCATGTCTCCCTTCAGGTAGTATCATTTTGGAAAGTATCTTTCCGGAAAGTGCAGTCTTGCAGGACAATCCAATCGTGATACAATCAAATTGTTGATCGATATATCGTAATCATAAAAGAAAAAGGAAGGATTGACAACCATGGATTTTATTGAAATTGCAAAAAAGAGATATTCTGTCCGGAGCTATATGGAACAGAAAGTAGAACCAGAGAAATTAGAGAAAATTATTGAGGCGGCACATGTGGCACCAACAGCAGCAAATCAGCAGCCGGTTCATTTGCTTGTAGTGCAGAGTGAGGAAGGTCTTGCAAAAATCGGAGAAGGAGCGAATATTTACGGAGCACCATTGGCAATTATCGTTTGTGCCGATCATAACAGGGCATGGACAAGACCATTCGATAAAAAGCAGACAGGAGATATTGATGCTGCTATACTGACAGATCACATGATGCTTCAGGCAACAGAACTGGGATTAGGTAGTGTTTGGGTTTGCTATTTTAAACCGGATGTAATCAAAAAGAAATTTCATCTGCCGGAAAATTTGGAACCAATCAATATTTTGGTAATCGGATATTCGGATGAGACTGGAGCTGATCCGGAAAGACACGGCCAGAGTCGGATTTCAGTGGAAGAACTGGTTTCCATGGAAACATTGTAAAGATATATTTTATACATCACTCTCAGGGGAGTAACATCCTCTGGGAGTTTTTTGTCATATTTGTTGCACTTTTCGGCTCTGGTACGTACAGAAATAGAAAAGAAACATATCCCAAAATGTACACATTTTAGAAGTACGTTCCGGAAAGGGGGATTATATCTCAAAAAGGTTACACACACAGTTTTGAGATATGCCAACAAAAGTGTGGATATTTTGGGACAGGGAAAGGAGAAATGTGGATGCAGATATATGGATATCACCGCACCAGTACAAAGGAGCAGCATCTTGATCGTGGCATACAGGAAATTGAGCGGTACTGTAACGAGCATGAGATGGCACTTACGAATATTTTTACGGATCAGGAGACAGGGAAGAATTTTAATCGTCCGAGATATACCGTTTTAGTGGAGGATGTCCTGCGGCCGGGAGATATTTTGATTATCACAGAATTAGACAGGCTGGGAAGAAATAAGCGGGATACGATGCAACAGATTCAACGGTTAAAAGAAATGGGAGTGCGGCTCATGGTTTTGGAACTTCCGACTACGCTCATGGATTTATCTGTGATGGACAACGCTATGGCAAGGATGATGCTGGAAACAATCAATAACATGATGTTGGAACTTTATGCTTCTATGGCGCAGGCAGAGCTGGAGAAAAAGGAGAAGCGACAGCGGGAAGGGATAGAAGCGAAGAAATTGCGGGGCGAATGGGATGATTATGGAAGACCATGCGTGATGAAGCAGGAAACCTTTGACGAGAACTTCCAGAGCGTTATTTCCGGAAAAATGACACCGACACAGCTTCGGAAGAGTCTGGGAATGACACACTCTACCTTTTACCGGTATCGTAAAACTTTTTATGAAAAATATCCGGAACTTTCCAATACCTAGAATGAAAGCCATATTACTTATATAGAACAAAGAATTTCAGGAGGAAAGCAATATGAGTGAAAAAAGAATAGGTACTTTGATTTATGATCCGTCTATGGGAAGATATGATATCCGGTTTGGTATTGAATCCTATTATGGGGGACTGCATTGTGGAGAATGCTTTGATGTGGAGGTAAGGGATGTATGGATTCCGGTTCGGATTGAAATGGACGAGGACTGGTATCTTGTGGGACTTCCGAAGACACGCCTCGGCGGGCTGACTGTTCGGATGTAGAGGAGATAGATGATGGAAGCCAAAAAGAAATATGTAAAGCCCGCCTTCCGATTTGTGACAGATCTGAGGAGTATTCTGGAATGTCTGTATGAAGTATATGGAACGGATGGGGAGCTGCTGCTTAAAGGAGAAAAGCTGTCAGATACAGTAATCTGCCCGTTTATCCGCATGGTTCAAAAGAAATGCAGTGTGGTGGATGCGGAAATCCTGCATTTGATGCTCTGGAAGATATATATGGTAAGTGCGAGGAAAGAAGCATTTGTAGCGGATGCTAAGAAAGAGCTGCAGCCTTATTTGACCAAGAAAGATGAAAAACAGATTGACACCATATATGACACCACATATACTATAGATAGGAGGCATTAAAGATGTCGAAATGGGATAAACTATTGACAAGAATTTGCTCATTATCGAAAGACCTTCGTTTTGATGAATTAAGAAAAGTATTAGAAAGTTATGGATATGAGATAAATGCTCCGAGAAGTGGGAGCAGCCATTATACATTCCGTAAAGCGGGATGCCAGCCGATAACAATACCGAAACACGAACCAATCAAGAAAATTTATGTTGAAATGGTAAAGCAGATTGTAGAAAGTGAGGCGAAAAACGATGAAGACACTGAATGATTATTTGGCAATGTCCTATCGCATGGAAATTGTGGAAGATAAGGATGAAGGTGGATTTGTGGTTTCTTATCCGGAACTGCCGGGATGCATCACCTGTGGAGAGACGATAGAAAGGGCAGTTGAAAATGCAGCGGATGCAAAAAAAGCATGGTTAGAAGCTGCACTGGAAGAAGGGATTGAGATTCACGAACCGGGAAGCCTGGAAGAGTATTCGGGACAGTTTAAAATAAGGATGCCACGCAGCTTACACCGGGATCTGGCGGAACACTCAAAAAAAGAAGGCATCAGTATGAATCAATACTGTATATATCTTCTTTCAAAGAATGATGCGCTGTTAGTAAAATAAATATACAAGAATATAGATGAAAAGAGCCGTCCGGATGGGCGGCTCGAAGTCTTTTATAGATTAAAAATGATATTGCTCCAGCAGGTATAGGGGAAGTGTTTGTACATTCCCAGCGGTTCCGCCTTTGGTATCACCTTTTAAATACAATAGTTTGTGGGCCTTCCCCTGTTCCAATGCCTTCAAGGCAGTAGATGCAGTTCCCTTACCGGCTTTAACTTCAATCAGATAGCGGATGTGAGTTTTCAATGTCTGAGCTACAAAATCAATTTCACCACCTTTATAAGTAGCAAAAGCCGGTGTCTCAAAGATAATTTCTTCCGGGAATTCCTGGCGTTTGGACAAGTTAATGTAAACATAGTTTTCGTTCAATGAGCCATCCATAGTTGATACAGTAGCACCAGTTCTGGAGAGATAATAATATGCAACTCCAAGATCCATGAAGAAGCAGCGGCTTCCCGGTTTGAAATTCAGGATGTCCAGTTCTGTGATTTTGCCACAGAAACCGATGATTCCAGAATGATAAAGCCAGTTGATAGCACGATAGCAGGTTGCTTTAGAAAGATTACTGGAGTAATTCTTTGTAACGAGCTTTTGCAGTTCTTCACTTATACTGTCCTCATCTAATCCTTTCTTTTCACGAAGCAGAATACGGCAGATGCTTAAAAAGATGTTGGTAAAAACACTAATATCTGTGATGTCATCAAAGTACCGCATAGATTCGTTTAAGAAAATGCGGATGATTCTAACAAGCTCTTTTTGAGCTGCTTCCACGTCTTTTGTGTTAAGGTATGTTTCCACAACCTTTGGATAGCCGCCAATCTGTCTATAGATGTCGTAAACATTCTTTAATTCGTCATATAGTTCCGGTACGGTGTCATCTGCATGATCCAGTGGAAGTGATAGATATTTCTGAAAAAGCTGGTCATCCAATGCTTCCAAAAACTCTTTAAAGGAAAGGGTATAAATACGGATACTGGTAATATCTCCACTGGAGAATTTGAATTCCGGTTCCAGTACACGTCCCAGATAACTTCCAGTTACAATGAAATGCGCTTGAAAATAGCGGGTAAATTCTCGGATACGGTTGAATATCTCTGAGGATTCCTGAATTTCATCAATAATGATGACTGTATCGTTGGTATCTTCAAAATCCGGATCGAAGAGTTTAAAAGCATCGTGAAGCGGCTGCTCCGGTCGTTTTGTACCGGGAGTCCAGTCTGTGGCTTTTTTGTAACATTCCATAAATTGTTTGCCGGACAAATCAAACAGGTTAATGTAGATCTTGTGCCTGAAGTTCTCATCCGCAAATTTATTGATAATATATGTTTTTCCGACCTGTCTGGCACCATTCACTTCCAAGGTGCTGTGGACGGTATCGTTTTTCCAATCCAGAAGCTGATCGTAAACTTTTCTTTTCAGATACATGGGAAATGCTCCTTTCTTTCAACTGTTCCTATTATATCAAAATATGAATGGATAATATAGAGGGTAATTTCTGATAAATGATGAATTGTCTAGTCTGAGCAGTTCTTCACGGGTATTCCGGTTTCTGTCATTACTTTTTCGTACTGAAGAAGCTGTTCCCAGGTCAGCCATTCCGGTTTCTGATTTGTGGGAAAACCATTCCATAATTCTTTCATACGAGCAATATGGTTTTGAACGCTATGATTGCATAGGATAGACGGACTGCGATTTCCGTAGCCCAGATAGTATTCACAGTCAGACTGTAATTTACTTAACATCCGGTACTCGAATTCATAGGAACTTCTTTGATACGGAGCCGGATGAAATGTGTACTCCTGCTGTATGGGATGGGAAGGTTCTCCATCAATATGGTTAAAAGATAAAGAATAAAGATTCGGTTCAGCCCCTTTGCCAAGGTCAATATCCTTCCACAACTTTTCGAATTGGTCCTTATATACCGGACAGGAAAAATCATCCATGCCAGTATACTCAAGCACTAATTTTGTTTTTGCATTTTCATTCATTCTATTAGACCATCCTTTCCTTTATTGCAGACATTGAGGTATATTATTGGGCGCTGTTTCTGCATTCCACTGCAGCTTCGCACGTACATCCATCAGGATGATTCCTAACTGGTTTTCTCCGCAGTTATTGACTTTGCCCCAGAAATAGTCACCCCAGTTGTTTCCTTCAACAAGTGTGGACTCTCCGGTTGCAAGAAGTTTGTCCCGGAGTTCCGGGTTCTGCATGAATTTGCACATGCAGATTTCATACATGAACCGGACTTTCACTTTTTCCCAGTCCGGGCGTAATGTAAGATCTCTGCCGAGTTTCTTTGCATCAGAAGGATTATGCATCCGAAAAATACAGAATTTGCGTTGCTCTCTCGCAGAGAGTGTTTTCTGCGCCTGAAAAGCAGCTTCATTGTTTGCATAGGTTTGTCCCATGTAAGAGATTGGTGCCGGATAGAAATTGCTTAGAAAAGCATAATCTCCCCGAAATTCATTGATCTGTGTAGGGATGCGCTTGCTTGTATTTGTTTGATTCATTATAAATTCCTCCTTTGTAAAAGAGGTGCAGCCTTGCAGCTGCACCTCAAAATAATTCTCATCTATTGCAGAGATGGTTATGCAATCATCTCCAGAAATTCAGCTTCTGTAAGAATTGGAATACCAAGGCTCTGGGCTTTTGCCAGTTTGCTGCCGGCTTTTTCCCCGCAGATCAGGTAATCGGTTTTCTTTGTTACAGAGCTGCCAGGTTTGGCACCAAGCTCCAGAATCTTATCGTTGATACCGTCTCTGGTAAAATGCTCCAGTTTCCCTGTTGCTACGATGGTACATCCTGTAAATTTGTTTTCTTTTGTCATAATGGGCTCTTCCTTTCTTTGTTCAAATGTGAATTCGTTCTGTAAGTTTTTCCATAAATCAAGATTTGCTTCATCTGCAAACCAGGAATGGATGTTGTGATTTAAGATTTCGCCAAAATCCTCTAACTGAGTGAAGTCGTAATCTCCGACAGCCGCCTGTTCAAATGCAGCTAATTCTCCGGAAAATACGTTGTCCAGAATCCGGCTTTTGGTTCTGCCAATCATAGGAATATCCATGGAAACCAGATAGCGGACAAAGCTGGTCCTCCGGCTGGCGTTGATGGATTCCCATAAGCGGTCGAAAGATTTCTCACCATATCCGTCCAGTGCCACAATTTCTTCCCGGTGTTCCTCCAGATGATAGATGTCCTGAAAAGAGTGCAGATAGCCCAGATTCAGGAATTTTTCCAAAGTGGCTTCTGACAGTCCTTCGATGTTCATTGCCTTCTTGCTGGCAAAATGGACAAACCTTCTTGTAATCTGGCTGTCGCACTGCGGATTATCACAATGCAGAGTTTCTACGGTGCGACCGTCGCTGGTCTTACGGCTGTAGGTTCTGGTTTTGGAACCACAGCAGGGGCAGACCGGAGGCGTGATGTCGGTATACCTTCCGCGATCCAGATTATCCTCTATATGTGGGATGATCATGTTTCGTTTGGAAACAAGAATCCGGCATCCGGGTACAAGCTCCAGATTTTTGATAAAGGTCAGATTATGAAGGGAAGCTCTGGAAACATCGCAGCCGTCAATCTCCACGGTATCGAAGATGCCGACCGGAGCAATCTCGCCAAAACGGGTTGGAGTCCATTCAATTTCTCGCAGGACTGTCTCATAGGTGTCATCCTCAAACTTATAGGCGAGGCCGTCCTTATAGTGGTGTCCGGTTTTTCCGCAGCTTTTGGAGTAGCTGAGACTGTCAAAAATCATGACAATGCCATCGATAGGAAGATGTAAATTTGCTGCTGTGGATACCAATTCCTGAATGAATTTCTCCGCATATTCTTTTGAAAGTCCGGTTCCTGAAATTGAGAAAAACGGGCAGTAACCAAAGCCCAGGTGTGTTAAACCTTCTAATTTGCAGGCTCTGCTGTCCGGGAAGGGAACATCCTCCATTCCTTCTAATACATTGAACGGAAGAAAGCGAACACAACGTCCGATACAGTTCTTCGGATCAAGACTTCGTACTGATCCGGAAGCAAAATTACGTCCGTTTTTATAAGGTTTTCCATTTCCATCACGCAGAGTATCTTTCAGACGTTCAAAATCATTGGTTGGTATAAAAGACTCACCGGTAATGACCAGACGTTCTTTGTGTGGAATGGTAAGCGGTACATTTAAAAATGCCGGGATATTGTGTGTAATATCTTCCCCCACTTCACCATCTCCACGGGTAGAAGCCTGAATCAGTCTGCCATCTTCGTAAATGAGTTTGGTAGTCAAACCGTCCAGTTTCAGCATAAAGAGAACTTCCTGTCCTTTCATGAAATCTAAAAGCTCTGAAATCAGTTTTGTTTTCTCAAGCGAGAGCAGTGGAATCGGATGGGTGACTTTGGCAAGTTCACTGACCGGATAATATCCAACCGTCTGTGTCGGAGAATTTGACAGGATGAAACCAGTCTGTTCCTCCAGTTCCTTCAGTTCGTCAAAGAGTCGGTCATACTCGGCATCAGATACCAGAGGGGCATCCTGATTGTAGTAGGCATGACGGTATTCATTGAGTTGTTTTACAAGATTCTTAATTCTTTTGACTGACATAGAGTCTCCTTTCTTTTGTGGCGTGCCAGTTCCGGAATCATTTGTTTCCGTAATCCTCCTTTCCCTGCGTTCAGGCATAAAAAAAGAGAATGACGCTTATGTTCATTCTCAAAATAGATGCAGTTTCCTGCAAAATAAAAAAAGCCAGAAGTCCCTGCTGCTTGTTGGGCATAGGAAAACTCCTGACTACGTTTCAAACCTAAACTGCGTGTGATAAATCCTTTCCAGATTGACACAAATAATTGATATAAGAACAGTATAACACTAGATGTAGTATATGTCAAATGAAATAGATTCCTCAATGAAGCTTTTGCCTTATGTTGATGACAAATTTGTCGGCTACAGGAATAAAAGCGTTCAGGATTTCAGATTTGCCCTAAGCGAAGGAATTCGTAGCCAGGTATTTTTTGCCACTTTCGTGGAGAAAGTCGAAAACCAGATAAAATCAATCTCTGTCATAAATGCCTCTAAACTGTTTTTACATCGTAGTGGTTATGCAAGTTCTAAATTTAAAAATAATTTTCACGAATAACTAACTTTTCTATATGCTGAATTGTCATAAAATATAGATTATTAAATTTGAAAGCAGATTGAAGGTGATAAACATGAGAAGTTATAAACGGTATACCAGGCGAAAGAGACTTTTGAAGCAAATCGCTGTGGTTGCTTTAGTGTTTATATTGGGATTTGTGCTTTTGCGGGCTGTTTCGTATATGGCGATTCAGGGTGAAATTCCGATGATTAACAGTTTCAATCTATTTAGAAGGGAAGCTGATACTTCTTTTGGATGGAACTTGATTCTTGTAAATGACGATTATTGTGTTCCCCGTAATTATGAGGTAGAACTCACAGAATTATCAAACGGAGAAAAAGTGGATTCGAGAATCTATCCTCAGCTTCAGCAGATGTTTGATGATGCCAGAGCGGAGGGACTTGAATTATTTGTAAGGGAAGGGTACAGGACAACTCAGGATCAGAAAGATATTATGAATGAGAGAATTCAGCAGTATCAGGATGAAGGCTATTCACGTGGGGAGGCAAAAAAACTTGCGAAAGAATATGTTGCCGAACCTGGAACAAGTGAGCATGAACTTGGGATAGCCGTTGATATCAATGCGGATACGTCCAAGTGTTCTTCGGATGCTGTTTATACATGGCTTGCCAATAATGCATATAAATATGGTTTTATTAAAAGGTATCCTGATAATAAGATAGAAATTACAGGAGTGAACAATGAACCCTGGCATTATAGGTATGTAGGGGTGGATGCTGCCCTGGAAATGCAGAAAAAAGGATTGTGTCTGGAGGAGTATATCGAGACTCTAAAATAAAAATTAAAAAATAATTTATCTTTAACTAACTTTTTATGCTTGTTAGGTGTCTTAGTATATAGGAGGGTAAAATATAGGGGGCAAATGAGGAAGGAGGAATGAGATGACTTCTGACTTCTTATTACTACAGAAAATCAGAAACGGCAACAACCATGCAGGTAATCAGTTTGTTGAAAAATATTATTCTTTTATCTATCAATATTGCTTTCTGCACATCCACAATCAAGAATGTGCAGAAGATATGGTACAAGAAACTTTTGTGAGGTTTTTCGGAGCGCTGATGAGCGGAGCTGAAATAGGAAAGGCGAAGAGCTATCTATACAGCATAGCGGGAAATATCATTAAAAACTACTATAAAAAAAAGAAGGAAATATTATTGGATCAGTTGCCGGATATAGAAAAGGATAATCTGACAGAAATAGAAATCCGGCTTGATGTAGAACGGGCGTTGGATCTGCTTCCGGAAGAAATAAAAGAGACGGCAATCTTGTTTTTCTTTCAGGGGTTAAAACAAAAAGAAATTTCTGATTTATTACATATAAAATTATCACTTGTAAAATATCGTGTTTCGAAAGCAAAAGAATTACTGTCAAAACAGTTGGAGGAGGGAAGAGATTGAAGCAGTATCAGAGAAAAATCAAGGAGTATAAATCCTTGATACAGAAGGAATATATACAGGAAACGGCAGTTTGCACAGTAATGGAACGGTGTTCAGACATTGTGAGCCGTCAGGATAACAGACGGGCGTCATATTTCGAATTTTTATTTGAGCAGTTCAAATTTATCAAGAAAAGATGGTGGGCCCTGCAGGGAGGAATCCTGTTTCTGCTTTGGATTCTGCTGGCGGACTCAGATGGAGGAGCAAATACAGAGCGGACACTGGGGGCTATGTCGGTGATGTTTTCTGTGATGATCGTACCTGAAATCTGGAAGAACCGGAGATTTTCTGCAGTCGAGATCGAAAAAACGGCATTCTATTCACTGCGCCAGATCTGTGCTGCAAGGACATTGCTATTTGCAGCAGTGGATCTGGTTATGATTACAGCTTTTTTCAGTATTTCAGTTTATACACTACAGATTTCGGCATACCGGATCATCGTAGATTTTCTAGTGCCGCTTAATGTTTCCTGTTGTATCTGTTTCCGACTATTGTATAGCAAATGGAATGATATGGAGCATATTGCTGTTTTTCTAAGTATATCCTGCATACTGATTTGGACGCTGATTGTGTCCACAGATTCTATTTATCAGAAAATTTCGGTACCGATCTGGGTTGGCTTGCTGATCATATCGTTTGGTTATCTGATCTTTTGTGTTCACAAATCGCAATGTAACTGCGAAATAAACTGGGAGGTGAAGTCGAGTGGAACTGCAATTTAAAAATGTAACAAAAGCTTATGGAGATGTACATGCAGTAGATCACGTAACACATTCTATGGAGAAAGGTGTATATGGGTTATTGGGAGTAAACGGAGCGGGGAAAACCACTTTGATGCGGATGCTGTGTACAGCGATAAATCCGACAAGCGGAGAAATCTTGTGGAATGGAAAGGATATCTTCAGTTTGGGAGCATCTTATAGAGGGATACTCGGTTATCTGCCGCAGAATTACGGGTTTTATCCGGATCTTTCAGTGTATGACTACATGATGTATATTGCATCCATCAAAGGACTCCGTCCCATCGTGGCAAAGAAAAGGGCTTTAAAACTGCTAGAGCAGGTCGGGATGGCTGAAAAGCGAAAAAAAAAGATGCGCACTTTATCAGGGGGAATGATCCGGAGAGTCGGAATTGCTCAGGCGATGTTGAATGATCCGCGGATATTAGTATTGGATGAGCCAACCGCCGGTCTTGATCCGAATGAGAGAATCCGGTTCCGAAATCTGGTCAGTGAATTGTCGGAAGACCGCCTTGTCCTGCTGTCTACCCACATTGTGTCAGATGTCGAATACGTGGCAAATGAAATCATATTGATGAAAGAAGGAAAATTTTTCTATACAGGAACATCGGATGAGATTATTTTGTCTATGGATATGTCAGTATGGAATTGTACTGTTCCTAAAAGGGAACTGAATAATTATATGAAGAAATATCTGACTGGAAATGTAAGGACAGTTGCCGACGGAGTGGAACTAAGAGTCCTTTCAAAGACGCCGCCGGCAAGGAATGCAGTACAGGTGGAGACAACACTGGAGGATGCATTTCTTCTGTATTTTGGAGAAAAGGCAGGTGATAAAGATGATGTTCAAATATGAGTTGAAAAAGATCTTTTCTAAGCGGGTTAATCAGGTTTTGCTTGCGGCAGTGCTTGTGGTGACGATTATTTATTCCGGTATGGCAATCGGAAGTATGCGCTATGTGGATGAAGAGGGGCAAAATCACACTGGGATTGAATCGGGACGGCTTCTGGCTGAAAATATCAATCAATGGAAAGGGGAACTTACAGCGGAGAAAATTTCCGAAGTAATAAATGATTACAAGACGATATCTGCCAAATATCCGGATGAAATACCAAATACAGAATATGGAAAAACAGTACAGTCATATTATGATATTTATAGTTTTGTAATTGGCATAATGACTCCAGATTCAGAATGGAATGAAAGTGTAGTATATCAGCTTTCAGATGAACAGCTACAGAATATCTATACAATCTATCAGGACAATATGAAGAAAATAGTGGAAGAGTATGGTACTACACCTGAAAAGAGAAGTTATCTGGAAAGCGTTTATAAAAAGATAGAAATACCTTTTATGTTCGAAGCAAAAGATTCCTGGACTACGATGACAATGTACGCACAAACTTATGTACTGTTAATGGCAGTGATCATAGGTTTTTTGGTAGCTGGTATATTTTCCGGAGAGTTCCGCCCGGGAACAGAGGATGTTTTTTTTGCCACTAAATATGGAAGAACGAAGGCAATAAAAAACAAGATTTTTGCGGGAATACTTGTGTCAACGGTTACCTATTGGATCGGAGTGGGGGTATTGTCTCTTATCTCATTTGCAGTAATGGGAACAAGCGGATTTTTCACGCCGTATCAGATTGATGATCCATACAGTATTTATGTTATGACATATGGAGAATATTATTTGCTGATACTTGTGGGCGGGTATATCGTGACAATGTTTTGTGCTGCGTTGACTATGCTGGTGACAGTTAAGATGCATACACCGAATCTGGCGATTTGTATCCCGTTTTTCCTGCTTTGTATGATGTCGTTTATCGCAAGAGTATTACCGGCATTTGATGCTTTTTTCAATTTGCTGCCAACTGTATTGACTAATATTTTTAATGCAGTGAGGACGCCGATTCTTTTTCAGATTGGTTCGTTTGTATTTCGTCAGATTTCGTTATTGATGTTTCTGTACATCTTATTATTTATTGTACTGTTGCCTTTAATATATATAGGTTATAGTCGATATGGGTTAAAGAAGAAATAGTATTACGAACGTCTGATAAAGCTATTGAAACTTTCGGCTGTTACTGCAGAAATTTCATGATCCGGATAAAAAAGAGGGCTACTGATAAATTGCGTAATTGTGCCTCTTTATATAAAAGAGAAATTAAATGACATCACGTGAACTCGTTCGGGATATGTTTATAAACTATTTCCGGATATTTGAAAAAGATCAGGAAGGGTTGAAAAGCAGGTGATACCATGGGAAAGTAATGATTCTTACGTTTTCTGATTCCGAGGAAGAAATTCTGAATAAGATTAAATCGGTTCTAGTCTGTGAAAACACAGTAGAGTTTATGGATAATGTAAACATTCAAAAGTTGAGATTCCCAAGTCTGGAAATAGACCAGCTTCAGCGTTGTGTAATCAGAGAAGATAAGACAGTGGGGCTTACCCGACATGAATATGATCTGCTTCTATATCTTGCGTTATCTCCTAATCGGGTATTCACGAAAGAACAGATCTATCAGCATATCTATGAGGAAGCGGAGTCAGAAGTGAATAACCGAATTTACGGTCTGATTAAGAACTTGAGAAAGAAAATAGAAGAAAATCCGGAAACACCGCACTACATAGAAACGATACGTGGTGTTGGTTATCGCTTTCGGGCATAAAAGGAGCCGTCCGGCAATGGGCGGCTCGAAGTGTTTCTCTTGTTGTTTATTTATTGTTTTTTTCGTTGTATACTGATAAAACGAGGTGATAAAAGTGGCATATAGAATTTTGATCGTGGATGATGACATCGAATTATTAAAGATGTTAAAGAACTATTTTGAAATCAAACGATATGATGTAATGATGGCAGAAGATGGCACAGATGCTTTGGAAAAAATCCATAAGAAACCGGATATTATCTTGCTGGACATCAATATGCCTAAAATAGACGGATTAGAAGTATGCAGACGTATCCGGGGCAAAGTAACTTGTCCCATTATCTTCCTGACGGCAAAAGTGGAGGAGCAGGACAGGGTAAACGGGCTTTTATCCGGTGGGGATGACTATATACTGAAGCCGTTTAGTCTGAAAGAACTGGATGCTCGTATTATTGCACATTTGAAGCGTGAGGAGCGTCATAAAGGGAAGTCTGAATACAGATTCCACGGAGACCTCAGTATTGATTATGGAGCAAAGAGGGTTCAGATCGGTGAAAATGATTTGGAGCTTACGAAGCTGGAATATGCAATCATTGAGTTTTTGTCCATGAATCCAGGACAGGTTTTTGACAGGGAGCGGATATACGAAAAGGTGTGTGGTTATGATGCGGAAGGTGACAGCCGTGTTGTTACGGAACTGATCCGGAGAGTGAGAAAGAAACTGGCGGAATATACGCAGACAGAATACATTGAGACAGTATGGGGGATGGGGTATCGATGGAAAAGATAAGAAATTTATCCTTGAAAAAGACAATGGTTTTATATACGATACTCAGCTTGATTGTCACTTTTTTTCTTTCTGTGTCAATTATTGAGATTGCCGGGCAGATACAGGAGGAGGTCTGGTGGAAGTACGTGGATCAGGACGAGTATTATCAGGCAATGAATGACCGCAATGAAAATTTTGAGGTAGTGGTACCGAGACCGAATCAGAGTAAAATGAGCAGAATGGACTGGCATATTTCAGAAACCTGTGATTTCCTTCAGACGTACGGAGTATTGATTTTTTCTTTTGCCGGATGTGGAATTGCGGTCAGCCTGTTTTACAAAAATAAATTAAAGAGACCGATTCAGGAACTGAAGATGGCATCACAGATGATTGCGGAGGAAGATCTGGATTTTCATATGGCTTATGAGAACGAGGACGAGATGGGGATGCTGTGCAGGGAATTTGAAAGGATGCGTGGGCAGTTGGAAGAAAATAACCGTAGACTTTGGCAGATGATCGAAGATGAGCGGGTACTGCGTGCAGCGATTGCCCATGATATCCGCTCGCCGCTTGCAATCATGCGGGGATATCAGGAAATGCTTTTGGAATTTGTTCCGGAAGATATGCTTGATCAAGAGAAAATGATGGAGATGTTAAGGGGCGGTATGCTTCAGATTGAACGGATGAACCATTTTATTGATGGTATGCGGAAGATGACGAAACTGGAAGAACGGGAATTAAACTGTTCCGTGGTGGATATCCGGCAGTTGATCAGCCAGATAAAAACGCTGGCAGAAGTCATGGAAGAAAAATCAGAAAAGGACTTCACGGTAACGGCAGTGGGAGAGTCGGAAACTCTGGTCGCAGATGCGGAAATCATCATGGAAGTAGCGGATAATCTGTTGTCCAATGCATTCCGCTATGCCAATCAGGAAGTTAGGCTGAAGCTGACAGTGACACCCCAATATCTGAAAATGAGTATCAGGGATGACGGAATTGGATTTCAGGAAAATATCGACAGGGTGACACAGGCGTTTTATCATGAGAATCCACAGGATGACTTAAAGCATTTTGGAATGGGTATGTATATCAGCCGTATCTACTGCGAACGGCATGGTGGGAAACTGCTGATAAAAAATGTAGCAGATGGCGGTGCGGAAGTTGAGGCAGTGTTTAAAAATTATGTATTAGAAGAACAACAGCAGAAATAAATGGCTGTTGTTTTTTTGTTGTGATTTGTAGGCTATGCTGTTTGTAGAAAAAAGAAAGGCGGGATGACTTATGAAAGCAATCATAAAAAGGAATCTGAAAAATTATCTTAAAAATCCGATATTCTGGATCGGTTTGATTGTTGTTTTAATCAGTATGTACCAGACACTTGCACCCTATCTGTCCATTCATTACGTGAAGTCGGATGAAACCTTCAGGAAGGTAAAAATGGCCTCCGATGGGGATGTTATGGAGGGATGTATTCCGGCAACACCGGATAAGGAGAGAGAACTGTGGGAGAAAGAGATTGTAAAGATACTTCAGGACACAGAGAATGGGTTTGGCATGTCGGAAGTAGAGGCGGAGGCAGTGATATCTGAGATGAAACAGATGAAGATTACGGAGGCGTGTCAGTATCTGAAAACGGAATACCACTTTAATGGTGCCAATTATGTGTATGAGGACGTTTCATGGTATCAGGGAAGCCCGGAGGAAGTCAACCGGTATATCAGAGAAAATCTTGAGAAACATCCATTCTCCTATTATTTCGGAAGAAAATTTACAGATTTTGCAAGCCTGCATATGGCATTCTTTGCAACGGTTCTGCTGGCGTTTTTATTTTTCCAGGATATGAGGAAAAATACTTATGAATTGCTGCACACCAAACCGATGACGGCTTTTCAATATATTGCCGGGAAAATAAGCAGTGGATTTCTCATTATGACGGCGGCACTGGTCATTATGAATATCGTATTTATCATTTTGTGTTACGCCACGGCAGTAAAATCAGGATTTGCTATGAACATACTGGATTTTGTTCAGAATTCGATCCTGTATGTCCTGCCGAACATCCTGATGATCTGCTGTGTGTATGCGGTTACAGCGCTGCTGTTTAAGAATCCGCTTCCAGCGGTTCCGGCGCTGGTTCTTTATATCATTTATTCTAATATGCTGACATGGGATAGCAAAGGACAGTGTCATGCAAGACCATTCTCTATTATGGTTCGATTTCCGGGGAATTTTTTTGAAACGGAATTGCCACATCAGGTATATCTCAATCAACTGCTTCTTGTGGCAGCATCCATACTGCTCATGTTTATAGCGGTGTGGATGTGGAAAAGGAGGAGAGTATATTGAAGAAAGAAGTAAAAATATGTATGCCATATTATAAAATTGCATATTCAATCGCTTTTGTTGTGATATTGAGTGCAATCCAGCCTGTTGTATATGCGAATGAAATCGGGCAGGCAGTAGAAAGAGCTGTTTCGCTTCTGGCAGTCGTTTTCTGTGCAGATACTTATCTGGTGGAAGTGCAGAGCAAACGCTCGGAAGTATTCTGCCTTTATAATCTAAAAAAGCAGGCAGGAGTAGTTTATAAAAGACTATTTGTGCAGGTAGCTTATCTGATTGGAATCAGTTTGTTGGCATATGGACTCTTTTATTGGCAGAAACCGGTGAATCTGACAGAAGAATTAGATGGCGGTGCCTTGTTTGGAATTTATTGTATTGCGATTCCCGGAACTGTTTTGTTTTGGAGTGTGCTTTCCGTAACTGTCAGCAATCTGGTTCGAAACAGATGGATTGGTATGGGTGTCGTGCTGCTTTTCTGGTTTTTCTCTATTTCCGGAAAGGCAACTCAGTTTTTGAAAAACTGGGGACCATTTTCCTACGGAACTTGTGATTTCGGTAAGCTGACAGAGTGGAGATGGCTTGGCGGGAAGGTGCTGTGCGTGGTATTTGCGGGGATGATGCTTGCATTTGTTCCTAAGATATTAAAGAAGAGAGGGTAAGATTATGAGTATAAGAATAGACGATTTAACAGTAACATTTAAAAATGGAGTGACAGCGGTAGATCATGTGGATCTGGAAATCTCACATGGGATATTTGGTCTGTTAGGTGAAAATGGTGCAGGAAAAACAACGTTGATGCGGGTGCTTACAACGGTGCTTGCACCCACAAGTGGAAAAGTTCTGTTAGATGGTACGCTATATTGCGAAGCAAATTACGAAAAGATACAGAAAAAGATTGGGTATCTGCCACAGGAAATTGATCTGTATCCGTCTTTGACTGTTCGAGAATGTCTGGAGTATATGGGAGATCTGGCTGGAATTGAGAAAAGAGAAAGCAAGAAAAGGATTGATTACTATCTGGAGAAGACCAGTCTTGCAGACCATCAGAAAAAGAAAATGCGGCAGCTTTCAGGTGGAATGAAGCGAAGAGTCGGATTAGTGCAGGCATTACTCCATGAGCCGGATTTTTTAATTGTGGATGAACCAACAACAGGGCTCGATCCGGAGGAACGCATCCGTATCCGTAATTTACTGGTAGATTTTGCAGAAGAACGCACCGTATTATTTTCAACGCATGTGGTGGAGGATCTGATGGCAACCTGTAATCAGCTTGCGGTTATGAAAAAAGGCAGATTCCTGTATACAGGAACAATGAGGGAATTATTGAATAAGGCAAGAGGGCATGTATGGGAATGCTGTACAGAAGACGAAAGCCTTGCAAGAGAATTAGAAAGAAAATATCATATTTCCAGTAAGCAGTATACGGAGGAAGGAATTAGATTAAGACTGTTAGGGGAGAATATGCCGTTAGAAACTGGATGTATAGCGTGTGACGTAACTTTGGAAGATGCATATATCTATGTAACCAATCGATAAACATTGTTAATGAGGAGTGAAAGCAAAATGCTAAGAAAAGTAGGTGATGTCATGGGAAAGTGATGATCCTTACCATTTCTGATTCCGAGGAGGAAATTCTGTATAAGATTAAATCTGTGCTGGCTTGTGAAGGAGCGATAGAGGTGGTTGAGATTGAAAAGCAACAGCAGCTAGTATTCCGAGATTTAGAAATAGATCAGCTTCAGCGAAAAGTGACAAGGGTAGGAAAGCGCATAGATCTTACCAAATACGAATATGACCTGCTTTTTTATCTGGTCTCATCCCCCAATTGGGTATTTACAAAAGAACAGATTTACCAGCATATTTATGAGGATGCGGAGTCAGAAGTGGATAACCGTGTCTATGGGTTAGTCAAGAATCTGAGAAAGAAAATAGAAGAAAATCCGGAAGAACCGCACTACATAGAAACGATACGTGGTGTAGGCTACCGGTTCCGGGCATAAAAAGAGCCGTCCAGAAATGGGCGGCTCGAAGTCTTTAAACAACAGATTCTTTTGTTGCCTGTTTATAATTACCGGCAGCATCGTAATCTCCGGAGAGGAGCAGCTTCTGGCGAAAGTGTTCCAGTTTGATCTTGAAGCGTTTCCCATCCTCGACAGTTGTAAGCATGGTAAGGGCTTCGATCATTCCCTGAAGATATCCGGTCAGCAGGTAATATCGGCAGGGTTCTTCCGATGGTGAGATATTGGACAGAGTTTCTTCCAGATGTTCCTGACGTTCCCTGAGCCATGCATCCCAGACATCCAGTTCCAAATCAGTCATGGTGTTCCTCCTTCAAATCTGATAATGTTGTAACTGGTTAAGATATAAAGTTTCATGCACATTTTCCTCCGATTTCTGTATGCTTGCTAAGATAAGGATTTGTAAATTCGAATATGGTGATGTCATCCTCATCCAGCATAAGTCGTAATTCTTTTAGTGTGTCTGCCGGATATCCGCAGTCCCGAAACCGATTTATTACATCCTGTTCGGATGCAAACGGTTCTCCGTCTTCCAGTTTTTCCCCGATGATGATACCGGATGGAGTTACCAGGCTTTCCTCATATAAGCGGATACAGTACCGGTCAGGAAAGAAAATGTGAGCGGCATCTGTGTTGTAGTAGATCCGTTCTCCAGGCTCCATGCTCTGCATCACAAAGGAAAGATGATATGCTGCAGCGATTGCCTGATATGATTCGTAAAGCGGTGACCAGGCAGTTGATAAGGACAACAGAATATACGTATCATTCCATTCCATGTAGCTGACATTTCCACGAAGAGATATTCCGGTGGAATCTATTTTCTTGTGGGAAAATAAATTGCCAATCCAGCATAAATCAGGATTCTGGTTCAGAATGATGTAGGTTTCCAGATCCTCCCACAAGTCATATAGTCCTTCCGGATTTCCTTCTGTATAAAAGATTACATCATCACAGCAGATATTTGCCATTACACATCCACCTCCGTTCCAAAAGTTTCACCCATATTCTGGTTGGAAACCGTAAGGTTTACAGGGGATAAGGTGCCAGTGGCAAGCCGTTGTTCGATTGCATCAATCACCTGATCCAGCGTGTCATTGTAAGCTACATTGCAGTCTTCCAGTCGGAGAAACTGCAGGTATGCTTCATGAAGAAGGTTTGGATCATCATGCAGCGTTTCATATGGAAGGTTGCAAAGTCCGATTCCTTCCTCCAGACGTTCCAAGGAGCGGCGGATGAAGTCACAGGAAATAAATTGTTCCCGGTAGATGTTATAGGCAGCTTCAAACTGGTCATAAGTCAAAATAAATGAGACTTTCTTGCAAGGATTAGATGATTGTTCTTTCATGGTAAATTCCTCCATTCATACTATAATTGACTGGTGGTACGGATTCTCTTTGTTCGGGAGTAAGATGTACCAGCAGTTTCCAGTGTAGGTCAATCTCCCGATGAATCCAGGTATCATTTTCATAAACTGCGTGTGTCAAAAGGTTATAAAGAATCGGTTCTTTTTCTATATCATCCAGATCTGCGACTAGACAGGTAGCCTGATTCACGTAGGGCCAGAGTGCCTGTTCGACCATATGGCGTAGTTCCAGTATCAGAGGATACATCTGTCCTACATCATAGGTTTTGGACATGCAGGAGCTGATTTTCTTCAGCATCCCGGAAGTTTGTATCATCTGGTTGATGACGGCACATTGTTCCGCTACATCCGCATCCGGATTCAGGACCAGCCGGTGGAGCAGTACAGATTTCGCATAGGCAGAAGCGGTCAGGTTGATGTTTCTGACCAGTTCTTCATACGGCTGCTTATACTGTGTCTTCAGCACTTCCAGAGGCACATGTTCCCGGTTCTTCTTTAAGGTGGAGAGGAGCCCCGAAAGGCAGCTCTCCAGTTCTTCCATTCTTGTCAAGCACACATCGCCTCCATCTCCATCGGAACACGGGTGTAGCTGAGACGGTAAATACTGTTGCAGGTCTCAAATACCACACCGTTTTCGGATACTTCCAGAATACTCTGCACCGGACTGGTAGCAAAGGTCTGGTTATAACTATAGATCCACGCCCGTTCTCCCAGATGGAGGGGCAGGGACAGGATTCCGGTGAGGACATATTCTTTCTTTTGGGTGGTGTGTAAGGTTATATTTGTATTCTTCATTGATTTCACGCTCCTTTCCTTACTTAATTTTGTTTGCAATTACGGCAGCGACCAGTTTGGCGCATCCCAATTCCATCTCGGATAAGTGCTGTCCGGTTCTGGAACAGAGAAGAAGTGCCAGCGGTTCTTTGCATTCCCTTAAAATCGGGAAAAAAGCACAAACCGGCTGACGGGCGTTGGATACCGGGTAGACAGGGCAGTTCTCAGCAAAGATCTGTTCCTGGCCGCCCACAACCAATTCGGCGAGTTCTTCTGTAACGGGAGTGCCTTCCGGAAGATAGATGCCCGCAGATACGAGGATGTGATTCTCACTGCAAATTGCGATACCACAGTGGATGACACTATAGAGGACGGAAAGATAGGAAGACATTTCTTCTTTTCCATTTAGGCGAGCGGGACATTTTCGTAAAAGTAGCTCCGTGCCCACATTTTCTAATTCCAGTGCATCGCCGTCTGATAGCTTCATTTGTTTCCGGATTTCTGCAGGGATGACGATACGCCCCTGAGAGTCCATAGTCCGGATGAGTGTAATATTCATAACTAAAGTCTCCTTTCTTAAAAAGAGGAGAAGCAGCAAAGTACCGCTTCTCTTCTGAAAATTTAGGCAGCGTAAGGCGGAGCCTGTGCTGTCTGTTGCATTTGACTGTTCTGCTGGTCTGCCAGCATCCGTTTCCCGTTATTGATCAGTGATGCAGCAATCACCGTTTCCCAGTTGGAAATATAGGAATCCGTCCGCTTCAGAAGCGTGAACAGATCCATGTCGGTAAGCTGGATGGCTGTCGTCTTTTCGGACTGGAAGCTGCGTGGCTGCATGTAGGAACCACCGTTCTTATTCTGTGCTTTGATGCCTTTCCCATTTACAATCTGGATTTTCCATGGGCTTTTCATAGGCTGCCCTTTGGAATCATAGGGATGTCTGGAGATATAAAACATCTGGGCTGTGGAATAACCGTTCTGATCGGGATTGCCGTAGATCTTGCTCTGGCTCCATTCAAATTCCTGAAAACCGGAAGTGATCCGGGTTAAGAGGAACTGGATCTGTTCCGGTGCCAGGTTGAAACGGGTGATGATATTCCGGTCTCCGGTACCGTTGGAATAATCCTGAATGGTGATGCAGATTAAAGAATGTACTTTATGCCCGTTTTCCTGATATTCCCCTTTGGCATGTAGCTGTGCATAGTTGCCGAGTGGTGCGTAGCGGAGCCGGTCATAAAAGGCAATGAGTGCCCGGTCATTCTGGATCTTGCAGATCTGGTCGGTAATCCGGTTTTGATAAGTTTCATTCATGAGTATTCACCTTCCTTTATTTGAGATGCTGTTTGACAAGCTGTGCCATATTCTTTGGAAGCTCTTCCAGTTTCGTGATATCCAGGAATCCGTCCTTGTAAATCCTGCGGATATTTTCCTTATCGTCACCAATGGCAGCCGCAAACAGGATGACATCCCGTTTTTCGTATTCTTTCTTGATGCCCCGCAGATCTGCCTCTGCTTCCGTTCCGCTGTAGCCGTAATCGGCTGGCTGACCGTCAGAAATCAGGATCAGCAGCTTCTGAAGCTCCGGGCGTGTGCACAAATGCTCTGCTACGAAGCGGAGAGCTGCGCCGTCCCGGTTCCCGTTGCGGTCGCACATATCCATCAGCCGGTAACAGTCCTCATTGTCCACAGAATCAAATTCTGCATAGGAGTAAAGAGCAACGCCGCCTGCATCCGTGGAATGCCCGTAAATGGTGATAGGGATACCGAGGCTTTTACAGAAATCATAAAGGACAATGGCAGTCTTTCTTGCATGTGTCATCCGGTCACCCCAACCCATCGAACCACTCTCGTCAATCAGGAGGGCAACAGCCAGACGTTTTTCCTCTCCTGGAAGTCTGGTTCTGGTAAAGATGGTTCCGTCTGTCTTATAGAGAGCATGGGAGTCCAGACGTTTTCCAAACAGGAGATTCTTCTGCTTTCCGCCTTGCTGTTCTTCTTTCAAAAGCGGCAGGATGGTGCTTTGCAGCTTTTTGGAAGCCCGCAGGAGCGGGGGAGCAACTGTCTGGTATTCATTCTTCAGGTAATCGGAAACACTGGTCAGGCGATGGATGGTAACATGGATGCCTGCATGGGCATTGCCGTAATGAATATCATTGGCTGTTTTCTGCAGTTCCTCGGTCAGTTCCGTCTGACAGTCTTCCTGCACCTTTTCTGCAGCCACATCGTTCAAGATCCGGAACAGATCCTCTGCAGCATGCTCATAGCCGCTGCCCTGATACTGACTGACATAAGTGACGCCGGGGTTGTTTTCATCCAGAATGGTATTGGTCTTTGTAAGAGCGATGCGCCCGCCTTCTTCCGAAAGCACCTGTTTGGCTTCCTCTATAGCATCCTCTTTGGTACGTGGACCGGAAGGAGCATTGCCCTCATCATTCCCGCTTCCTTTTGGGGAAGCTGGTTTGATATTCTTTGGAATGGCACCGCTTTTTCCGGTCGGAAGAGGAGCGCCGCTGCTGACTTCATCCCCTAGAAGATCTTCCAGAGCATCGGCAGCGGAATCCTCGCCATGCATTTCCAATTCCTCCCGTGTTTTTTCGATGAGCGGCTGGATATAGTTCCAGGTCAGGGCTAAGAGCGCATTGGAAACCAGCATCCGGTCAGTGCCTTTTTCCGATTCCATTGCTGTATCCAGAAGATCGGTACAATCGGAAATGGTATCCAGATAATCCCCCTGATAGCCGGTGGGATTGTTGATGTTTCCGGTCCGGCAATAGGAAAGGATCAGGTTGGCAATGATGGAAAATGGCTGGTATTCTTTGTCAATTTGTTCCTGTATGGAAGGAATCTGTTCGGACATACGCAGGTTATTGAGTTCAATCCCCTGTCGGAAGGTGCCGTGGAATTCCTCACACATACGGTCTTCAATATGGATGTCTTCCAGAATGTTTTGAAAAGTTGCGGCGCATCGTGCCAGTGTCAGGCATCCGGCTTTGTCCTTTTCTTCTAACACTTCTTTGATCTCCTCCAGTGCTGTCTGATAAGCTGGAAGGGATAGCTCCGGCTCCTTCGGATAGAAGGAACCGTTTTCCAGACTCCTCAGATGAACAGCGTGGGCTGTGAAATCAGAATAGAGTAAGTGCCCCACTTCATGCCCGGTGAGCCCTGTCAGGCTCTGGGAACGTAAGAAACGGGTGGGGAAAGACTGGGTGATCGGGTTCGCTGCGTTGAGATGTACCTTATAATTGTCGGTATATGCAACGCCTGCCTGTTCGGAAATGTCCCAGTCCAGCAGTACCTGCAGTCCATACCGGTAACGTCCGGTAACGGCTCTGGCAAGGGAGGTCTGGTACTTCTGATAGGCAGCGGAGAGGAATAACTCCTCATCCGCAATGGAATCCTCTTTTGCCCGGATTAGTTTCTTTAAATTTCTTTGGCTGTGATTCACGTGATATTCTTCCTTTCTTTTCTTAGATTTTTTGTCAGCAGTTCCTCCATCGTGCAGCCGTAATACACAGCAAGGCGAAGGACGGCATAAGCCATCGGGGAGGAGTTTGCATTTTCATAATTCATAATGGTTTTCGGGGGAAGATTTAAGATTCTGGCAACTGCCTTTTGTGATAACTTCGGTGTTTTGGCTTGCCGGAGATAAGACAGATTATCTGCCAGATGCTTTCGGATCTGGGCTTCTGTGAGTGCTGCTTTTCTCATAGGCGTGTCCTACGCAGCAAGCACAGTATCCAGACAGCTTTCTTCCACTTCCGTACGGTTCTCAGCATCGGCAGAGGCAGAGGCAAGCACCGTGTAACGGGCCGATTCCCGGATATCCCCGCAGACCATGTAGGACTGCACCCAGGAAATCAGCTCCCTCATGCCACAGCAGCCATCTGTAATGAGATTTTCCCGGCAGTAGACAGCCATGGATTTGACAATGCGTGTCATCAGACGTACCGTTTTTGCATCCTTGCATCCGGTAACAGCCATGGCACGTTCTACCTGTGTATCCTCATCCGGTTCATCCAGATCAATCACAAGGTTCATTCGGGAAATGACAGACTGGTTCATCTGTTTACAGCCTGCATAGTCATTGTTTGTGGTGATTACGATGGTCGTATCCGGATGACGGTGGATGGTTTCTCCGTTTGGAAGATATACGCTGTTACAGCGGTCTAAAAGGGAGTTAAGTCCAACCAGTACACCGGGATTAGCAATGACCGTAGGCTCCTGTATCTCAAGAATATACCCATAGCGGATGGCTTCGACTAGAGGCGTATCCACATACTGGAAGTTCTGTCCGGAGGTGTGTTCCTTATAATAGCTGTGCATTTCATCAAAAATTGTATCGATCAGCTTCTGGTAGGTGTCCTCGGCAGAAATTTCTTCATCATAGTTTCCGGTCAGCTTCTGATAGGCACCGGAGGGATCTAACTGGATTTCCTGAAAAGACGGGTACTGCCGCTGAAGCCGGGTGCGTTTTCCGTCCACATCCGGAAGAATCTGACCTAAAAGGTCGAATACCTCTGTATTTGCGGAACAGGTAATGCAGCGGTAAGGAAGGTGAAGTGCGGAAGCAATGGCTTTGGCTCCTTCGGTCTTTCCGGTACCTGCCGGTCCCCGTAAAAGAAAATTCCGCATCGGCTGTGTGGTATCCGTTGTCAGTTTTGCGTGTTCGCAGATCCGTTTGATTTCCGGAGGGATGATGTACCACTCTGCCAATGTCGGAACAGATACCTCCTCTTCCGGAGACAGCCTTCGGGATGCGGTCAGGATAAATTTCCCAACAAAATCATCTCTGGAAATGGCTGCCTGTGCTTTCTTAAATCCACTTCCTGGACGTAACACCTGAAAGTCTCCATGGAGCACTTCGGTTGGTGCATAGACCCCCTTCTGGATATTTAACGGTTTGATCAGCGACAATACGCCGTTTGCCGGAAGGTCAATCTTAACACCACCGGTCGGGAGACCTGATGCATAGCGGGTTCTCCGGTAAATGTTGTCGCAGAGAACGGCTGCTGTTTCCGCAGCGGCGTCCAGATCGGGATAACCGTTGTCCCGGTGCGCTTTTAATTCCTGATACTTTTCATTACACTCTTCATCTGCCAGAAAAACCGGCATCAGTGCGAACAGCAGAGCCGCACCGGACTGTTTGGAGTCTTTAAATTCGTATTTTTCCGGTGTGCTTTCCACATCCGGCGGAGGAGTATAGCAGCCTCCGTAAAACTTTCCGTTTAGCTGGTTGTAGACAACCACCTGAAGATCACCGGTTTTGCTCGGATATTCCGCCACAACAAAATTGTTGGATTGGGTACCGACCGCCCCAAGCTTTTCCGGCGGGGTACTGCCAACCGGGTTTTCCAGCTCCAGATAAGCAAGGACTGCCCGCAGGGTAGCTGCATGAAGCGTGGATTTTTTCCGTGGCTGAGTACAGTATTTGGATGCAATGTCATCAAAGATTGCATGGTCCGTATAATCCTCAAATGGTTCCGGGAGTTTGCGTTTGAACCCCCAGGTTGCTACGATGTTATTTGCCATGATTCGTTCCTCCTTCTTATGAGATCCAGGACAGTTCCAGTGCCTGCTCGGTCTCTTCTGTGGTCAATTCATCTTCAGTAAAAATCTCCGTCAATTCGCCCCAGTAATCTTTGGGCGGGAAATGTTCCAGCTTTCCCCGGACTTCCGGTTCAGTGCCGTTCAGAATATAGACATCTCCCTGCTCGTTGATAAACAGCTTTTCATAGCCCCTTGCCTGTAAGTCACCGACCAATTCCATCAGTAGCGGTTTCCCAATCAGGGAATACCATGATTTGGGATTAACGGCTGGTCTGGAATCCGGATTTCCTTCTGACGGTTCCTTTTTATGTAAGGATTCAATGGTCATCATCTGAAGCGTCAGACTGCCACGGGCATCCATGAGAATTTCCGCAAAATTATAACTTCCGGTATTCCGTGTGCGAATCCGTAATGGTTCCCCATCCAGTATCTGGGAGAGCGGTGGTTCTTTCACAAAATCCCATGTGGCATCCGGGAAGGCTTCCTTGAGCTTTCCGGTAATCTGGAATTTGATCTGTCTCCAGAGAATGGTTTCCAGATCAGGTGTTCCTTCCAGATGACGAGTTCTTTCTGGGCGTTTTCGTAGCTTATGCTCCCTGTTTTTCAGGCGTTCCGTGAAAAGCGGGAGAAGATAACTGAACAGCGTGACTCCGATACCGATCAGGGCAATGCCTGCAATCAGAAGCCGGTTGGCATCCTGTGGTACGAAAAGTGCTGCAAGAAACAGTACAAGCACGACAAACTGTAAGAATTTTTTTCGATTTGATTTTTTCATGAGCTGATTCCTTTCTGATTCATGATTCTTAGACAAGCCCGGAAGCTGGATGGGAAATCGCCGCTTCCGGACATGAAAAAGAGGAACTGCATCATCACAAAGATGATAAATGCAATTCCTCAACATAGGGTTCCTTGAGAGTTAATAGGGCAACTGGGATGCCATCTGTTCCGGCACATTTTGAAAGCCGTCAGTTGGCTGACTGCCCGGCATACCTCCGTAATTTGGCATTCCGGTATAACTGCCCTGCGGCGGGTAGCTGCTCTGTGGCTGACCGGTTCCGTTTGGCGGAGCCTGATACTGTCCGCCATTTGCAGGAGGCGTGTAGGCACCGTTAGCAGGAGCCATTCCCTGCTGTGGATAGCCGCCAGGCATTGCCTGATTCTGGTAGCTGCCATTGGGATTTCCCTGCATTGGGTAGCTGCCATTGCCGGCTGCACCGGGCGTTGCCGCACCACCATTCGGCTGGCTGTTCTGGTTTGCACCCGGATGTCCGGTATTGCTGTCAGAACGGTTGGATGGTACAAAGTGCCAGTCCTTGACATTGATCCTCGGACCGGCATTTGCCTGCCCCGCATTCTTTCCTTTCTGATAAATGAACGGATGAAGCTCCAGATCACCATAGATCATCAGCCCGGTTCCTTTCTTTACGCCTGCTTTTGCTAAGCGTTCTGCAAGGAACTTGTTAAAATAGCACTGATAGTAAATGGTTTCTTCCTTTCCATCCTGGCCTCGCTGTGAAACTGCAATGTCCAGAGAAACATATTCCGTACCGGAATTTTTTCCTTGCTGCATCTCAGGATCTCTTGTGGCCCTCCCTAAAATTGTTAAAATTGCTGACATAAAAATTCTCCTTTCTGCCTCTTTGGGCGTTAAAATAGATTAAAATAAAAAAAGTGCCATTATAGCACCGTATAAAACGGCAGTATAATGACACGATTTTCCAAACTTAAACTGCATATGCTTCTGGATGAATGGTCCAGACTCCCATGACGGGACAGCACAAAAACTTAAATACAAGATTATATTAACACAAGATATAGCATATGTCAAAAAAATTAGAACTATATATAGCATATGTAGACGAGGTGGAAGGATAATATCAAAAGAATTTTGGACATAGTTATAAAAGTGCAATATAATATTGTTTAAATCGGAAAATGGAAGGATGAGAAAAATGGAGCAGAAAAACAGAATTCTGATTGTAGAAGACGATACGGATATCAATAATCTTTTATATACGGCATTACAGAAAGCAGGGTATGAGACGGTACAGGCTTTTTCCGGGACGGAAGCGAGGATGCTGTTCCAGATGGATAAGGCGGGCTTTTCTTTGATTCTATTGGATCTGATGCTTCCGGGAATTTCAGGAGAAGAGGTGCTTGCCCAGATTCGGAAACAGGGCAATACGCCGGTTATTGTCCTGACAGCCAAAGACGGATTGGATGAAAAAATCGGGCTTCTTACCAGTGGGGCAGATGATTACATTACAAAACCGTTTGAGATACAGGAGGTGCTTGCCCGGATTCAGGTTCAGCTCCGCCATATGCAGCAGGAGCCGGAACATAAAAGCGTGTCATATAAAAACCTGGAACTGGACCGTGAGCGCTTTGAAGTCCGGATTGCCGGAGTGCTGCTTCCCAAAATTACAAAGCAGGAATTTGCAATTCTGGAGCTTTTACTGGAGCATCCGAAACAGGTCTTCAGCAAAGAAGAGATTTTTGAATATGCGTGGGATGAACACTATATGGGAGAGACAAAGACACTGGATGTACATATCAGCAATATCCGGAAAAAGATAAAAGCAGTAACGCAGGAGGAATATATTGATACCGTATGGGGAATCGGCTACCGTCTGCATTCTTAATCTTTACTCTTTTTTTACTATTTATTTGCGTTTGATTAGGATTTATCCGATATGATAACAGCAGATAAGAAAAGGAGATGAAAGCATTGAGTGAATTGTTATTAAGTACAAATGGATTGACGAAGCAGTATGGTCATCATAAGGCAGTGGATAAAGTAAACCTTCACATAAAAAAGGGTGCTATCTATGGATTTATCGGACGGAACGGTGCGGGAAAGACGACTTGCCTGAAGATGATCAGTGGACTTGCAAGACCGACAGCCGGAGAGATTGAGATGTTCGGGTGTAAAGGAAAAGAACTGGAGAGGATTCGTTCTCGTGTGGGGTGTCTGATTGAAGCACCGGGGCTGTATGGCAACATGAATGCATATACAAACCTGAAAATAAAATGTGAATTGTTTGGTATTCGGAAAAAGGGATACATCGAAGATATCTTAGAGACGGTCGGACTGGAAGGTGTCGGAAAGAAAAAAACGAAACATTTTTCCCTTGGAATGAAGCAGCGTCTCGGAATCGGGCTGGCACTGGTCGGGGAGCCGGATCTCCTGGTCCTTGATGAACCGATCAATGGGCTTGATCCCCAGGGAATTGCAGAGGTGCGTGATACCATACAGAGACTGCGAGATGAACGGAATATGACGATTTTGATATCCAGTCATATTTTAGAGGAATTATCTAAGATTGCAACGGATTATGGAATTATCCATAATGGAAGTCTTCTGCAGGAGCTGACAAGCGAAGAACTGATGAAACGCTGCAGTGAACGGATTGAAATAGAGTTAATCCATCCGGAGCAGGCAGTCCCGATTCTGGACAGAATGGGATTTACCAACTATCAGGTTACAGATAAGAGCCATATCCATATATTTGAACGATTGAATGAAAGCGCCAATGTCAATATGGAACTGGCAAAAGCAGGAATTTTGGTCAATGGAATTTCCATTACCAGTGAAGAACTGGAAACCTATTTCTTGAATCTGACAGGAGGGAATCAAAATGCTTAATATGATAAAAATGGATCTGTACCGGATGGTCCGGACAAAAAGTATGTATGTGGTATGGATTGTGATGGCGGCAGCTATATTCTTCTCCACATCCATGTCGAAACTGGATATTGATACGATGAACAAGGAAGCGGAACAACAGCAGACAGAAAACATTGCAGAAACAGTGAAACCAGAAACCATCAATATGGGAATGTCCGTATTCCTGCCGACACAGCCGGGAGAAAAAGTAACGGTCTTTGATCAGGTATATGCAAACCTGCAGGCGAAGTTTGTGGCGTTGTTTCTGGTGATTTTTACAGTGCTGTTTTCCAGTGCAGATATAGGAAGCGGTTATATTAAAAATATCGGCGGGCAGGTAAGGAGCCGGAGAAACCTGATCTTTTCCAAAGCTTCCGTGTTGTTTGTGTATACGACTGTTACCATGCTGCTTTATTTCATCATTCAGATTATTGCACAGCAGATGTACTTCGGATATCTGGAGTGGGGGAATGGAAGCGAGTTGCTGAGATACTTTGGTATTCAGATTTTGCTTCATTATGCACTGGTACTAATCAGTATGGCGATTGCGGTGGTTTTGAACAGCAACGTGTTCAGCATGACGATTGTTATCTGCCTGTGCATGAATACCATGATTGTCTTATACGGAGTGATCAATCATTTGATCCAGAAGGCAGGTGTGGAGAATTTCCAGATTTTGAAATATACAGTGACAGGAAAGATTGCACTTTTATCCATGTCACCGACCAATAAGGAATGCCTGACGGCAGTTGTGATTGCGGCGGCGTTCGGAATCGTGGTTACATTACTGACAGCATGGGTATTCAGAAAGAGAGATATCTAAATGATAAAACTAGGGTTCGTGCTATTGATAGCAGTGATACTGGTACAAGGAATGTTATTTTGGAAATACCAGCGGCAGGTGAAAGACATCTGCCGCCAGTTGTCGTTTCTGATGAAGCACGACAGCAACATGCTGATTACCAGAGAAATGGATTTTGGAGGCATTGGTGAGTTGGCAGATGTTTTAAACGAATGGCTGGAACTGAAGCGAAGGGAAAAGAAGGAATACTTGAAGAAAGAGGAGATGATTTCGGATACATATACAAATCTCTCACATGATATCCGTACTCCTTTGACATCCCTTGACGGATATTTTCAGTTAATGGAAACCTGTGAAGACCAGGAAGAGCAGAGACGGTATATGAAGATCATACAGGAGAGAATCGGCAGCCTGAAAGAAATGCTGGAAGAATTATTTACTTTTACAAAACTTAAAAACGATTCTTTTCATCTGGAAATGTCATCCTGCTGTATCAACAAGATTTTGAAAGATACCATATTTTCCTACTACGATGAATGGACGGGCAGAGGAATTGAACCGGAGATACAGATTACAGATAAACTGCTGTTTATGAACGGAAATGAACAGGGAATCCAGAGAATTTTTCAGAATATCATAAAAAACGGACTGGATCACGGGGAGAAGAAAATCAGTATTTCACTGGAAGAAGTTGAAAACAACATCCGGATACAGATAAAAAATCAAGTATGTCATGTGGAAAAAATAAATGTAGATCAGGTGTTTGAACGGTTTTATAAAGCGGATGAAGCACGCAGTAAGACTTCCAGCGGTCTCGGCTTATCAATTGCGAAAGAGCTGGTACTTCGTATGGATGGGAAAATCAGCGCCCGGATAGAAGGGAATGAGTTCTGTGTGGAGATTGTGTTTCCAAAATAAAAGGAAAAATTTATATTAAAGCAAGTGAAAATGGGGAATGACTTTATATAGGTTTCATGGTAGAATTACAGTAGAAAGAGAAGAGTCACTCAGTCATTTGTTGTATGAAAGGATGAGTATAATGTATAAAGTAGAACTTAAATTTGATACAAGCAAGCTCGCTCCGGAAACGGTAAATCAGATGTGTGAACAGGCAGATCAGATTTTTGAGCAGGAGGATTTAAGCTGTGCAGTCAAAGCCCTTGGAAGCAGGATTTATCTTGACCGGGGACGCAAGCAGGACTATGGAAGATTCTGGGCAGCAATCTTTCAGTTGAAAAACTCCGTAGGAATTGCAGAGAATTTGTTAGAGTGTTTCTGGTATAACGGAACAGAAAAGGAGAACCTGATTACAGACTTTATAAGGAACTAACAGATGGACAGCTTACAGAGGAAAGGCATCAATTTTGACCTGAATACACAAGCACTAAAGGAATATTATCCGAAAGGTGACTGGCATAATGCATATGCGGATGTAAGGGACTTTTTTGAAGCAAACGGATTTGAGCATATTCAGGGATCGGGATATCATTCGGTGGAAGCAATGTCAGAAGCAAAAGCCATGGCAGTTATTTATCAGATGACAAAAGAATTTCCATGGCTCAATTATTGTGTGAATGTGTGTACCATATCAGATGTACCGGAACTGTTTGATATCTCGCATGTATTTGCCAGAGAAGCGGAACGGTTGGAAAAGAAAAATGCATGATTTGACAAATTATTTCCAATATGTTATATTCATCTCAAGCAAAAAAGGGAGTAGCTGAACGCCTTGAAAGAGGTGGTTTTGTAACCGACAACCGGTATCGAGAGATACCCGTAGCAAATGAGATAGCAAGACTTTTATTGTGGCAGAGGTCATGATAGGAGTCTTTTTTTATTATGAAATATAGAAAATCTGCCGCAATAGTCTGCTAAAAAGAAAGAGAGGATAAACGATGAGTAACGAAATGATGAAACGGGAAATGCAGGAAGCAGTACAGGCAGGGGAGCGGGCGCTTCAGAGCCTTTACGCAGCAAGGGATAAGTTGGGAAGTGCGAGAAACTGGGGCATTTTTGATATGCTTGGAGGAGGCTTTATCAGTGACTTTGTGAAGCATTCTAAAATGAATGACGCAGCTGCGTTGATGGAACAGGCGAAAAGCGATATTCAGCGTTTTCAGAGAGAATTAAGAGATGTGCAGGTTTCCTTGGATCTGCGCATGGAAATCGGCAGCTTCCTTTCCTTTGCGGATTTCTTTCTGGACGGGCTGGTGGCAGATTATATGGTGCAGAGCAAGATTGCAGATGCAAGAGAACAGGTGGATGATGCCATCAACCGGATAGAAAAGATACTTGCTGATGTGAAAAATCGGATGAATGGGGAGGTGTAGCATATGGGATGCCTGGGAAATGTGTTGTGGTTTGTGTTTGGCGGCGCAGTCAGTGGGCTGAGCTGGTGTCTGGCAGGTTGTCTCTGGTGTATTACCGTTGTGGGGATTCCGGTGGGGATGCAGTGTTTTAAATTTGCGGCGCTTAGTTTTTTCCCCTTTGGAAAAGAGGTGCAGTATGGTGGCGGAGCTGGTTCGTTCCTTTTGAATATCATCTGGCTGATTGTATCCGGTCTGCCTCTTGCACTGGAGCATCTGGCGTTGGGTACAGCTTTATGTGTGACGATTATCGGAATCCCGTTTGGTTTACAGCAGTTTAAACTGGCGAAACTGGCATTGATGCCGTTTGGTGCGGAGGTGTATTAAGATGCGATTATTTGATAAAAGGACACCGCTTCAGAAGGAGTGGGAAAAGCTGGAAGTACAGGAGCAGAGATTCCTTCAGAAGCGTTCAGAGAAAAGGGAGAGCATTCTGAATCAGAAACTGGAGGAAAAGATACCGCCGAAACTTCAGAAAACATTGGATACCGCTTTTGCGAAGGCATTTGCTCTGATTTTCGAGAAAGGAACCGGGGTTATTGAAAAGACGTATCAGCGGACAAAACTGGAGCAGGATTATCAGGTGCGGCAGTATATGGCGGATGTAAAGCAGAATTCCAAATCCCTCCGCTCTTTTTCTAAAAAGGCAAGAGATACGGGAACAAAGAATTTACTGCTATCCGGTGTGTCTGGAATCGGGATGGGCGTATTGGGAATCGGTCTGCCGGATATTCCGGTATTTACAGGGATGATTTTAAAGAATATTTATGAGACTGCTCTGCAGTATGGATACAGCTATGAAAGCAGGGAAGAAAAATATTTTATCTTATTATTGATCCGGGGAGCAGTATCCTATGGGGATACACTTTGTGAGATTGACGGGAAAGTAAATGAATTTATCAGAAACGGAATACTGCCGGAAGAGTATCAGGATAAGGAGCAGATCGAACAAACGGCGGGAGCTTTGTCAAAAGAGCTTCTGTATATGAAGTTCTTACAGGGAATTCCGGTGGTTGGTGCTGTAGGCGGAGCTTATGATGCAGTCTACATGAAACGGATCACAGAGTATGCAGAGCTGAAATACCGGCACAGGTATCTGGCGGGGCGGAAAAAGGCAGAGAATGGACAATTATGTAAAAGGTGTAAAAGTTATAGAGATATATGATGCCGCAAATAAGGAATTGCTGGTAAAGTATGATGATAAGCATAATATAGACAAGGTTATTTCTGCTTTAAATATAAAATCATGGAAAGAGACAGAAAAAAGCATAGGTATGAACCCTAAATATACCATAAAATTTTATTGCGATACTACGAACCAAGATGAAGAAAAAGATATAAAAGAAATTACCCTTTATGAAAATGGGGAATATGCTACGATTTTTATTACTTCTCCTGGCGGAGTAAAACAAAACTATAAAACGAGCATTGATATTTCTGAATTGGTTATCTAATAATATTTGTGTAATGAGAATGAAAATCTAATTCTTTCAAGTTTAACTAAGACATTCCCGGAGCAAATGCTCATGGCATTGAAGCGGATACAAACACTATTGTTTGATAGAAATAAGAGAGGTTATTTATAATAAAATGAGCCGCCAGAACTGTAGGGGTGATGCAGTACGGGCGGCTCATTTTCTATCTAAACGGATGTATCCGGAAGTTCCGGCAGTTGATCGGTGAGTTCTTCATATCCGAGAATATCTCCGGCACATGGCATCGATTGCCCTGTTCCCTGCTGTGGTTTCCGGAAGTACAGCCGATACCGATGTCCCTCTAGGAGTTTGATATTCTTTTCCAGTGAGAAGGCGTATTCCTTTCCGTTATCACTGGCAAACCAATATTGCTGGTTTTTCCCGAAGAGTGTCTGTTCCCGTTTCGTGCAGCTTACGTCCAGTGACAGATAAGCATGTGTATGGATCAGGTGGTAGAAACTGAGTGCACGCAAGATGCTGCAGATTCCGATGAGGAGGCTCATGAGGATAAAGAGCCGGTCATGGGTGGCGATCCCGAAGATGCACCCAAAAAGTACACAGAAAAAGCCGATTGCACTGATGGCAACCAGCTTTGTGAAAAATGGTTTTGGCATAAGGTTCCTTCCTTTAACATGTATGAAATGTGATTTGTTTATTCAGGTACAAATTAGCAATAGCCTGCAGCACTGGATACTGGGTATGGTGAATCTGGACATCATCCACAAGTGTTTGGTAAGTTGTCTCCGGTTCTGTGTATAACTCATCCATAATATCCGATTCGTTGTGGATTACTTTTTCCTGCTCCATACTTGTGACAAGCTCAGCGGTCGTGAGGGATACCTTATCAGCCAGCTTCAGAATGGTATCTTCCATCGGTGAAGAGGGTTTCTTCTTTAAATATCTGCCAAACTCTTTTGCACCAATAGTTCCTTCCAGATAAAGCTGAACGCAGCCAAAGAGCCGGATGGGAAAGGTATCCTTCAAGGGAATAATGGTCAGAATGCCGAGAAGGCGATATAAGGCATCCACCCCTGTCAGTCCAATTCCGCTTACAACCAGACCGCGTAAGGAAAGTCGGTTCAGATAGTGTTGGAAGGATAAGCCTTTCGGACCTTCTTTCTGTATCTGGCGCAGGGTATAGGCATCCTGGAGTTCATGGAGCGTCAGAATCTGGAAGGCAAGACAGCTCCAGAGCAGCAGCTCGTCATCCGATAGTCCATATTCTTGTCCATCGTTGATTACAAGAGGAATGGATTTTCCGCCTGTCGTTTTTTGAAATTTTAAGGTTCCGACAGCAGTATAAAGTGTCAGCATAAAAGTTCCCTCCTTCAAGGTTAAGTCAGAAGTGCATAGAGTGCATCATCCTGCTGTAATAGTTTCCGTGCTTTGCTCTGCCATGCCCGTACACGATTGGCTGGTACTTGGTAGTGTTTTGCCAAGTCAAAGCTGGTATATCCCTGCTGTTGCAGATAGAGGGCTACAATTCCCTTCTGAATAGTTGAGGACTGTCCGGTGCCAAGCTGGGTTAAATGCTCAAGAAGCAAGGTCTGGTTTGTGTCCTTTTCCGGGTGAGTTGTTTGTGTATCCTCGTAGGAAAACAAATCACGATAATGGAGATGTTCATCTTCAGATGATGCTTCGTCCAGAGAACAGAGCATGGAGCGGTCACGGGCAATTTTCCGCCAGTAGTCAAAGATGGCATGACGGATGATAGTTTTGGCATAAGGCTGGAATGATCTTCCTTCCTCAAATCCGACAGCCGACCGGCACAAAGCCAGATATCCAATCTGACATAATTCCTGTTGTTCTTCCTCAGTTACATAGGCAGCGGTGCGGGTCATGGAACGAATCATGATCGGAACCAGATCCATGGATTTTTCCACCAGTTGTTTTTGCTTTTTATTTAGTGGTAAGGTCATCATCAATCACCGCCTTTCAGCTGGCTGCCCGGAGGCGGAAGGGAATATGGTTGTTCTTTAAAACATCTGCGGATTCCCGAATGAGCTGGTCGCACATATAGTTGCTGAACTGTCCGATGTGAGCCTGCTTATCTGTCAGACAGAACTTATCTGCCACCCAGCGATATGCTTCCGGTTTGGAAAGGATGCCCTGTTGCCAGATCTGATCGAAAATTCGATGTGCCTGAATCCGCTTTTGACGAAGCTCCCGGTTGGCGAGCGTTCCTTTTGGTATCTTGGTTCCCGGATGTACCCCGACATAGGAATTGCAGGATGGATAGTGGGAGCAGACATAAACCTGTCCGCCATGAGAATGCGTTCCATATACAAAGGATGCATCTCTTAATATTGCTGTTCCGCCGCAGTAAGGGCAGCGGATGATTTTTGGTTTCTTCATCTGTTTTCACCTCGCTTGTACATACACGATACGTAACGTGTACGTGAATAACCAGTACGTACTGTATACTTATATTGTAAGTAAGCAGGTGATGAATTCCCATAGGACGCAAGCGGATACTGATCCCAGATTCGGACTAAATGGCACGAATCCCCATTTTTCAGATGCCGGGATAGAAAATTGCTCGGATGAGCGGGAATAAGCCGCTGTCTGTGAAACGTGGATAATTAACCGGTGTAAAGATGAACTTCTCACAGAAAATCCGTAGCAGGAATAAGCTGATCAGTACCAGACAGAGCAGGTAAGTGTTCCTGCGCCTTCTGGTCCATGGCTTTTTCGGACGGAATTTCACATACAGGACAAAAATCATGGGAATAAATATCAGGTTCGTAAAGACCTGATCGATACATTGGATGATTGAAATTACGTTTAACATAGGCAGTGCCTCCTTTCTTTACATATCCTGTACGTATAAGAGCCTGAAAGTGCAACTTTTTGTTACCAGTCATATTGCTGGTTCTCCTGAAGCCGGAGCAGTGCCGGAATGGGACATGGCTTTAAAGGCAGCTTCTGAGCGGCCAGATAGGGCAGATAAAGCTCTGTAAAAGCAGCAATGCTCATGCTTCCGGTACATTCGGTTGGCTCCGGTATCCGGGGAAACAAAAGCGCTGCATCTGAAAGAGGGAGGATGCAGGGGCTTCCCGTTTCATCCGGATGGAATAAAAAGCCAGAGTTCTCACAGCTTTCCTGTGCGTTACAAGTGCGGCACCAGACGTAGATACAGGAGTGCCAGTTCCCTTCACAGAGGTTCAGAAAATGACGGATGTGCTTGGCATCTGTCTTGCAGTGGGGGTGTTTCATATTCATCACCTACTAAAGAAGCAGGCAGTTCCATGTGGGAGCTGCCTGCAGGAGTCTTCGTTATGAGTTACTGATGTTTCTTTTTGCGTTTGAAGTAAACGATGCCCAGGACACTTGCACCTGCAAGTGCAGCTATGGCGATTCCGGCATACAGGAGAAGCGGCGTCTCATCGCCGGTCTTTACAGGCGGAGCTACCGGAGGCGTCTCCGGTTCTTTCGGAAGCTCCGTCATGTGTACGGTCTGACCTTCATCCTTCAGATCCTCATGGGAAGCAATCTCATGCTCGGTTTTTCCGTCTGTATAGTAGAGCTTTTCAAAGACAACCACATCCTGTCCGGCAAGAGCAGAAGCGTCGAAGGTAAAGGTAACTTCCACAGAGCCGCCAGCTTTTTCTGCTTTAAATTCTGCCTGAGCGGTAACTGGTTTTCCGTCTTTTAACAAAGCCTCTCCGGTTTCCTTATTCATCAGGGTTCCGATGACTTTGTACTCAGATCCAGGCATCAGACCATGATAAGTGACCGTATCTACGATAGTCGCTTCCTTGGAAGCAGAGACATCCTGATCCCCGTCACTGCCGTCTTTGGCTGTGGTTTTGATTTCCGGGAAGTAAATAGTCTGTCCTTCATCTGCAATGTCTGCGTGTACGGCAACTTCCTTGTCTTTGTAAGCCAGGGATTCAAAGACAACTACCGTTTTCCCTTTTAAGGAGCTGGCATCAAAGGTAAAGGTAACATCTACCGTACCAGCGGATTCTTTTGGCTTGAAGGATGCTTTTGCTGTCACCGGTTTTCCGTCTGCTTCGACTGGTTTCTTTGTTTCTTTATCTATCAGAGTTCCAGTCACTTCATATTTCTGGTTAGGAACCAGCCCCTTAAAGGAAACCGTATCCACCAGCGTGATTTCTTCCTTTGCACAGGAAATATTGGAGTTCGTGTCCGCATCTTTCGCAGTAGTCTTGATTTCCGGGAAATAGATGGTCTGGTCTTCATCGTTGATGTCGGTATGGACTGCAAGCTGCATCTCATCCTGATATAATTCCTCGAAGACAACGGTTGTTTTTCCCTTTAAGGAAGTTGCATCAAAGGTAAAGGTTACTTTGACGGAGCCGGAGGATTTCTTTGCAGTAAATTCAGTTTCAGAAATCACCGGTTTTTCATCCACAAGGATTGGTTCCCCGGTTTTTTTATCCATTAAGGTTCCAGTCAGTTTGTATTTCTGGCCCTTTTTCAGTCCTTCGTATTCCACAACGTCTTCAATGGTCACTTCTTTTGCCGGCTGGCTCATGTGTGTACCGGTCTCGGCATCCAGAGCAGTCGTGCCGATCTCAATGGCATCATCGGTCAGAGTTCCAACCTGTATCAGAACAGAATCCTTATAAACCTTGACTTCAAAGGTTAAAAGATCCATGCCTTTGTTGGAATCACAACGCTGTTCCGCCAGAGTGTAAGTATCGTAAATGAGAGCGCCTTTGGAATCATCCGGTTTGGAGGTGCCGAACCAGATGCCGTCTTCCGAAGACTCACCCCGGTTGGTATTTGCGGTATGTTTGTTCCATTTGGAGGAAGTGCTGGCATAACCGTTGGCATCTGTCACAATCACATGGCTTTCGCCTGTTGTTTTGGAAGTGATCTTAAATGGCACATTTGCCAGACGGTTCTGGCTGCCGTCAGCAATCTTGACAAATTCCAGATCCCCGCGGATGACCTGATTGGAGATGGAATTGTCTTTTGCAGTCAGTTCCACGATTTTTCCCTGTTCTGTGATGTCAAATTCTACAGAGATCTTTCCGCTGTTCAGATAACCGGAAGGTGCAGTTGTTTCATCCACACGGTAATGTCCGAATGGGAGAGCATCTTTTGCAGTTGCAGCAGAACCGGATTTATCGGCAGTAAGTGTAAGGACAACCTGATCTTTCGTGTAGGATGTTCCGTCTACTAATACCGGATTTTCATTTAACGTAGTGATCGCAAAGACAGTACCTTCCAAAGTGGCAGAACCCTGCGGTTTTGCTTCTCCGGTCTCGCTGTCACGTTTCTGGATCTTCACTCCGCCACGGATGACAGATTCTTCTATGGTAGAAGACTGGTATACCGAAACCATTTCCTGCTTACCGTCACCTGTAATTTTCTGTACGAAGACAGTTGGATTGAGCTGGTATCCGGCAGGGGCTTTGCTTTCCTGTACAGTTATGGTACCGAGCGGAAGACAGACGGTCTTGCCATCACTGGTATAGTAAAAGGCATCGCCGCTTACAAAGGAATCTTTGGTAAAATGCATCTTTCCGGAAACATCTGTTTTTAATACCCAGGTACGTGCCGGTTTCTTTCCAGCTTCCGCAGGATCACTGTCAGACTGCTCGGTATAGAACTTGACTGTAAATTCTGCGTCTGCAAGGGAAGCTGCTCCCTGTGGGGAGGCTTTCTTTGTTTCGGCATCCAGCTTTTCAAGCACCAGATCCATGGGATTATTCTGCGGGATCTCAGTTACCTTTGCAGCAGAAGTCTGTTCTGCTTTTACCGTAACTTTATGAGAGGAAGTATCCACAATATAGCCTTTGGAAGCAGAGAGTTCTTTTACAGTGTAGTCGCCTTCCTCCAGTTCGCCGGATCTAGCATACCCGTTTTCATCGGTGGTCAGTTTCTGGATGAGCTTCTCACCCTGATAGATCCCATACACAGCACCCTTTAAGCTGTAATTCGGATTCCCGTCCGATACGCTTCCGTTGGCAGAAGATTTTTTCAGTTCGATCCAGCCGTTTGGAACCTGATACCAGCTTCCGGCAATGGTCTGGCTGCCCTGTCCCGGAACGATGAATGCCCGGAAGCCTTCCGGCGGGTTCGGAAGTCCCTGAATGGCACTGGCTACTTCCAGTGCTTTATCAATATAGGACTGCGGGGCGCCATGGAAAGCTCCGGTGTCAGCGGAATTACCGGCATAGATGTAAGCGACAACCAGATGTCCGATGACATAGCTGTTATCATCACTCCAGCCACTGAAATATTTATCCTTGACGACTTTATCGTAGCCGTAACCGCCGTTTAAGTAGTAGAGCGCTTTTCTGAGCGGGGAGTTCTGGCTTAAAAGGTCATAGGAATAGGAACCAGAGGAAGGTGTTTTCTTCAGTGGTTCCACGCAGTAGGCAGTATTGCTCCCGTCAAAGCTCATGCGGGAGGTAAAATAGCTGCCGTAAGGGATATTGGCACCTGCCTTATAGCTGATGGTGCCGTCGGCTGCATGAACCGGAAAACTGCCGGAAAACAATGCGCCGACTGCGACAAGGACTGCCAGCAGCATAGCCAGCGTCCGTCTGGTATAGGATTTGTATGTCTGTAACATAAGTCTCCTCCTTCTTGAAGTTCAAATGAAAAGGGCAGCGTCAGTGCTGCCAAAAGTTACACAGCCTGTTTCTTCTGTTTCGCAAGGATTTCCAGAAGCTCCTGCCGATCTGTGGTAATCAGCTCCTTTTCCAGATTGGAAGCCTTAAATTCCACAGTGATGTTATTGTTGTTGGTTGAGATCAGACCGTTGCCCCGCTGGAAATGGGTGATGTTCATTACTTCTGTTTCCGATAGATGCAGGATAGTCTTCACCCGCTGTGCCTCTTCATCCTCCATGTTCAGGATAATCTTGGTCTTGCAGTTATTGATGATACCCTTGCCGTACTTCCCGTCATCCAGAGCAAAGAAGTCGTTTAAATCCTGTGTGGCAAAGATGCCGGCTCCGGAGTAAGCACGGATGATCTTGGCAATCTCCAGTACGAATTCCGCTGCAAGCCGGTTGCTGGATGCACCGATGAGTTGCCAGACCTCATCGACAAAGATGGCTTTCTCTTCGGTACGGTTTTCCTTCGCTTTATCCCAGACATAATCCAGGGCAACGAACATGCCGACCGTTAAAAGATCGCTGGAACCGGTCAGTTCGGAGATATCCAGTACCGTATATTTATTGGTCAGGTCCACATTGGTCTGCTGGTTAAAGGAAGAAGCAGAACCGTGAACCAGGCGGTTCAGGATATGAGCCAGACGTTTGGTATCCTCGCTTTCCAGCAGGACATTGTAGACATCCTCCAGAATGGGCATCTTTTTGTACTGCTCCGGATGCTGCGGATCTGTCAGGGATTCATTTTTATGTGTAATCCCTTTTCTGGCATAGGTTTTGATTAGGGCTTCATCCAGAAGCTGCTTCTCCTCATGGGACATATCCGGGATCAGCAGACTGAAGAAGATGTGAAGCCTTTGGATCTTGCCTGCCAGTGCGGAGGCATCCAGTGTCGGTCCGTCCAGCAGTTCATTTACAGAATTGTCTACCTTCCGGATTTCCATGATGTTGATACAGTTCTTACTGGCAGGAGAGATCTGGATAAATTCTCCGCCGACATTCCTTGCAGCCCGGTAAAATTCGTGTCCCTTTAGCGGAGCGATGATGAACACCTGGATGCCTTTTCTTCGCATCCTTAGTGCCATGGTCTGCATGGTGAAGGTCTTTCCTGCTCCCGAACAGCCTAAGATACAGATGTTGCTGTTCTTGTACTGCCTGGAATCAAAGATATCCGCAATGACCAGGGAATTGTTATGCTTGTTTACCCCAAAGAGGATTCCGTTATCATCGCAGATACTGTAGCTGACGAAGGGATAGCAGCTTGCCGCCCCGGAAGTCAGTACGTTCCGCTTGGACAGCTTAAAAAGCTTCTTGTCCAGATTTGCCAGCGGCAGAGAGGATAAAAATCCCTGCTCCTGTAAAAAGTAGCAGGAGTGTAAGTTCATATCCTGCGAGATCAGGAGCTTTTTCATTTCCTGAATCCGCCACTGCAGTTCTTCCAACGTGGAAGCAGTAATGGTGATGAGAAGATTCATGTAATAGAAATCTTCGTTGTTGGCAAGTCCCTGCTTCAGAAAATATCCGGAGCGGATGGCAGAATCCAGATCGTCATAATCAGTGTTGGTATCGGACGCATCCTTTAATTTGGAACGGTTGATACGGATCTGCTGACCGAGACGCTGCTGAATCTTGTCCTTTGGCTGTTTCTGGAGAAAGAAATCAATATCAATCCCTTCCCCGGCATTGACAAGGAGTGACAGCCATCCGGGAGTTACCCGGTTTTTGTAGCCGTCAGACGGCACAAGCAGGTAGGAATGGTAAAGCCCATTGATCTGCACATAATGGGAGTGCTTGAAATCCACACTTTCCGGTGCGAGAAACTCGTTGATCCGGATGTGATCCAGTTCCTCCATGCGATTTTCCTTTGTATAGGCGGACAGTACAGTGCTGATCCGGTTCGAAAGCGGAACCTCCGTACAAAGGGTACGGTTTAAAAGGGTGTAGAGAACATCCGTAGTAAATTCATCCTCATTGTCATGGGAGACCACTTCATTCCCGCACTGGTATAGAAAGGTTTTGGCGGTCTGGGAGGCTGTCTCAAGAGCAGCAAGGATTTCCCGTTCCTCTTCCTTTCGGTTTGCGTTGAATGGTTCATATTCAAAGATCAGAAAGAACCGTCTGGATACTGCTTCTCTGGAACTTAAGTTCTGGACAAACTGGATGTAGTCACGCTGCAGTTCCTGACAGTGGGGATCGGTTTCCCGCTCCAGCTCCAGCTGGGACTGCTCCAGATGCTTATTGATGTCTGCTTTTTTGGAGATCATCTTGATCTGGAGTTTGACAGGGCTGATCTTTAAGTAACTGATAAAGCTGTAGATAATGCCCTGCTGTTCCCTGGCACTTCGAAGCAGAAAGTTGATTGGTTCAATCTCCAGGATCTTCACGTACCGTCCGTCTGTGGTATAGACGATTCCGTTTGCGATTTTTTCCACCGGAAGATAATCCTCCAAGGTCTGGTCTTTCTTTCGCTTTTTCCGGGAAACGGGTTTTGACGTGGCAGATGAGGTGTCCTCCTTGGAAACCACCTTTTTTTTCTGCTCTTTTTTTGCAGCCCGCTTTTCGGAAACTGCCCGTTTTTCTTCCTCCTTTCGTCTCCGGGCTTCCGTTTTTTTCTGTATTTTTATCTGTTTCGCCGCCTCTTTTTTCTGTCGGCTGGCTTCTTTCTGCTCCCACTTCAGATAACGGATATCTTCCTTTGCCTGTTTTTTGATGCCCCGCTTGGTGGAGGTATCAAACTGCCGGTGTTCTTTTTTTTTACTTTTTGGCGGAGCTGGTGCGTCCGGTTCAGACTGTGGGGGAGCCGATGCCATTACTTTGGAAGGCTCTGCCATTTTTTCTGCTTTCCGGTGTTTCTTTGTCTTTGGCTCTTTGAAACGTGGTTTCCTGCGTGGCTTTCCTTCCGGAAGACTGTCGGACCTCCAGATTACCCTGCGGTTCACTACAAAACGCAGGGCATTCATCAAAAAGGCAGTGATGCTCTCCCCGCCGATTCCAATCAGGGCTACCATTGCCGCTGGAAGTGCGGTCATGCAGAGAATGATGATGCGGGCAGTCAGGGACAGCGGCAGGTGGAAAACAGGGATACCGATTGCCAGGGAAAGAACAATGCTTTCTATGGCATTGCGGATGTCAAAAGTTCCGTTTAGGATCTTGCCTTTCTCAATGAAGTTGGAAGGGATAAAGGAAACCGGTGTTTCTTCTGGCTGTGTCATGGCTGCACCTCCTTTTTCGTATCTTTCGCATCTTCGGAAGGCACAGAGGCACTGCCGGATTCTGTGTCCGGAGCTTCCGGGCTGTCAGAAGTATCCGGATACCCGCCTTCCTGCAGGTGTTCAATGTCCTGCGAAGTCAGGGACGGCAGGGAATCATCGGTTTGCTTTTCGTAAACAGTCGTATCTGCAGAGACCTGTACCCCGTCTTCTCCAAATAAAAACACACCCGTCGGGGTGTGGTAGGTAACCGGAAGCGTATCCTGATCGGAAAGTGAAAACATCAGGCAGACGGTTGTTTCGGTAGGGTAGCTGGTTTTTTCCGGCAGGAAGGTGATGCTTGTCTGTTCTTTTTTGACATACTCTTTTAGGTAGACAGGAAACTGCCCTTTGAGAGAAGCAATCTGGCTGTCGGAGAAAAATGCTTTTAAAGCATCAAAATCCAGATATTCCGGCATGGGGGTATCAGAATTTGTTTCTGTTGTTTCCTTTGCCGGTTCCCTGCCTTTGTTTCCGGAAGCTTCTTTTTTCTGGCTTTTCCAGAAACTGGGGAGAACCAGTCCGGCAAGCAGCAGAAACAGCATCAGAAAAATGGAAAGAATCACTTTTGTTCTGTTCATAATGGCTCCTTTATTTTTTGTCGAAGATCCAGTAGGCATTTGCCGTAGCATGGATTTCCGACATCATATCAAATTCACGGTTAATATAGTTCTTTGCGTCACTGTCATTGGGATCATTGACCAGTACCTTGCCGTTTGCCGTAACACCTCGGAGTACGATGAAGTGTCCGCCGCTGGTGAAAAGTCCTGCCCGCTGAGAGGAGATGACCGGACAGCCTTCGGAGAGTGCCTGAAGTACCGTATTGGCATTGCTGGTCTGTGTGACGCTGCCACAGCCGAAATGACTGGCTGCAGCCTGAAAGTAGCTCCAGTAGGTTCCAACTCCCGGCTTGTAATAGGAATTCCCGCACCATGCCACCGCATCCGGAGGGGTAATGGTATTCCCGGTCAGGTAGCTGGCGATCATGGCAAAGCTGGTAGGCCCGCAGCCGGAAGATGCGATGGAGCCGCCGCCATAAGGAATGTTCCCGTAATCGGTCTGGAGATAGTGCGGAATCTGCATTCCGTTTGCCGGATAGCTTCCGCCGGTATTGGTAATCTGATAATACCGGAGAACATGCTCCACATATTCCTTGTCCCCATACCGGTCATAATGCCAGTTCGGACGGGCACACATCATATCCGAATAAGCAATGGCGTTTTCTTTGGTATAACCGCCGTCACGTTCCATTGCCCAGTCGATATAGCCGGAGCCGTAATTGTAACCCTGAAGCGCCAGCTTGATGCGGTCCAGGTCGGTAGGTCCGGTACATCCTGCTTTATCCAGTGCATACTTTAATTCCTGAATCCCACATTCGATGGAATAAGCAGGATCGGTGATGCCGTTGGGGACATGGGGGTATTTCTTATTAAAGCCGCCTTCTGCCGCCTGCATGGGATCGCTTCCACGCCCGCCGCTTTCCTGCATCATGACTGCCATGAGGAGTTCCACATAAGCTTCCATGCCGTATTTCTGTGCGACCTGCTGGATGGTAGCCCGGTAAGCCAGCACCTCATCGCTGACACCTACCGCCATGGCAAGACCGGAAGCGGAGCCGCCAAAGAACATGGTCAGGTTTTCCACATAACTGTCTGCCGTTTTTTTCTGCTTATCGGTCAGATGAAAGACGTGATCTGCAAAGTAGGCATCTCCGGCATAGCTGACCGTGTAGGTATGGCGGGTAAAAGTAACCTTTCTGGGTGGTGCATTTTCCTCTTCCGCCGGAACTTCCACCGTGGCCGTTTCTGAAGTAACGTCATAAGAAAAAAGCCCGTCCTCGTTTTCCCGGATCAGGCTTTTGAGTTTGCTGATATTTATATTTTTATAGTCATCCTGGCTGGCACAAAACTGTGCGATGAGCTGGTTCGCATTTACGATGATACTGGAAGCGTAAGGATCGCTGATAGAGGCAGTATCTCCTTCCGGGAGTCTGGCAATTTCCGCATTGATCTTAGCAAGCAGTGCATCATGGCTTTCCTGAAGCACCTCCACGATTGCCTGATTGGAAGCCCGGATATTTTCACTGATTACCGTGTTGCTGGTCAGTGCTCCGGTATTTTCAGAGAGGTCTCCGAAGACGAGTCCCGGAAGCATGACAAGGAACAGAATGGGAAGCATCAGTACACCGCCGACGGCTGCTCCAGTTTTCGCAAGGGTGCGCCTGTGCCGGAATACTGTACCGATGACAGCAAGAGGACTGCCCATCAAGGCTGTTTTTGGCATGTTACATACGCTCCTTTCGCTGTGGGGCTGGCGGCAGTTTCTGGACAATGGATTCATTGTAGGCTACTTTGCCGCTGCCGGAAGTATATGGTGTTTTTTCGACCGTATCCTGTGCATACTGCTTGTACCAGGTGGAACCATCCACGGACTGTACCGTAGAGTAGGAGCCCTGAGTAGGAGCTGCATACTGGTCGGCATGGTACAGGGCAAAATCCCGGTTTCCGGAGCTTCCGGTTTCGGTACCGGTGATCCTTCCGCCACCGATTTCTACATTATCATAGGAAGAACCGCCGCCCGGATTGATGCCCATATAGGAAGTAAAGGCTTTCTGTGCGTCTGCTCCCTTGATGGAACCTACCTGACCGTAATTTCCCTGTGCAATGTTGCTGATGACCTGATTGGCAAAGTCTCCGCCTTTGTTCAGGGATGACTGGTAGAGCATGTTTCCGATACTGCTGTGTTCGGTATAACCGGTTGCGGAATTGACCGCTTCTCTTTGTACCTGTCTTCCCACTGCCCCGGCAAGCCCGCCGGATAGGAAGCTTCCTGCGACAGCCGCACTTCCGGGAGAAGAGGCTTTGTGGTAGCCGCCACCACCATGGGAACGCATGGAACCGGTCAGGCTCCGTCCTGCAATCAGAAGTTCAGCCATCATGTTTCCTCCGGTATTGCCGACATTGATGCCAAGCGATGCCAGAAAAGAATCAATTTTCTGGGATACCTTTAAAAAGGCAATGGCACACAGGAACCAGACGAAGACATTTCCGGTTACCGCTTCCTTTCCCTGACTGGCAACTGCCGCTTCCACGTCTGCTTCCGTAAGCTCCGCTGCAAAGACCGGCATGGAGCAAAACAGTACCAGACAGGCAGTTAGTACCAGGAATGGTATGAGTTTCTTTCTAAGTTTCATTTTGGTCCTCCTTTCTTATAGGGATAACGGATTGGCAAGGAAGGTGCCGACCATAGAAGTAAACAGCCGCAGGCACCACGCATTCATCAGAAGCAAAAAGAACTGGCCGCCAAGCATCCGGCACCAGCTTTTGAAGATATTTCCGGTTGACTGGCTGGCACCCATGGAAAAAGCTGCCGGGGCTGTGTAGACCAGTACCCCCAGAAGAATATAGCGTTCTGCCGCTTCAAAGAGCAGTTTGATGTAGTTCCACGCCAGAATCAGTACCAGAATCAGTGCAATGATGGCTACCGCCCCATTTGCACAGACTCCCAGGATGACTGTGACTACGGAGTTAAAATCCGCAAATTTTAAAGGCGGCAGGTCTTCCGTCAGAATCCAGTTGTACGGTGTTCCTGAAATCTTCAGGAGCAGATCCACAATATCTTTCGCATAGAAGGTGAGAAAGATAAAGAGGAAGGAACGGATGGACAGCTTAATGGGATCTTCCGCTTCGATACCGGCTCCCATAAAGTAATTTTTAAAGAGCTGCCATACCCAGTTTAAGAGGATCAGCCCGATGCCCAGTGCCAGAAAGACCTGATACATGGTCTCGGCAGCAGGAAAGTAGCGAAGAAACGTATCCATGGAACAGCCCAGAGCACCGAGGACTGAAGTGGTGATCAGATCCAGAATGTTCATGACCTGTTCGGCAATCCATTCCACGATTCCGTCAAGTATTCCCATAGTGGCATCTCCTTTCGTCTATCCGTTCCATTTTCCGCCTGCAAAGAACGGGGTGATGTAAGCCATGATAAAGCCAAGCCCGTTTAAGATCGCCCAGGTAATGACGATACGCTTGAGCCATGCACGTGATTCGTCCACGGTTTTTCCGCTTTTGGAAAAATTCATCATCAGAAGGGCAACCGATGCCGTTACGACTGCAGCAATGGTGGAAATGAGGATAATCTGGTTATAGACATCCTTCATGATCTCATTGGCTTTGGTCCAGATGGTAGCGGCAAAAACCGGCTGTGTGTATCCGCAGAGGACTGTGACAGCCAGAAATGCAGCATACAGGCATCTGCCATAATTGACATGCCGTTTTGTGTCCGGCGGAGCGTTTTTCAGTTTGTGTTTCACGTAAAAGTACCTCCTTTTTATAAGAGCGGCAGGAGAATTACCTCCCCTGCCTTTGCTTATGGTTTTCCTGCCTCAAGAAAGGACGCAGCCCGGTCAATGCAGGCTGCGTCCTAAATCAAAGTATGAAATTGTAAAGATCCTCCTATCTTACAGAAAAAACGCAGCTTATTTGCCGCAGGAGAGGCTTCCCATACGGCAGTGCTGCGTTTCGTTCTGCATATAATTTTGACAATATCAATTTTAACATGGGTAAATTACCGCTACAATCGCAGGACTGTGCCAGTTACAGACGATGGAGTGCCAAAAATGTGACCAACGCTAAAAGCGTTATAAATGCAATCCTTATGGATACTGTAAGCGTGATTTGCAACCAATTATACTGGATTTACATGACTAATGCTTTAAGCGTTAGTGAATACTGGAAGGAGGAGGTGTGCGTGTGAAAGGAATGGGAAAGGCAATCCGCAGGTACAGGGAAGAGGCAGGAATTACGCAGGAGAGACTGGCTGAACTGGTGGATATCAGTACCAACCATCTGGGTGCGATTGAGCGGGAAGTGAAAACACCTACGATGGAAACATTTGTAAAGCTGTTGAATGTATTAGGTGCGGAACCGAATGAAGTGCTGAAGGAAGTGATTCCTCTTACCAGAATGGAACATACTTCTGTAGTGGAAGGAAAGCTGGAAAGGCTCACACCGAAGAAGCAGGAAAGCGTGCTTCGGATGCTGGATGTGATAATTGAAGAGATGATGAAATAGAAGCTGTCTGCGAAATTGCCGCAGGCAGTTTTTTTGAAAGCTGTATATGCAATAAAACACATAAAAATATGCGATTTATGATGAAAGTGATTGCAAGATTTGATATAGTAATCCTAAAAGCATTATAAAACTAATTCTTAAAGGATGACTATAATATGAAAAAGGGATATGTGGGATTATTGGCATGTGCGTCAGGAATTCTGATCGGACTGGGAATCAGCCGGCTGGATCTGACAGGTTATCTTGAAAAAACACAGGAGCAGGAATATCACCCGGTAGAAAGAAAGGTGCCTGAATCAGTAGAAAGCAAGCTGAAAGATCCAAAACAGTGCTGGCTGTGTGGAAGCGATGAACGGAGTATGATGGATTATTTCCGGAAGTTTGACGATCTGGGAGTGATCTGTACCAATCACTGGTATGTGATGGATATGCATATCCGGAATCATGATGAGGACGGGAATCTTACCGGCCCGCAGGGAAACGGGCATATGGGTTATACCGGGACAGGAGAAGGCGGCTGCTTTTTCCATACGGAGCAGATGTCGGATTACGGGATTTCCGAAGTATCGGTGGATTACGGGGAAGATAGTATCTTCGATGTGAAAAAAGTACAGAACCATCTGTGTCAGGAATGCCTGGATAAGCTGGTGGAAAGCATGGAGGTATTCTGTGAGGAAACGCAAAAACCCAAGCCCCGTGATCTGGTACTGGTGGATTTTCAGACATTGGAGCTGTACGCCATTCAGGAGCATAATGCGGGATACTTTATCCGGGATTATTATGTGGAAATTGAGTCGGAGGAAGATGGGGTGGAAGTAAAGGCATTTTACTGCCCGAAGCTTAATAACGGGAAAAAGGATGGAGAATAAATTGAGGTTTGCATTGGTGAGGAGTATAATGTAAGTACGTGTTATGTATTGGAAAAACTTGAATTTAGCAGAAAGAAGGATTGTTATGAAATTTATCAATACTAGAAAATTCACATGGATAATTTGTATAATAGGATTTTTGCTTGCTCTTGTAAGTATATTTTTCTTACCGAGTATTATTCCAGTACATTTTGCAAATGGGATTGCGGATGATTATGGAAGAAAAATACAAATATTTTTATTTCCTATATTACAAGTGCTTATCACTTTTTTGACTGGACGAGAAAAAGTAAAATATTGCCTGACACATTCAAAAACTTTCTTAACGGACATTCAGTTTAATTGGATGATAGATGGTGTACTTTTATTGGTAATGTTTGCAGAAATATGGGTTATCTATGCTTCATTTGCATAGAAATACTTGCATAACAATTTACATTTGATTGAGCAGATAAAAATGATTTGAGGTGGTAGCAATGAAAAAGCGATTGGGAATCATAGCCGGAATTTTAGGAATTGTATTGGCAGTCATTGGCATTGTACTGAAGCAGAAAGAAAACACAGCCGTTTCTGTTATTGGTGGTGCGGATGGCCCGACTTCTATTTTCATAGCAGGGAAGTTAAATGTTGATAATTTTATTTTTATGATTGTAGTTGGAATTATTTTATTGATTTTGGCAGGAGTTATTTTTTACAAACGTAAGCATTAAGTTACAGTTTTTTAGACTGTGTATGGCGGAAGAACCGGGAAAGTGTAGATATATCATGGGGATTTTGGAAAAAAATAAAAAAAGTAAGGGTACAGCGTTTGTCTATGATGAGAATAATGATTACTATAAGATGGAAATAAACGGGATTGAATTTGTCTGTGACAGTATACATTCCGATTATGAGAAGCATGCAGTTGAACTGGCACAGGCGTATGAGAAAAGGCTGCCGGATATCGTGGATTATCTTATGCCGGATATAAAGGAGATGTTTGGAATTACAAATCCAGATGTAATAGCAAACTCACTAGGAAAGCCGAGTATAGATTTGGATAGAGGAACACTGACTTATCTGGAGCACACAATGGACAGCCTACATATTATTGAAATGGAATTTGACGGTATCTTCACGGCATTCTATAACTCCTGTATTGATGGATAGGACTTTAGTAACATAGAGCTGCAGTTGTCTACAGCTTTTATCCAGACTTCGGATGTTACAGAGAAGCAATCAGAAATGGATTGATCGATTTCTGAAGCAGTATCCGGTGAAATCCTTGAACATATGAAGGAAAAGTATGTATGTTAATTTTATTTTTATTGTAGACAAAAGATAGGACTGATATGATAAAAGAACAGGTTATTACAAATAGAGGTGGAGTATTTGATGCAGAAAATATTATTACTGGAGGATGACTTGAATCTAAATCGGGGAATTGCCCTGTTACTTTCACGGGAAGGGTATGAGGTTCGTCAGGTTTATACAATAAAGGAAGCAAAAGAAGCATTTCAAAAAGGAGATTATGCTCTTGTTATCAGCGATATTACATTGCCGGATGGTACAGGACTGGATTTTGGAAGGATGGTACGTGCAGGTGGAGATACATATCTTATCTATCTTACGGCTTTGGATCAGGAAATAGATATTGTAAATGGTTATGATACAGGGGCAGATGATTATATTACCAAACCATTTTCACTGATGGCTTTGGTGTCGAAGGTGAACGCATTGATGAGACGGCTTTCTAAGGTACAGGCACAGATTATGTCTTCCGGAGAGATTACGGTGCATATGAAAACGATGCAGGTGTATAAAGGGGATGAACCAGTTACTTTAAGTAAGAAAGAATTCTCTCTGTTGCTGTATCTCTGGGAGAATGCAGGACAGATTGTTTCAAAAGAAAGTATCCTGGAGCATGTATGGGATATAGACGGTCAATTTGTCGATGATAATACGGTTACTGTCAATATAAGCAGACTGAAGAATAAACTTGGAACAGAAGAGATAGCGAATGTGAGAGGACTGGGATATATATGGACCGGAAAGGTAAACAAAAATTAAAACGGTATTTTATCGTATATGTAATCTTTGCAGTATTTTTTACAGTAGGAATGTATCTGATAACAAAGTATGAGGAAAATGCGAAAGCAACGCAGATAGCACTGCTCCTTGCAGAACATCCTGAACTGGAAGGGGAAATAGTTGCAATCTGGGAAAAGTCAGGAACAGTAGATTTTATAAGAGACCGGGACGATCAGAAGATAGAAAGAGTCGTACAGATGCTGGAAGAAACTTATGGTTATCACTCAGGGAGTGGATCTTCAGATGTGGTTATAAGGATTATCTGGGGAATTGGATTACTAGTGGGAGTCATAGTATGTAGCCTGTTCTTGTACCTGGACCGAAGAAAAAACTGGAGCAGATACGGTGATGAGGAACAATTACAGCAATTATATGAATGTCTGCAGGAATTCAGAAAAGGAAAATTCCAAACATATCCTGAAGAAACATCAGAATCGGAACAATGGTTAAAGGTGTGGGAATCTGTAAAGGAGCTGGGGCAATATTTCGAAGATTTGAAGGAACGTCTGGAGCAGGAAGAAAATGGTACGAAGAGTCTGATTACAGATATTTCCCATCAGTTGAAGACTCCGCTTGCATCACTCCGGATGAGTCATGAGCTGGTGGCAGAAAATCGGGTTACAGGAGAAGAACAGAGGGAGTTTCTGGAGCAGGAATCACAGGAACTTACCAAACTGGAACAGCTCTTGAATGAACTGGTAAATCTTTCAAGGCTGGAAACACATATGATCCAGATACATTCGCTTCATGAAAGCCTGAAGAAAACGCTAACAGAGGCTGTCAGTCAGATTTATATGAAGGCAAGAGGAAAAGATATTTCCATTCAGGTGGAGATGGATGATGATATAGTTGTGAACCATGATTCAAAATGGACGGTAGAAGCATTAACGAATATCCTTGAGAATGCAGTCAAATATTCACCGGAACATACAACGATTACAGTGAGGACGCAGGAGCTAGCAAGCAATGTGCTTATTGAAGTAGAAGATGAAGGAATGGGCATTCCTGCGGAGGAACTGCATAAGATCTATCAGAGATTTTACCGGGGAAGGAAAGCAAAGGAACAGGTAAAAGACGGAGCGGGTGTCGGTCTGTATCTTGCCAGAAAGATCATAGAAGAACAGGGGGGGACAATAGCAGCCAAAAGAAAGGCTGAGAAAGGTATGATATTTAAAGTGACACTGCCGCTCATAATAGGAGAATAGTCGGAACCCTTACAAAACTGTTATGGTTGTTGTAAGGGTTTTGTAATGCAGGAATGTTATAGTAGGGGTATGAAATGGAAAGGGGACTTGAAGATATGAGTAGTATTTTAAAAGTAGAAGATCTAGTAAAGTATTATGGAGAAGGCGAGAATCAGGTGAGAGCCGTGGATCATACAAGTTTACAGATAGAGAGAGGCAAGTTTACAGCTATCGTAGGACGTTCCGGCTCCGGAAAATCTACACTTCTGCATCTGATTGGAGGGCTTGACAGACCGGATTCCGGCAAAGTATGGATTGATGGAACCGATATCTATTCTCGAAAAGATGATAAACTGGCACAGTTTCGAAGAAAGAAGATAGGATTTATCTTTCAGGATTTTAATCTGATTCCATCGCTGAATGTGTGGGAGAATATCGTTCTTCCGCTGGGACTTGATAATCGCAAGGTAAAGCCGCGGGAAGTGGAAGATATTCTCAAAAAAATCGGACTGCAGGATAAGAAAGATGCGATGCCGTCTGCTTTGTCTGGTGGACAGAAACAGAGAACTGCGATAGCCAGGGCATTGGTGACAAGACCGGCGATAATTTTGGCGGATGAGCCGACTGGAAACCTTGATTCCCAGACTGAGCTAGAGGTTATGAGCCTATTGAAAAGCTGCGTGTCGGATTTCGGGCAGACGCTTATCATGATTACCCATGATGAAACGATTGCCCAGATGGCGGATGAAATGATTATCATTGAAGATGGCAAGGCGGTGAGAAGATAATGAAGATGACGACCAGAGTTGCATATTGCAATATGCGGCATTATAAGAGCAAAAACATACTGATTGGAATTGCCATTATCCTGACAACATTACTGCTGTTCGTAATCCCATCAATCGGAAAAGATATGGTGGAAGTGAACTTTGCGGTAATCAATAAGATTTATCCAACATGGCATGCCCTTTATCGGAACGTGGACGAGAGTACAGTTATGAAACTGGCGGCACATCACGATGTGAAAACTTACGGACTCCGCAGCGATGCGGGGTACATGAATCTGGAAGATGCGACGGTTTCCATGATGTATATGGACAGAACAGGGATGGAACTTTATAAAGTGAAGCTGAAAGAGGGGCAACTTCCGCAGAAAGAAAATGATATTGTGGTTTCAAAAGGAATACTGGAAGCATTAGGACAGAATGGGAAAATCGGTGACACCATCACAGTACCTTATCAGATTCTGAAAGATGACGGACTGGATTATACGAAGGAGAAAGAATTTCGAATCTGTGGCTTTTTAGCAGATAATGAGAGCAGCAAAGAACAAAAACAATATACATCATTGGTTTCAGAGGCCTTTCTGAAAGCGGAGATACCGGTAGAACAGGTGAAATATCGGTTTTTACTTCAGGTGAATGGACAGAAAGGAAATACGACTGCAGATTATACAGAGACGATACAGAATATTGCCAGACAGTTCGGGATTTCCGAGGATGACATGAATATTAATAAAGAGTATCTTGCAGCAAATTATGTGGATCCGGCTACAATTCCGGTGATTGTAGGAATCATGCTTATTGTTGTATTGGCGGGCATTATCACAATTTATAGTGTTTATTATGTATCTATGAACCAGAGGGTTCGGGAATTTGGAAAGTTAAAGGCAATCGGGGCTACGAAACGGCAACTTAGACAAATCGTACTAAGAGAGGGAATGGGAGTGGCGTTGTTTGCCATTCCGATAGGACTTTTGATCGGAACAGTTGCTGTGAAAGTTGTACTTCTCCAGTTTGTAGAACATGCAAAGGATTCAAACGTACTTGTGACAGAGGCATACAAGGTTGTAGCTAAAGGAGAAGTCCAACTTTATTATTGGTGGATTTATCTGTTGGCAATTGCAGTGACTCTGTGTACAGTGTATCTGTCACTGATGAAGCCTATGCGTATGGCGGCGAAGGTATCAGAAATAGAAGCTATGCGTTACCAGGGAGGCAGTAAGCGACAGAAAAGCAGCAGGAAGGGATATCAATTTCTGAATATCGGACGACTGACCAAGAGAAATCTTGCGGAGAATAAAAAGAAGAGTACTATCACGATTGTATCTATGGCCGTTACCGGAATATTTGTCATGATGGTAGCAACGGTGCTGTCTTGTGCAAATCCGATGGAAAGTGCAAAGAGTTCGATTGTGGGGCAATATGAGATTTCTCCAATTGTGGAATCCGGGAATAAAGAGCATCCTGAATATGAATGGGCGGAGGTTCAAAAGAATAATCCATTAAATGAAGGACTAAAGCAGCAGATAGAGGAGATTGACGGTGTTGAGCGGGTAGATGTGTTTACCGCGTTGAAGGTATCAGGAGGACCTTTTGAAGAAGAAATTGGAACCGAATTTATCAATGGAGTGCCGGAAGAATACGCAGAAGAGCTGAAAAAAGGAATCACTGAAGGCAATGTCACATACGAGGAATTGAAATCCGGGGATAAAGTGATTCTGGACCGTGCGCTACTTCACTGGTATCCAGATATTAAAGTGGGAGATAAGCTGAAACTCAATATTCATGATGGAGATAATACCTTTCAAAAAGAGATTGAAGTGGCAGCAATTGGTGAATATGGAAGAGGTCTGACAAACTATAACTGTCTTATCATGGCAAAAGAAGGGGCAGAGAAACTTACCATAAATAATTCTTCCAGCTATTTTCAGGTGATTGCAGATAAGGATTATGATGAGGCACTGGAAGCATCTCTACAGGCTATTGTGGATGGATCAGGCAGACTGCAGATGCGTACCTGGAAGAATGAGTACGATACATGGGAAAATGCCATACAGATGACTAGAGGTGCATGTTATGCATTTATCATCATTCTGGCAGCAATCAGCATTATGAACTTGATTAACACAATGATCAATAGTGTCCATGTGCGAAAAAAGGAGCTTGGCATGATGCAGGCAATCGGAATGTCGGACCGTCAGTTGATGAAGATGCTCCAGTTGGAAGGTATATTCTATACAGTAGGCACTCTTATTATCAGTATCGGAGTGGGAAGTCTTGCAGGATATCCGTTGTTTTTATATGCAAAGCGTACAGGAATGTTTGATATCAGCACATACCATTATCCGGTAACAGCAGCTATTATTATAATTTTAACATTGTTTGTGATACAGATGTTATTGGCAATATTCATTGCAAAGTCAGTAAGGAAAGATTCATTGATAGAGAGAATTCGTTTCAGTGAGTAAGAATATAAATTTCTGATGTTTAATGCAGGTACTAATCAATGTCGTAATAAAAAGGGGGACTTGATTTCTCAAAGCCCCCAGTGTATAATGAACTCAAGAAAGGTATTCAGATGCAAAATCTGATGCCCTCAGTTAAATTTTATATTCTATGTATAAGACATAGCATCCAAAACTTTCCTAGGGTCGTGGATGCTATTTCTTATTATGTCGATCTATATAAGTCAAAGCCGCAAAAATTACCAATAGTAAAGTCAATACTTCCATTGTATTCATGGGCATCACCCTCCTTTGTTACTAGAGGGCAAGATCGAAATGCATCCGTCTTTCCAGTTCAATAATACCGAATCAGTATACCACGTTCCTTTTTATGGAACAACCTATAATTTTAAATGGTCTGCTTGATGATGCGGGTGATGATGCCGAGGGCAACGTTCCGTTCCTCATCAATATGCGTCACCACAAAGGATACCTGATCCTTTTTCCCGACTGTCCGGCTGTCATAGCAGGAGTGGGCAATGGCATTGACACCGATGGAGAGCCGGACAAAGACGGTGCCTTTATGGATGTCTTCCACAGTTCCGGCGTATTTTCCCTGAATCTTACATTTTTTCATGTTTTCCTTGCTGGTGTTGCCTTCCACACTTTTGACATCTGCGTGGACAATGACCTGCTCCGGTGAGTCTGCCCGCACATCCAGGATGCGTACCAGGATGTGATTGCCTACCTGGAAGCGTTCTCTGGCATCACCCATCCAGTCGAAGGACAGGTCTCTGGCAAGAATGGAGGTTTCCACACCGAAAATTTCCGCCCGGACTACCTTTTCCGCAACGGCAATGACTCTTGCCTGCACGATACGGTCTTCATAAACTTTCGGCATTCCGGAAGCATCTTTATCCAGATAGAAGATCTGGCGTTTCTTCAGCATCGCTTCTTTCCGGCTGGCGACAATGCTGCGTGTCTTCGGATCTAATCCCTTGATCAGAAAATCAATCTCACATCCAAGCATATTGTTGAGGATTTTGTTCTGCCGCAGAGCAAGCTCCCCATAATCGTGTGCTTCATCCTGCATGAGATGGATCATCATCTCAGTTACTGGGATGACAGTACGGAAATCCTTGTAGTAAACCACGGCAATGAGGCTGCCGTTTTCTGTTTTCTCGATACCGCCAAGCATTCCGGTTAAGATCCGGCGGGTACGGTAGGCATTCTGGATCTCATGCCAGGTAAGGTCTGAAATGGACTGGGCTGTTTCCAGCTTCGCATCGGAATCCAGAGTTAAAATAGGTGTGTTGGTTGTTTCGTTTGGCATCATAGTGTCTCCTTTCAAATTATGACATGATAGAATCTTTATCTAAAGGAACCATGTCTGTGTGATCCGAATAGTTATCTGCTGAGAAGTCATCCGGGAAATCGTGATAGCCAGGTTCCTGATAAACGCTTTGCTGGTCAAAGTGCGGTTCAGCTTTTTTCTTTTTCTGCTTTCCATAAGAAGCGGTTTTTTTCGGGTGGGAAGCAGGAATAGTTGGAGTGTACGTATATTCTTCACTACATGCTCCTTTTCTCCATTCCGGAATATGTTCGGAAGCCTTCCGGGGAATGAGTTTTTGGGCATCCGGGTGCAGGGTGTAATCGTATTTTTCTACCTGCAGTACCTTCTGACCACGCAGGATAATCAGTGCAGTATCCAGCGGGAGCCGCAGGATCTCATCCGGAGTTAAGAGCTTTCGTTTCCCGATGGATCTGGTCTGGCGGTATTCCGGTGTATAATCGGATACCCTCCAGCTATTTAATTGTTTGGCTTCGCTGCTGACACCAACGGTCACATCACCGGAGCGGTTAGAGATAAATGTAGCAGTTACCTCATCCGTACAGCCTAAAAATAGCTGAGTGTCGCAGTTCCCGATGATTTCCTGCCATTGGTTTAAGGGATACCGGTTCTGCATCTGAGGCAGGTTTTGGAAAATGCAGGAAATACTGAGGTTTCGACTTCGGATCACGGAAATCTTTTTGTTGAGCGATAGGATTGCTCCCGTATTCGCCAGCTCATCAGCCAGGATATGTACCGGAACCGGCAGTTTTCCATCTTCCCCATAGGTGTCTGCATAACGGACCAGTTTGATAAATACGAAGGTCATAAACAGGGAAGAAAGAAAATCAAAAGTGCTGTCTTGATCCGAAGTGATGCAGAAGTATGCACATTTTTCTTTTCCCGGCAGCGTCAGGTTGATCTCATCATAGGAAGTGATCTGGCGGATCAGCTTGTTCTGGAATACCTGAAGTCTGGAACCGAGTCCGATGATGACGCCGGAACGTACCGTGTCACTTGCCTGCTTATAGATGCAGTAGGGGACTTTTGCCGGATGGGAGACCGGAAGCAGGTCAAAGAGGCTGTTCAGTTCTTTTTCCGAACTCATGGTCAGGAGTTTGTATACCTGTCCGATATTCTTTGCCTCCGGTGGGAATCCCTGATCCACATAGAGAATCAGAGCTTTTAATAAGTTCATCTCGGCATTGTCCCAGAAGTGATCGCCTTTGGCAGAACCGGTATTCTGGATGATGACATCAGCAAATACCTGTGCCATGGTTTCCTGTCCGCCAATTTCACCCAGACAATTCCAACTATCCGAGTTTTCCGGGTTTACAAGATTAAAGGATTTCACGATATATCCGGCATTCTCAAGGTAAGTGGCTGTACTTTCGTACAATTCCGATTTTGGATCGGTGATGATGAGGCTTTCCCCGCGGGCAACACACTGGAAGATCATGTTGCGTGCAAAGGCCCGGCTTTTCATGGAACCGCTGGCACCGTAAACGGCAATATTCCGGTTCATGCGGGTATCCTTCGGGAGACAAACGGCTTTTCCGTTCAGTTTTCCAAGAATGGTTCCCTTGTGTTTCTTGACATCATTCGTAAGCTCCAGTACCTGATGCATTTCCTCCAAAGTCATAAAACCGGAAGTCCCATAGGTTCCCTTTGTGGAATAATTCAGGTTCCGGCCCCGGTCTGTTATTTCCCCGTTTCGGTCAAATCCCATACGCATGAGAAGGAAGGTCAGGAGTCCAAAAGCTGCCAGACATAGAAAAATCCCATACAGATTGTACGGGAAAGCAGTCAGGGCATCCAGACAGGCGAGCGGGTGCGGGGAGGGGATCTGCGGGGCAGTTCCGTTTCCGGCAAAATTGCCGGCAGATTCCCAGGTCTGATAGTTGCGGATAAATTGAGCAACATAGCCTCCTGCATAGAGGGTGCAGAAGGTGATCGGAAGCATATAAATGAGCTTCCACCATTTACGGTTCATGTAAAAACCCCCTTTTGAATTTGCAAAGGTCAATACTGGAGAAATGGATTGTGGCAGTTAAGTATTTTTTCAGGACCGGAATCTGAAAATCGAAACAGATCAGGTTCCCGGATCTGCCGTATACATTTAAGCCGGTATTGAACCGGTTGATTCGCTGCATGTCAAAATCATAAGCAAGAAGGATGGGGTTCCCGGAAGCATCCGTGGCATCATGTTCCAGTGGAATTGAATCGCTGCGGCAGCCCAGATCGGACAGCAGGAGGTTGTCCAGCTTTTCCATGATCTCAGGGTGAACCAGCAGTTTTAAAAGCACTTCCCCTTCCGGAGTATTGGGAAGGTAATGGAAATGCTCGAAGGAGGTGTCCAGCATAAACAGGCTCTTTTTGTAGCCTCCGGTACTGGTAAACAGCCGGAAAGCCATTTCCATGTCGGTTCCGGTCATGATTGCCCGGATCTGTGGATGTCCGTTGTAAGGGTAGCCTTGCAGGTAATGCTGCAGGAAGGCGTTTAAGCGGACTTCCGTTCGATATTCCCATTTCAGGACTCCGTTTCCCGTGTTATAAAGGACATAGACACATTGCGGTGCCATCAGGATGCCCATGCTGCGGGAGTTCCTAATCTTCGTGGTCTCCGGGCCCAATTCCTTAATTTCTCTGGAAGCGTAAAAAAGAGGAAGGCTTCGCATACCGATGGAACCAGCTTCGCGGTGATTACAGAAGATGTCAGGTTTTACATCCGGATAAAAGGGAATCCCGGCATGAAGGAGTGTCAGATACGTTTCGGCTTTCTGATGTAAGCGGATACGTCGGGATACTTCACTTCGGATGAGGTTCGTCTCGGTATTGCCGGTCAGATAGCACTGGAAGCGTAGCGGCGAGACAGATAACAGCATCTCTTTCGCAGCTTTTGTAAGACGGTAGCCTCTGAGAGCATCCCGGTAGTGGGTACGGATGAGGTGTTCCGCCTTCAAATCCGTAATGAGTTTTTCCGCATAGGAGGCACTTGGGATGAGTCTGTTTAGCTGGTCTGCGGGAAATTCCCCGCACATCCCTATCATTTCCAGTAAGCGGTATTTCGTAGTGTCAGGTCTTATCAAATAAGCATCACCTCAATTCAGTTCTTACCCATGCAAGCCTATACTTGGGTAAATCTCCGGTGGTTTGGAGATAAAAAAAGCAAGAAAACAAAGTTCCCTGCGGTGGTTCTTACCGATGTCGGATTTCTGCCTGAGAAGTCAGGAGATTTTCCGACATGCTTTCGTGATGATTTTTCTGGTTCTGCAGCCATTTCGGAAAGTCAGCTTTTTCCATAACCGATACCAGTGTACAGTCCTTTAAGCCAAGCTGTGTCGTGTAGTAGGAATCACAGAAAAAGCCGCTGTCATCTGTCAGAACATAAGTACAAAGTGTATCCAGAATCTGTTTAAACTCCAGATTGTCATAATCCCGGATACGTCTTTGAGGAAGTTCCCTGTCATATATTTGACTGAAACATATCACGCAGTCACGATAGAGGGGCAGGGCATTTTGTTTTACATACTCCCGAAGCATATAATTAAGCGGTTCATGGAGAAATGCAGTGTTTGTGTGGACTCTTCGTTTCGGAAGCAGTCCGGGAAGCGTAATGGTGAGAATCCCCTGCTGTTCTGCAATCCGCATTCCCTGTGCATCTGCCACTTTGGGAAGATAAGCTGCTTGATTTGGGGAGAGAGCCGGACAGACAAGGTTACGCATCTGGCAGGCAATCCGCTCCGCCCGAAGAGCAGCACTGACGCTCAGTTCCTCAAAATTTTTATCATAATTCTGGATATCAGTGACCTTCAGAGCGTAAACGGTATTCGTCAGTTTTTGCAGCTCCCCTTCCAGTTTTTCAAGCCGCTGGTAAATGGTTGGTGTATTTTGCGTCATAATAACCTACTTTTTCATGTAGTAACTGACAGCACCGGATTCATTTACAAGGCAGTAAGCGGCTACATCATCAATGGTGATTTTGGCAGCCTGGCTTTCGGATTCTAAGACAATCAGGCGTTTGGAACCATGTGATGGGATACTTTCCATCACATGATTGATCAGAGCCTCCTGTTCTTCACCGATATAGATGATTTCGTATTGTTCATCTTGCGAAAAGAAATTGAGCTTGATTGGAAATTCGCCACTGGTGTGGTATACAACACCTTTCTTAAAATCCAGCAGTACCCAGAAGCATGTAATTATAGCATAGTCAGGATTTTCAGCAGACTGCTGGCTGTCACAAAGAAGGTCATGCTCTTTATCGTAAATGATGCGCCCTTGTTTGATGAGGCTGGTAATCAATGACTTGATAGACTGCTCATGTCGGGAGAAAAGTTGTAAAACCTGGTCATACCTCAGAGTATGGTAAGTGGTAATGAACCGTAAGAGCTTGGCTCCCTCTCCTTGATAGATTTCGTTCCTTGTTTTCATGATTGACTCCCTTCTATATATAATAGGAAACTTTATACATATGGCTGTACGTACAGGATACGTTTGGTATTGTAAGTATAGTGTACGTACAAAGTACATAGAACCTGCTGTCAGCGATTGAATTTACAGGTACAAAAAAAGCACCATCTATGGGTGCTGGAAATAAGGAAAACTATAAGCAATACCTATTGTAGCATGGGTAATTTTACGCTTCAATCGCAGAAGCAGGTCATTTCTGTGCCATTTTCACTGGTTGGCATAAAAAAAGCAGGAAACCATTTTGATTCCCTGCATGGTGTATTGTTGTGCTTTTGTGTAGTTCTAATGATTACTTGTCTTTATAAAATGCTTCGAAAGCTTGTGCGAAGAATTCGGCTGTACCATTGCCGTATTTTTCATCTATCATAGGTTTGATTTTTTCATTACGGTAATATTGAGCCTGTGCAACCATCAGACCGTGTTCTTTCTTTATCTGTGAAAGTTGTTTCATAAGAAAACCGTATTCGGAAACAAGTTCTCTTACTTCAGAAGAATCTGGTGAACATACTTTTTTAGCTGCTAATTTGTATAAAAGATTGTCAAATTGTTGGTTGTAACTTTCTGCAGCCTCTTTGCTAATAGGATTGTTGGCAACAGACAGGAATTGCTCTTTTCCTCCATACCACTCAACAACTTTAGCATAGCCTTTCTGCATTTCTTCTGATGAAACTGTCTTAATATAATGCTTTTTCCATTCTTCAATGCTTCCAAACTCTTTTACAGCAAGTTCTTTCATATTGTCAGGCATATGTTCAAACATAGTTTGGAACATTTCTTCAACTTCCGTTTTACTAAAAATCGCAAAATCCATTTTATTCTCTCCTTTCAGGATATCATCAATGCTGGCAATCAGATGTTCCATACGTTCTTTCTTTGCTACCAACATTTTTCTCTGCATTTGCAAGATCTGGTTCCTTTCAAGAGCAGGATTCTCCAGAACAGCTTTGATTTCTTTCAAAGGAATGTCAAACTCACGGAAAAACAGAATCTGCTGTAATATTTCCAATGCCCTATCGTCATAAAGCCGGTATCCCGCATCACTTTTTTGTGTTGGTTTTAAAAGCCCGATTTCATCGTAATAGTGAAGCGTGCGAACGCTGATACCTGTAAGTTCTGATATTTCTTTGACTGTCCTCATAGTTGCTGACCTCCTGTTCCTGATAAGATAACTGTACGCTATGACGTTCCGTGAGAGTCAATATATATTTTGCATTTTTTAGTATAACATTTTTATGATATTACGAAAAGCCGAGGAGATAGGCGATATGTATTACTCTGGAAAGAACTTGTTGAGCGTATCCAATGTCTCTTTTGCAGTAAATCCCCAAAGGATGGTACTGAGTGCTTCAATCGCAGCCCTGCGTTTCCGGTAATAGGTGCGGTAGGAAATATTGGTGATGTGGTGAGCCAGCTTATCCAATATCTCATCTGTATTTTTCATTTCCTGTGGAGAGAGAAAAGCGTAGTAGAGAATCCAGTAATACTGTTCCCCATGCTTGTGATTGTTCCGGAGGAGATCGATGGATGATTCCAAAAGCTTCAGCATCTGGTTGCTTCTGGCAATACTTTTTGCCCGTTGTTCGATGTCGCTTCCGGTAAGATCAGCCCCGGCAGCATAGATGGAGTCCAGAAATTTGTCGATGTCATTGTCGTATTGGAGCTTAAACTGGTGCTCCATCTGGTGTACGACTACCTTCAGGCTGTAGGTTGCATCCCGGTATCTGCGTAAAAACTGATAGGTGTCGTGAAAACGTGGATCTTCTTCGGGTGAAGGAAATCCCTGTGTATTGCGGTTTGCCATGTCTATTCCCCCCCTTTCAGTGCAGAAGGCTCTGCCACGGCAGGCATCTTTTGGGCAGACTCATCCCCTGGACTTACGGACAACTCAAACCGATAAGCGGCATTTCCGTAGGGACAGATAATATTTAGAGTAAATGTATTAAATATATCTTTGCAGGCTGATAATGGAGATAATATATAGCGGGTTTTGGAGCAGTGGCAACATGGAATCCCTTGTGAATCCAATAGTTCTGCGACTTTTTGCACGATAAATTTCATGTGTGAATCTGGAACGCAGGAATCATTTTTTGTAACGGTGATTTGTGAGTCTGTGACAGTTTCTGAAACGCTAACAGAAGCAGAATCCTCAATAGTGATTTCTTCAGGTACATGGATTGGTAATTGCATCTTCATAGCGATCTCCTCCTTGTCAATCATAACGTCGCTGATATTAAACATCACGGACAGGTAATTGTTGAGATAAATTACGCTTCCGTGTTTTCCTGTAAATGAGATAAGTGTAATGTATTCTTTTTCCTCCAGTTTCTTCAAGAGTCGTGATACCGATGCCTTTGACAGACTCCACCTTTCACCCAGTTCATTAAAGCTGGTAAGGGGATTTCCGGTATTATCCCGGTAATAGACAATGGGACCGGAATCAGATCCCAGGACAGAGGAATCGTTGTAAACTGCATGAATCCACAGATCCAGAATAACATCCATTTCCGAGCATTTTCCAATGCCAATTAGTTCGTGAACTTTGGCAATCGGGAAAAAGAAAAACCCTGTATCTTTTTTACAGGGATAGTTGTATTCCAATACGGTATTGTCTTTGGGCCAGTCTGATATTTTGAATTTGACCAGGCGGTTTTTGCCGAGAAGAGAGTAGGTAATGTAATTCTGCTCTTCAAAAAATCGAAGGATGGACAACGCTTGATGTTGGAAACGGCAGCGAAACCATTCCTGAAGATCTGTGACTGTGCAGATCCACTCTCCTGGACCAATGGTATAGGTAATGTGTTCCATCCGGCGGTAGGATGTGCGGTAATTTGCATAGGAGCATAATACCAGATAATAAAAAAGAAAAGAGCCCCCGGTAGTTCGGATGCTCTTGGTAGTGATTAAAGTTTGTATGAAGTCACGGTAAATGCGACAGCGTGGAAATTCCACGATTTGTTTGAGTTCTAATTTGTAATTCATGGTGATCTTCCTTTCAAAGTATATTTAATTGTAATCGGACTTTTCATAGTGTTGGTATCAAGAAGAAGCCGATGGAAGTATAGCAAGTAGTCGTGTCACTCATTGCATTTTTATTGCATTTTTAAAATTTAGATTATGTGGCTATGTTGCTCTTAACTGGTTAAAAAGCCTTTAAAATCGTCTATATGCGTTAATACTCCGTACTGTCTGTCTGGAGTTTGAATAATATATTAGAGCCAAGAAATGCCTATTTTACGGGATTTCTTGGCTCTTTCTACGTCTAGTGACAATCAAATGACAATACTTTAATAATATTCAAGATTAATTCCGATGAATTTTTGAATAATAACTGATATAATATCTTCTACTATATTTTTCATCATTATTTCAAAGAGTAGAATTATTAAAGACCATAAGGTAAATAAATTCATATTTATAGATGAAAAGAACGGACTATTGCTAAGAAGATGGTATAATTCTGTGTGCAGTAACAGAAGTAGAAGTACTATCATAAGTAAGGTATAATATATGTATAAAAAGAATCTTCTGCAGGAACGTATAGTTTCTCTGTATTTTCTTGATTGATAGTAATTAAATAAATCATCTTTTAAATGATTCAAATTGGGTTTATCGGATATAATGTTTTCAATTGTGTCTTTAAAAGTATTATCACTACATGCATTTATTTGTTCCAGATATTCCCATGAAAAATCATCATAGTATGTTGGATAATTTTCAACATTGCTTAAAAATGAGGTGATTTTATCATTTATATCTTCTGATATATCAATAATAATTTTTATTAGTGACAATATAAAAATTGGTATGGATATTAGAAAAGCAATTCCTGATAGATTATCTCTATAAAAGATACTTTCAAAAAGAACAAAAAGAAAAACAGCTCCAAACATTACGCTAGTAAAGATATTTTTTTTAATAAATACTCGTTCTTTCATTTGTAATAACTCCTTATGGAAAATGATTATTATTTAGAGAAAATGCCAACTTTTTTTGTCATGCTTTATGGCATAGAGAGTTTTCTTGTATTGTTTAATCATTTGGGAATTGACTCTTCCAGTCTAAATATTCTTTTTCTGTAATCTCTTCATTTCTGAATTTCTGGTACATATCAGCCCATGTTCCAATATGCTCCAGCATATTTAAAGAATCGTGACCTTTGTCCTTAAACATGAGCTGAGGTACACCTGATTCATCTCGGTAGGCGTGCAGCCCATATTGATCCTCTAAAGCAAATAATGCGTGCATGACACTAACATAAGTATCAAAGTTTGGATCAGACATGGCGTATGGACTGATCTTTAATGAGTTTGCTATTTTTTCTAATTGTTTTGATGATGGGAAACGATTTCCAAGTTCATAATTTCTAATTGCCGATTCGCTCAATCCGGACATGATTGCCAATTCTTTCTGTGTATATCCTTGATCGATCCGGAATTTTCTTATTTTCTCACCTACTGTCATGGGAAAACACTCCTTTGCTGATTGTTACTTAAAAGTATAACATAAACAGTTCAAAAATGAAATACAAAAACAAAACCGTTCATTTTTGAAATTATTCTATTGACAGTACGGAAATGAAATGTTATGATGCATATACACCGTTCGATAATGAACTGAAAAAGGAAAGGAGGGATATAGATGGCTAGTAAATTATTTATATCAGCAAAAGAAGTAGCGAAAGAATTAGAAGTATCTGATTCCTATGCGTATCGTTTGATCCGTCAGTTAAATGCTGAATTAGAACAAAAAGGTTTCGTTGTTGTCAAGGGAAAAATCAGCCGTAAATATTTTGAAGAACGAGTTTACGGTATGAACGAAATGAAATAGCAGGAGGTGATGTTTTGACAGTAATTAAAAACCAAAAGTCAAATACTTACGAGGTGAGAACTTATTATAAGGACTGGACCGGCGTAAGAAAGCAGAAGACGAAAAGGGGATTTAAACGCAAATGTGATGCTCAGGAATGGGAAAGAGCGTTTAAATTAAAGGAGAATTTGAGTCTGGATATGTATTTTGAAGATTTCGTAGATCTTTATCTGAATGATATCAAATCCAGAATCAAATATAATACCTGGCTGACGAAAAAGCATATTGTAGAAAAAAAGATTCTCCCATATTTTTCGAAAAAGAAGTTGCAGGAAATAAAACCTTCCGATATTCGACAGTGGCAGAACACCATGATGAACTATCGGAATAAACAAGGAGAAGGCTATTCGCAGGTCTATCTAAAGACCATCCATAATCAGCTGAGTGCAATTTTGAATCATGCAGTTAATTTCTATGATTTGAAAAGCAACGCTGCACGCAAGGCTGGATCTATGGGAAAAGAAAGAACAAAAGAGATGCTTTTCTGGACAAAAGAAGAGTATATGAAGTTCATTGAAGCGGTGGCGGATAAGCCGATCTCCTTTTATGCATTTGAAATTCTATATTGGTGTGGAGTCCGTATGGGAGAGTTGTTAGCGCTGACACCGGCAGATTTCGATTTTCAGGCTTGTACTATCCGGATCAATAAATCTTATCAAAGATTAGAGGGGAAGGATATTGTTACGGATCCAAAGACTGTGAAGAGTAATCGTATGATCACCATGCCAGAATTTTTAAGCGAAGAATTAGAAGCGTATATAGGAATGCTGTATGGTTTAAATGAAAATGACAGGATATTCCAAATTTCAAAGAGCTATCTTCATCATGAAATGGATCGTGGTGTAAAGTTGTCAGGAGTGAAGAGAATACGAATCCATGATTTACGACATTCTCACGTGTCATTGTTGATCAATATGGGATATTCTGCAGTGGCAATTGGAGAAAGGGTAGGGCATGAAAGTGTGGAGATCACATATCGATATGCACATTTGTTCCCGACAATCCAAACAGAAATGGCGGAAAACCTAAATCAGGAAAGAGAGGAATATCTGGATGAGTGAAAAAAATAGGGATAGCAAGAATCGGTGGCGTAATGTAACCATAGCATTTCGAATGTCTCCGGAAGAAGATGCAGAATTAGATTTAAGAGTGAAACTTTGTGGATATCAGACGAGACAAGAATATATCATTGAAAGCGTTTTACATCAAAAAGTTACAGCAGTAGGAAATCCGTTGATGTTAGTACAGTTTAGAAAACAACTTAAAGGGATTGAAGAGGAACTGAAAAGGTTGACTACATTAGAGGATGCCGATGAAGAGTTGTTTACACCTATTCGAACGATGTTGGAAATATTAAATGCATTTGCAGAAGAAAGGAACTATGAAAGAAGGACAAAAGAAAAAGCCCAGAAATAATCTGAGCAAGTTTCCTGATCATCAGAATAACTGATATATCACCTTAACAACTTGAGTATATCACAAAATTGTTGTTACAACAATTGCTAAATTCTGTTTGCCAGGGACTTGCCCGGTTGGGCAGGAGGTGGAAATGGAAGATAATTATAAAGAAGTAAAAAAGGCAGAACCATGCCTGAAATTGATCCACATGGATCAGGTTGAAGTGGAAGAAATCGAGTGGCTCTTTTATCCATTCATACCATACGGGAAGGTCACCATTATTCAGGGAGATCCTGGAGAGGGTAAGACCACCGTGGTGTTGCAGATTATTGCAAAGTTAACAAAAGGAGAAGCAATATTAAGTGAAACAAGCGAAGGAAAATCCGAAGAGATAGGTGTAGAGCCAATCAATGTGATTTATCAAACAGCTGAAGATGGATTGGGCGATACGATCAAACCGAGATTGTTAGCGGCAGGGGCTGATTGTTCCAGAGTCTTGGTGATTGATGACCAGGAACAGCCATTAACAATGGTAGATGCAAGGCTGGAAGAAGCAATCATACAGACGAAAGCAAGACTTGTAGTATTAGATCCAATTCAAGGCTTTCTTGGGGTTGGTGTTGATATGCATAGGGCAAATGAGATTCGTCCATTGATGAAAAGAATTTCTGTATTAGCAGAGAAATATCAATGTGCCATTATTCTGATCGGTCATATGAATAAGAATAGTAATGGAAAATCATCCTATCGTGGATTGGGGTCTATTGACTTTCAAGCGGCAGCAAGAAGCGTGTTGATTGTTGGAAGAGTGAAAGATGAACCGGAAATCCGAGTGATCTGTCATGTAAAGAGTTCTCTTGCTCCGGAAGGAGATGCTATCGCCTTTCGATTAGACAAAGAAAAAGGATTTCATTGGATTGGAAAATATGACATCAGTGTAGAGGACTTATTGTCTGGTGATGGACGAGGGCAAAAGATCCGAAGTACGAAAGAATTTTTAAAAGAGATCTTAGCAAATGGATCAATGGAACAGGCAAAAATAGCGGAAGAAGCAGAAGAACGAGGAATTAAAAAGAAAACACTTTGGAATGCGAAGAAGGAATTACAGATTGATTCTGTGAAGATAGGAAATAAATGGTTCTGGATGTTACAAGACGAGTAAAGGAAGATGGCAAGATTACCATATCTTAAAGAATAGGGAATCTTGCCACCTTGAATAAAAAGGAGTGAAGCAATGAAAAAAGTACAGATTGATTATGAACTGTTTCGAAAATTGATCTTTTATCATCTGTGTTCAGATGCTCAGTATGAAGAAGAGATTCGAAATGGCTTGGAAGAAAAATTGGATGCATTAGTCAGACATGAACTCTATACGAAGTATAAGACTGCTCCTTCTGAGGAAGAGCAGGAGAAAGCACGACAGGAATATTTAGATAAGCGTGGAGTGTCAGCCAGTTATCGATGGTGATGTTTGTTTGGGGAATATAGAACAGGAGCGTGGCACGCACCTGTGAATATCAAACAAGGAAAATTGTCGTAGAGTGTAGCCGATACGGTACTGGCTGATTTGAAAGCTCCCGGCAGGGCGCAAGGGTACTTTTGATGGACGTTAGGCTGTCGAAAGTGCTTTTGCGTTACTTTTGACAAAAGTAACAAAACATAATCGTCATATCTAGCGTTTTAAAATGAATGAAAGGAGATTTATTGAAGAGGACAATTAGTTTTATGACAGGGAAAGGCTCCCTGAACCATAATAGTAGAAAATTTCATGCAAAGAATACGGATCCGAACAGAACCCATTGGAATGTTGAATATTGTAATGAAGATATCAAAGACGTATATCATGAATTATTTGACGACGCCTTGAAGCGTTACAACGATAAACAGACTCGAAAAGATCGTAAGATCGATGATTACTACGAAAAGATACGTTCCGGAAAACAAGAAAAATTATTTCATGAGGTTATTATTCAGATCGGTGATAAAGACAATATGGGATCAGAAACGATGGAAGGACAACTTGCTGCAAAGATATTAGATGGATACATGAAAGGATTTCAAGAACGGAATCCTACGTTGCGAGTATTTGCTGCACATCTACATTTAGACGAAGCAACCCCACATCTGCATATTGATTTTATTCCCTATGTTACAGGAAGTAAGCGAGGACTCGATACAAGGGTATCTCTAAAACAAGCATTATCATCATTAGGATTTAAAGGTGGGTCTAGAAGTGAGACGGAGTTAAATCAATGGGTGCAATCGGAAAAGGAAAAACTAGCTATGGTCATGAGGGAAAATGAGATAGAATGGGAGCAGAAAGGAACTCATGAAACACATCTTTCTGTATTGGATTACAAGAAAAAGGTTCGAGAACAGGAAGTAGAAGAATTAACGGAACATAAGAAGTTATTGGAACATAATTTGCATGATATCAGTGAATGTGTGAATGAGATTCAAAAGGAAAAAGAACAGGTAGAAAAAGAGAGAGAGACAGTAATTCAAAAGACAGAAGTGTTAGAGAAACGATTTTCTGCACTAAATTCAAAAGCTGGACTTGTTGACTCACATGCACGTGAGTATGGATATTATCCGGAAGAATGGCTACCGGAAGCCGGAACTTTAGAGTCTGCAAAATCTTATCGGAAGAGGATATTTCCTTTGGTGAAAAAAGTTGCGAACATGATACAGGCATTATATAGCAAGTGTTTGGATTTGAAAAACAAAAATCAAAAGCTATCAGATCGAAACCTGGATCTTGAAAATCGTGTAGATCGGTTGAGAGAGGAAATATCTGTTATAAAGAAAGAGAATATAGCTTTGTTAAATGTGGCATATGATATGAATCGGGTTGTAGCTGTTTTGGGAGAAAATAAGGTCAAGGAAGCAATAGAAGTGGCAAAACATTTGGAACAGGCAAATGCAAAACAAAAAATCAAAAAGAGACGAACAGATAGAGATGGTAGATAAAAATGGGATTGTAAAAAAGGAATAGTTCAGAACAGATTCTGGACTATTTTTCTTTTGAAATAATGATGATAAAAAGAAAATCAAGAATGAAAGTTAAGAAACTATAATGTATAATAGCTTAGAAATGAAAGATGAAAATAGCATGTTTTATGTACTATAAAGCCTGAATAACAGTATGGCAAAGGAAATTTGCGTAATATTTTGGGATATGCAAAGCTGTATTGCTAGCCATCAAGCATGAAGGTGAGTAATAATATGGCTAAAGGAGGTAAGCAAATGAATATCGGTGAAAAAATTATCGAAATCAGAAAAGAAAGAAAAATGACACAGGAGGATTTGGCAAAAATATTTCATGTAACAAGGCAAACAGTTTCAAATTGGGAGCATGAGAAAAGTTATCCAGATTTGCAAACAATTATTCAAATCAGTGATGAATTTAATATTTCGCTGGATAAGTTGTTAAAGGAGGATATACAAATGGTGAAAAAAATCGATAGTTATAAGAAATATAAAAAGGTATTTTGGGGAGTGGGAATATCTATTTTAAGTATTGTTGTTTGTGTAGTAGTATATCTGGCTGTATGTACAGTGCAACATAATAAAATGTATGATAAGGTGATAGACGCTGGATTTAAAAAAGAGTTGACGAAAGATTTTATCGAAAAATATCAAGGCTATTATGCTTTGACAGAAGATGGCGTGGATTATTTGGTGGAACCAAAGGCTATTGGGAAATACGAGTTAGATAATAAGAATTTTGTTTTAGTTGCTCGAAAAGGAGAGCAAGATATTACATTGATGATTGATGAGAACAAAAAAATTACATTAGCATTATACCCGGGACAGATTGAAATTGATCAGGAAGGAAAACAAGTGAATGTAACAGAAAATATGACGGAGGAGCAAAGAAAACGTGAAAATGAGTTGTTAAGCGAACGAAAGGAAGAACTTATGACTATTCTTCATAAAGCTTTAGAACTTTGGGAAGCAATAAATAATTAAAAATTTAAAGTGTACATAGTTTCAATTTGATAGAAGTATAATAGTGAGGGAAAAATAGCTCAGAGTTGTAAGGACTGGGCTATTTTTCATATGAAAAATATGATATTATGGAATGTAAAGAGTACTGATTAGTTGATTTGCATTATTTCGTATCATTTTACTGCTAAAGAAGCCATGGAGTTGAGGTTAAAAGAAAAAGGGATAGAATTTATTTTAAAATTTCAAAAGATGGAATGAGGAAAGGTGCAATTGAATAAAAAATAAATTGATTTTAAGTTTTATTTGTAAGTTTTGGCTGTATGAGGATTTAGTCGATGTGTAATTTGATTTACAAGACTAAAATGTTAAATAGTAAGTGGAGGAATTATATATAATGATTAAAAGTATAACCATACATGGATTAAGAGGATTTGGCAGAGAACATACAATTAATTTTGCTATTCCATCAGGGCGTCAGGGAAGTGGTTTAACAATTATGGTTGGCTCTAATAATACTGGAAAAACAACGATTTTGGAAGCAATACGTTCGTTTAATTCTCCTAAAGACAATCCCCCATCTTTTTCGGAGAGGAAAAGAAATATGAAATGTGAGAATGGAAAAGTACATTTAAAACTTCAAACAGATACAGATGAGATTTATACAATTGATACAATTTCAAATGGTGGTAGCACAACAATTATGAGGAAAAATGGAGTGCAGGATGATGATTGGTGGGATGGACCCAAAACATTTGTTCTTCAATCTAGGAGATTTGTAGAATATGAATTTAATCAATCACATATGGATCGTAATGACTATGTTCGAAATCAACAAATGAATGTTCACAATCGTTCATCTTCGATATATGAGTTTAATGCTAGACTGTTTAAAATGCAGAAGAATAAAGAACAGTTTGATAAATTGCTTAGACAAGTGTTGGGGTATGATCTTGAGTGGACAATAGAACAAAATGATAATGGTATGTATTATTTAAAACTTATCGTTAATGGTTGTACACATAGTAGTGAGGGATTGGGAGATGGCATATGGAGTGTATTTACCATATGTGATGCTCTTTATGATTCTGAACCGCATTGCACGATTTCTATTGATGAGCCAGAATTATCATTACATCCCGCCTATCAAAAGAAAATTATGGCATTATTCAATCAATATTCTAAAGATAGACAAATAATAATTAATACACATTCTCCTTATTTTATTGATATTTCATCAATTGTAAATGGAGCCTTTCTCTATAGAACGGTTAAGAATAATTTGGGGGATATTGAAGTATTTCTTCTTTCAGAAGAATCTAGAAAAAATTTAAGAGGTTTTTTAAATAATTACAATCAGCCGCATACTTTGGGAACAGAAGCGAAAGAAATCTTTTTTTTGGAGGATAAAATAATTATTACGGAAGGTCAAGAGGATGTTATCATGTATAATAAAGCAGCTGAATCTGTTCAACTTTCTTTGGATGGAGCTTTTTTTGGTTGGGGATCAGGAGGGGCGTCCAATATTACTAAAATAGCTACCATCTTAAAAGATTTAGGATATAAAAAAGTTTTAGCAATTTTTGATGGAGATAAATCTGATGATAAACTTAAGTTTGAGCAAGACTTCCCGATGTATGGGTGTGAAATTATATCTGCACCGGATATTAGGGATAAACCTGAAGTTAATAAGGAGTTCAAGGAAGGGATGATGACCCAGGGAGGATGTTTGAAAGAAGCGTATAAAGATGAAATGATATCCTTGTTTCAAAAGATTAATGGTTATTTTAATAATGACTGACGTATTGCTTTTGCGTATATTTATTTTGGTCTGCCTGATAAGAAGATGACAATAAAATGACAATACAATTAGATGAAACATAGCGAATCCATGCAAAACAGTTCAAAAGCGAACTGATTTAAAGCTGAAATACCAGAGAAACACTACAAAGCAGATAGAACTTTGCGAGTTCGAATAAAAAAATGGAGCTCGGAAATCCAGTGTTTATGCGGATTTCCGAGCTCTTGTTATGTGGTTTGAGTTCAGATTGAGTACAAATTAGTTCGTTTTTGAAGAATCAGCTTGGTCGAGTAGTTCATTTAGCTCTTGTAAATGTACTATATTGGTATCTGTATTATCAGAGGTTAAAAATGAAAATTTTTTAGAAAGCCATTTTATTAGTATGTATAGCACAATACAAATAAATGCAGGAAAGTAATTGGGAGTTTTCCCGGTTGCATAGGAAACAATAATATCTATGCAGTATGGAATGACAGCACCAATAATAATATCTGGTAAATTTAGGTGGGGTTGAATTTTAATTTTATTTACTTTGTTACGTATCAGTTTCCAATCGTTTTCCATGATGGATATTTCATTATGATTAGCAGGACGACTAATAATTATATTCTCGTTTTCTTTGACCTGTGCAATGCTTGAAGAACTACTTATATTTGGAATATTACTATTTTCTATTCTTATATTATCATTTGCCAATATAGTCACCTACTTTTCGTTTTCAGATTTAGTAACTGATGGATTTTCTGGATCAGGTGGATCTATAAGTCCAGATTTTAGTGCATTAATGAAGTAAGTATTTCCACAGTTATCGCATGTTAAAGGAACCATAGGGAATGATGTTCCACCTATCAAAATTCCTTTATAGTCAAACTCTACGGCTTGGAATACTTGGTCAGATATATTCCAGTGATTATTTCCACATAAAGGGCATACTGAACCGTGAATTTTTTTAAGGTATTCATTTAGTTTTGACTGTTCAACTTTCATTGTAAATCCTCCATAATATTTTTAAACATAACTATGAAAAAATTGATATTTTTGATCTTTGCAATTCCAACTCAACTTTTTCCTTTGTTTCTACTATTTCATCTATAGCTACCTGTGTTGCTTCATTTGGATTATCCCCAGCGGATTTCAATGCGCTCTGGTAGATGTAATTCAATTTTTCCCATTTCAACAGGTCATTAAATACTTTATAACTTCTAATATTCAATAAAGCATCCTGCAAAGACAGCGTATGTGCTTTCCCTCTGCTGGTATATCCGATTTCGAGATAAGAAGAAAGAACCGGATTCAGATTGATAGATACAGTATCATCTTTTAACAACTTGTCTTCTCCACGCTCTCCGCTGATCTGGAGGATGCCGGAATTGCAAAGGACCATAAGTACGCCCATCAGATCACCGACTGTTTCTAGACGAAGTCCGGCAGTATCACTGCCATTCAAAGCATTATAACTGACACCGAGTGCAGCTGCAATTTTCTCTAACTGAGGAGGTTGTGGCTGCATTTTATTGGTTTCGTATTTTCGGATAGAAACCGGATGGATACCGGTCAGCTCAGCCAGTTTATCTTGCGTGATTCCGAGTTGTTTTCTGCAGTATTTGATTTTTTCTCCTATGGTCATTCTTATCGTCCTCCATGTATCGAGATGGCTACATTATACCATGTTTGAAAAAATTTTTCTACTAGCATTTCAAAATACTTGACAATAGCGAAGCCGCTACATATAATGAAGACACAAAATGTAGCGATAACGCTATAATGAAAAGGAGGATGTATATATGGCAGAAAACAACAAGATTTATATTACTGCAAATGAACTCGCAGAAATGCTGGGTGTTTCTGTAGGTCATGTTTACAAGCTAATCCGTAAGCTGAATCAGGAACTGGAAAAAGAAGGGTTTCTGGTGATTGCAAGTAAAGTTCCCAGACGCTATTTTGAAAAACGCTGGTATGGTTTCAGTACATAGGAGGTGGTCGAATGAAAGCGGAAAAAGACAAGAAAACAGGAAAATGGTTGATTCAGTATCGTTATACGGATTGGCAGGAGAAACGCCGGAAATCCACTAAAAGAGGTTTTGCGACCAAAAGAGAGGCGGAGGAATAGTAAATAGTTATAGTTTTGATATGTTTCCATCTATGACACCAGAGTATATACTTAATAAATTTATGGTTGTAAAAGATATTGACGATGAAATTTATAAAGATGTTGAGGATGTATGTAATCATCGATATGGTGAAGATGAGTCAATCGATGAAACACCTACTGTGACAGAAAAAAAGGATAAATTTAAAATTGATTTATAAAAAAGAATTCTCTCTTTTGTAAAAACATTGAACCGCCATTTTTGTTAAAAAAATGGCGGTCTTTACATTTGCCTATTATATTTGAGAAAATCGCTCCTGTGTTCATGTTTCCTGAACTGTTAGCCTTGTGAGTTGAGTGTATCAACTTTCAGGGCAATCAGGTTGATGTCAGAGTGCATGGCTTTGGCAATCTGGAGACGATGAAGAAAAGTCTATAAATAATAATCTTCTATGATAATGATTGAGCTGGAAGCGCTAAATTAGAGCTTCCAGCTCTTGCTATATATATACGACATGATTTCGGGCATGTCAAGAGCAGACGTCAAAAACGTCCTTCTCATCATGCATATAGATTCTGTTATTCTGGGAGTCGTCCCTCATACATAATGCTGAGTTCACCGTAGACCCGTCCCCAGTTTCTAATGCTCATAGTCCATTTTTTTGTGGCTTCAAAAGTTGCCAGATACAGGGCTTTCAGGAGTGCTGTATCACTTGGAAATACGCTTCTCTGACGGTTGAGCTTACGGTAGGTAGAATTCAGACTTTCAATTGCATTGGTCGTGTAAATAACCTTTCCGACATCCGGTGAAAACTTGAAAATCGGCGTTATTGCATCCCAGTTATCATACCAGCGTTTCATAGAATTCGGGTATTTTGCGGTCCATTTTTCAGTAACACGATCTAGTACTTTTTAAGATAAAGTAGAAATAGTGCAATTTTCACAGGATATTATACAAGAATTACATAGAAATATATTGTATTATTGATATAGTATTCTTGAATTGTATGTGAGGAGAAAACTATGGCAGCTGAAAGAAAAACATTAACACAGTTATCTGTGCCAATATGCTTAGAAACTTTATTTTATATGCTTTCAGGTATGGTCGATACGCTTATGCTATCATCTGTAAGCGACCAGGCTGTAGGAGCAGTGGGAACAGCAAATACATATATAGGTGTTTTTATTATCATGTTCGGCGTAATATCGTCGGGTATGATAGCTGTTATGTCACAAAATATCGGAGCCGGAAGACTGGGGATAGCGTATCAGGCAAGACAACTTGGACTTATATTCAACGCATTGATAGGTATCGTAATGTCTGTCATTCTTGCTACTTTTTCTGGTGGGATACTTCGAATCGTAAGTATTGCTCCGGCTTTGCTTGAGCCGGCTGAAATATATCTTAGAATTGTTGGCGGCGCATGTTTTTTAAATGCACTGATTCCTATTTTCTCCAGTTATTTGAGAGTGTTTGGATATACAAAACATTCTTTGATAGGAACTGTTGTTGGAAATGTTCTCAATATAATACTTAATTCAGTATTCTTATTTGTATTCAACTGGGGTGTAATGGGAGTTGCTGTTGCCACGGTTATTTCAAGAGTTGTAAATCTTATTATTGTAGCAGGTATGGGGGCTGTGCTTATAAAAGCAAAACAGAGTCCTGAGCGAATTGCATCAAGAAAGATATTTGCGCAGATTGTTAAGATTGGTTTTCCTTCTGCGCTTGAAACAGCACTTTACAACATCGCAATGACCTTTATTGTGCGTTTTATGAATCAGATGGATGTGGATGGAATGAATGTTACAGCACGCTCATATGCTGTACAGATTGCAAATTTCTCATATTGTGTGGGAGCTGCCCTTGCTCAGGCAAATGCAATTATGACCGGTTGGAGAATTGGAGCAAAAGAGTTTGAGGAATGTAACAGGGGAACGAGAAAAGCTGCGATATACGGTATCATCACAGCGACCTGTTTTTCCGTGACATTTGCATTGGCAGGACATTTTATCGTGCATATATTTACTGATGATACACAGATGATAAATCTTGTGGTAAAGTTGTTAATAGTAGATGTCTTTCTTGAATTTGGAAGGGTAACAAACCTTGTATATGGTCAGGCATTAAAAACGAGTGGAGACGCACTTTTCCCGGTTATACTAGGTGCAATATTTATGTATTTGTTTGCAGTTGGCGGAACTTATTTTCTCGGAATACACATGGGACTTCTGGCTGTAGGATCATATATTGCTATGGCAGGTGACGAATGTGCGAGAGCTGTGGGAATGGTACTTAGATGGAAGAGTGGAAAATGGAAAAGTAAAGGTCTTATAGAAGTATAGGAGAGATTATGTACTTTGAATTAAAGGAAAATAAACCGCATGGTACAAAGGATGATCCGTTTAGTACATATCATATAAAAAATGAGGGACGATCATTTCAGATACCGGTACATTGGCATGATGAACTGGAAATTATATATGTAAAAAGTGGGTTTTTGACTGTAAGTATATCAGGAGAAAATTATATTGGAACCCCCGGGGATGCTTTTGTAGTGTCGCCGGGCAATCTGCATTTCATGGGTTCACAGGCTGGAGAAGTGGATTATTTTACTTTCCTTTTTCCACTTGAATATATCTCTTTTTGCACAGATGACATGTTAGATGATAAATTGCTTACTCCATTAAAAAATGGTCATTTGATGATAAGACCAAGGATCAAGGATGCAGCAAAAGAGTTGTGTGAGCAGTTGGCCGAAATATATATGGCAAAAAATGATGAAAAGAAGTTGGAAATAGCTGTTCAGATAAAGACAAAAATAATTCTTTTACAATTTATTCTTCACATGTGGGAGAATGGATTTATAATCGAAAATGATAAAAGTGGAAGAAATACTGTAGAAAAAGAGATGATTTCATACATACAGCAGAGTTTTACAGGGGAGATATCATTAAAGGAATTTGGGGAACAGTTCCATCTTTCTGAAAAATATGTATCGCAATATTTTAAAGAACATTTTCATATTACGCTTTCAAAATATGTTACATATTTGCGGTTGGAGCATGCAAAACAGTTGTTACAAAATTCGGACATTCCAGTTACAGAGGTTGCAATGCTCAGTGGCTATCAGAACGTAAGTTATTTTATCAGAAGCTTCAAAAAAACATATGGAGTGTCTCCGTTAAAATATAGAAAAAATGAGCCGAGTACATGGATTTAGCGGAGTGTGAAAGAAACATAAACGATGTTACAAACAAAAGGTTAGGGAACACCTGAAAGGGAGTTTCCTAACCTTTTGTTGTATAGAGCTGTTATCAGTCTGCTCAATCAATAAATAATCAGGCAATTTTATGCTACAGGAACATTTCCTGTAGATTTCCTTTCAATCAGCTGTGTATGCAATAAAAATGTACTGATTGAAACGCCATTAAGAAGACTGGATAACGCAAAGAATCCACTTTTTCCCAGTTCAATACGATCTTGTCTGATTGTAGTCAGTGGAGGTGATGTATAAGCAGCGATTGGCAGATCATCAAATCCGATAATGCTGACATCATCAGGAACCTGATATCCGAGCTGTTGGCATTGGATAAGAGCTGCATTCGCAAGGGTATCCTGGCTGCAGATGATGGCTGTTGTTCCATTTTCCAGAAAACGAGGTAAATGTTTCTCCATACATTCTGACAGATAATAAGCGCAGCCGGTGGTGGCAGGAGAAGTCTTCAGTCCATGTTGGTGCATGGCACGGAGAAAGGCTGCATGTCGTATCTGGAGAATCTGAGATCCAAGGGAACCGCTGAGATAGGCGATATTCCGGTGTCCGAGTCTGGTAAGATAAGAGACAGCAATTTCCATTCCCTCATCATTATCGATACCTACATAAGCGGTGGTCGGATTTCCAATAATATAGTTATCGAAAAGTACGGCAGGTGTATGGCTGGTTTTAAAGTCACGGATCCATGGATCATTCAGAGAAAAGCCAAGTGCAAATGCGCCCACATAATCATGTTCCAGCATAAAAACATCATAATGTTGGTTGCGTTGCATCTGAACATCAACAGGTACAATCAGAGCATGAGTGATGTTGTATGTCAGGCATTGGATCTCCTGTACGCAAGAGAAGAACAACAAAATAATAAAGAGTAAAATGGAGTTATTTTGGAGTTTATTTCTTCATAAGTGGTGCGAAAAGCACAAAAATAGAACACACGTTCGAAACATAAGCCTCTAATAACATCCTTTGCGTGTCATGAAACGCAGTCCGCAAAGGAGTTTGAATAGAATTTTGCAAAAATAGATCCAGTATTTATGCGGGCTCCAAGCAAATTCCGTTATTTTTTGGCAACGGAATGGCTTTCCTTTTTTGACGTGAGAGAAGAGTTATTTTTGATTAAATAGATTGTTACATTCGTCTATAATAGCTTCAACTGTGCGTACCTGTGAAGGCGTGAGTCGGCGGAGCTTATCTGAGAGAATCAACAGATCCTTATCGATAATTTCACCAGTGAGCAAATAGTCGGCACTTACTTCTAAAGCAGAGGAGATTTTTAACAGATTTTCAGGTCTCATTGCCCGTTTTCCTGATTCCGCATAAGAAACAAACTGGGTAGTGACTTCCCCTTTTTCTGCAAGTGCTTCTTGAGTGAGTCCCAGCTTTTTTCGACGATCCATAATTCTTTTTCCAATTTCCTGTAAACATAATTCGTTATCCGACATTAGTATAAAACATCTCCTCTTGTATTGTTAAATTATATCCACAATAGATGATAAAAATAAGCGTCTACTGTTGACTAAAATCAACAATACGCTATATAATCAGAGATAAATATTGAAAAATCGTGGATGCATAACAAGTAGAAAAAGTAGTATATGGGAATACGAAAAAACGAACAGCTATAATGAAAGAAAATGAATTCTCAGGAGGACTATGATTATGGGACAGATGGATTTTTCAATAGAGGTATCAGAAAATGAGATAGAAAAATTCGCAGATTATTTATACCAGAAAGAAAATGCAAAGGCAACAATCAATAAATATATGGCAGATATAAAAAAGTTTTTATCTTTTTTGGCAGATGATAAGCGGATCAATAAAAAAATATTGTTGCAATATAAAGAATGGCTTGTTCAAAAATATGCTGTCAATAGTGTTAATTCGATGCTTGCCGCATTGAATCAGTTCCTAGAATTTTTGAATGTAGGAAATCTGAAAGTGAAAAGAATAAAAGTGCAGAAGCAGCCTTTTTTACAGGATCAGAAAGAAGTGACAGAAAAAGAATGCAGGAAATTGATTGCAACAGCTATGGCAGAAGGAAAAGAACAGCTTGCATTGTGTATTGAAACAATAGCATGTACAGGAATTCGGATCAGCGAAATAAAATATTTTACAGTGGAGCGTGTAAAATCTGGAAAGATAGAGATTTATAATAAAGGAAAGTATAGAAGGATTTTTTTGCCGAAGGTATTGCAAAGGAAACTTCTTTCCTATTGCCATAATAACCAAATAGCAGAAGGGTGGATATTTGTCACGAAAAATGGGAAGTTAAAAGACAGAAGTAATATTTGGAGAGAAATGAAACGATTAAAAGAAAAGGCAGGAGTAGCAGAATCAAAAATATTCCCGCATAATTTTCGACATCTATTTGCAAGGATTTATTATAAAGTAACAAAAGATATTACAGGTCTTGCAGATTTACTTGGACATAGCAGCATCAATGTAACGAGAATATATACAGCAACTACAGAAACAGTGTTCCAAAAGAAGCTAGATAAGATTGTCGAACAGGAAATATTGGAATGTACAACATAATATCAGTTATGTTGTTTATGGACAGATTAATTTTCGTACGATATAATGTTAAATAACACCATGTTATATGTTATGCTGTTCATATTACATAGTTCCTTTCTGATTTTTTTGGTAGCTGTGCCCTATTTAAGTACCGCTCTTGGGAAATTGGCTATAATCTTTATTATTTTTATTGCTTAAAGTTCTCTTTTAGAGGAAATGAATGACTTGCAGAAATAGGGTAGAACAGGTTAATAGAGGCACTGTACAACATAACTGATATTATGTTGTATTGATTTGGCAATGGATAAGGAGTAACGATGGCATATACTGTAAGAAAATTACTTGAATCAGAACAATTTCCAAAAATGAAGCTGCTTTGCGGTGAAAAAGGTCTAGATTTGGAAGTGAAAGGCATTCGAATAATCGAAATTGAAGATATGGAGCGATACCTGACGGGTGGTGAAATACTCATAACCAGTCTTCAGGTATATTTATCATGCAGTGATCGAGAAGTAGAGCAGCATTTTGAAGATTTAGTTAAAAGTGATATAAGTGGATTCATTGTAAAGAAAAAAAAAGAATATGATCCTACAGGACGCAGATTGAGTTTATTAGAAAAGCACTGCAAAAAATATGAAATTCCTCTGGTAGAAATTCCAGGAGATTTATATTACTGGGGAATTATCCGTCATGTTATGATGCAGGTATTCGATAAAGACACTGCACGCTTAAAGTATTTTAAAATTACACATGATAATTTTAATACGTTTATTTTAAAAAATAATGGATCAAGCAATACAGCAAGTGATATTATCAAATTTTTAAGCATCATGATCGAGAATCCTGTTGTATTGTATTATGGTAATCTTAATTGTATGGTTTCAACAAACTTGGGCAACTCCAAGTTAATATTGTCAGATGAAATTCAGCCATATAAACCCAATATTATTACGAAATTTCAATATATGAAGCAGATGAAAGGAAGCTGTGTTCAATATATAGTGAAATTTGCCATATTGAGTGAGGTGGATATATATATAACAATAACAGAAGAAAATAGAGAACTGACAGAACTTGATTATATGGCAATCGAGAATGCGATTATTAACTTGCAGTATGGATTTTTGAGTGAATTTGCACAGGATGAAGTGAAAAAGAAGTATCAGAGAGATATTATCCATAATATTCTGAATGGATTACTGAGTTCGAAAGAAATGACTGAAGCGGCAGCACAGCTCGGAATGAAAGAAAGCGATACTTACAGGGTTGTTGATTTTCATACCATCAAAAAAAATGTACAAAGAAAATATACAAAAGAACAGCTTCACGAAGTAGGTGTTATCGTGGGTGAATTGACGTATCTTTTGCCGGATGCGCTTATTTACAGAAATATGGATCAGATTGTTATGATTCAACAGGTAGATTCCAATCAGACAGAACTGGAGTATCAGAAAGAGATGGAAGAAGTAGAGGATGTTATCCAGCGAAGCATCCTTTATAGAAAGAAAGATACAGACTTTCAGATTGGTATAGGAAAAAGTGTGGAAGGGTATCAACAGCTGAAAGAATCTTATCACGAAGCAAGTCGGGCTATCAAGTATATAGACATTATCCGCCTGGTGACTGGTGATAAGAATAAGTCAGTAGTACATTATTCGAATCTCGGATTTTTCCAGATATTCGGCGAAATTGATGATGTGACGGAACTGGAAAGATACATTCCGGAAACATTAAAGAAATTATATTTATATGATGATGAACATAAGGGAGAATTGATTACAACCTTGCAGATGTATCTTAGAAATAACCAAAGCATCAAAAAAACTGCAGACGCAATGTTTGTTCATTATAGAACGATATCTTACAGGATTGAAAAAATAAAACAAATTTCCGGAATAAATTTTGACGATGCAAATGAAGTACTGGCAGTCAGTAATGGCCTGATTATTTATAAAATGTTAAAAGAAATAGAATAGAAAAAGAAAGAGAAATCGTGTTGAGGCATGGTTTCTTTTTTTTGAACGAAGTTCATAAAAAGGTATTATATGGAAGAGTATCGATACGATGGAACAGATTTTACAAAAAAATAAAAAAACTTTTCCTGTTTAGAACATTATAAAAAAATTTAAAATGGTATACAATACAGAAACATTGATGAGAAGCATTCTCTGATTCAAATAGACAATGAGAAAAAATTATATTGAAAAGCCATCATCGCATTACTATATGTTGCGATATTATTATTTATAGAATTCTAAATCTTATATCTGATGATAGAGTAGAACGACCCCCATATCTTGATGAAATTGATGGAAATTTTTGAATAATCAATTTCATCGTCCGACAGGAACCCACCAATTTTTTAGGACGAACTAATACCTGAAATAGTTTAGCTAAGGAAAGGGGTAAAACTATGCAGCTTACAAGTACAACGGATTATGCTATCAGAATCGTATGTTATCTGGCAGCACAAAGGCAGATGATCTCTACATCAGAATTATCTCAGGAACTAAGTGTTCCAGCCAGTTATATTCCAAAAATAACAAAAAAATTAAAACAAGCAGGAATCATAAAAGCCTGTGAAGGGATAAAGGGTGGATATCAGATTGCAAAACAGCCAGAGAATATATCTTTAAGGGATGTGATATCGTGTACAGAATCCACCATGGCAATTAGCAGGTGCCTGGAAAAAGAGGAAGGTTGCTCCAAAAATTATATAGCCTGCTGTAAAGTACATCAGATTCTGCTGGATCTGCAAAATATATACAATAACCGCTTGGAAAGCGTAAAGATATCAGACATTATCCGTCCTGGTAAGGATGAATATCTTGGAAAATTTTATGTGATTATAAAAGTTAATCTGAGAGAAAAAGATTATGAATGTATTTATTCTCATAATCATGATGTCTATGAACAAGTAAAAATAGCAGAATCATATGATGACTTTATAAAAAAATATGCGGAAAAATATATTTGTGAAGCAGACTGGATAAATGTCCAGAAATGTCTTGCAGGTGAGAATTTAACAGAACATCTTGTAGATGGATGTGTGGAAGAAGAAATTTTCTATCGCGGAATCATCGAAAATAACGGTACATCGTATGTATGAAAGCTAGTAAGTATGTGGATGTAAAGGAAAATACAGCAATTATTACATTTCATAATACAAAAGTGATTCCGAATACGATTGTAACAATGGAACAGGAGCTGAGAAAAAAAGAACAGGATGTTTGTATGGAACTCGAAAATGCGACTGTTAACTTACAGGATGGATTTTTGAGTGAATTTGCACAGGATGAAGAAAAAAAGACGTATCAGAGAGATATTATCCAAAATATTCTGAATGGATTACTGAGTTCGAAAGAAATGACTGAAGCGGCGGCACAGCTCGGAATGAAAGAAAGCGATACTTACAGGGTTGTTGATTTTCATACCATCACAAAAAATGTACAAAGAAAATATACAAAAGAACAGCTTCACGAAGTAGGTGTTATCGAGGGTGAATTGATGCATCTTTTGCCGGATGCGCTTATTTACAGAAATATGGATCAGATTGTTATGATTCAACAGGTAGATTCCGATCAGACAGAACTGGAATATCAGAAAGAGATGGAAGAAATAGAGGAGGTTATCCAGCAAAGCATCCTTTATAGAAAGAAAGATACAGACTTTCAGATTGGTATAGGAAAAAGTGTGGAAGGGTATCAACGATTGAAAGAATCTTATCACGAAGCAAGTCAGGCTATCAAGTATATTGAGATTATCCGCCAGGTGACTGGTGATAAGAATAAGTCAGTAGTACATTATTCGAACCTCGGATTTTTCCAGATATTCGGCAAAGTTGATGATATGACGGAATTGGAAAGATACATTCCGGAAACATTAAAGAAATTATATTTATATGATGATGAACATAAGGGAGAATTGATTACAACCTTGCAGATGTATCTTAGAAATAACCAAAGCATCAAGAAAACTGCAGGCGCAATGTTTGTTCATTATAGAACGATATCTTACAGGCTTGAAAAAATAAAACAAATTTCCGGAATTAATTTTGACAATGCAAATGAAGTGCTGGCAGTCAGTAATGGCCTGATTATTTATAAAATGTTAAAAGAAATAGAATAGAAAAAGAAAGAGAAACCGTGTTGAGGCATGGTTTCTTTTTTTTGAACGAAGTTCATAACAAGATATTAATGGAAGAATATCGATACGATGGAAAAGATTTTACAAAAAAATAAAAAAAATCTTTCCTATTTGTAACATTATAAAAAAACCACAAATGGGATACAATTCAAAACGTTGATGAGAAACATTCTCTGATTCAAATAGACAATGAGAAAAAATTATATTGAAAAGCCATCATCGCATTACTATATGTTGCGATATTATTATTTATAGAATTCTAGATCTTATATCTGATGATAGAGTAGAACGACCCCCATATCTTGATGAAATTGATGGAAATTTTTGAATAATCAATTTCATCGTCCGACAGGAACCCATTATTTTTTTTAGGACGAACTAATACTTGAAATAGTTTAGTTTTGTTAAGGGAAGAGGGAAAAACTATGCAGCTTACAAGTACAACGGATTATGCTATCAGAATCGTATGTTATCTGGCAGCACAAAGGCAGATGATCTCTACATCAGAATTATCTCAGGAACTAAGTGTTCCATCCAGTTATATTCCAAAAATAACAAAAAAGTTAAAGCAAGCAGGAATCATAAAAGCCTGTGAAGGTACAAATGGTGGCTATATGCTGGCAAAACAACCGGAGAATATTTCTCTGATGAAAATTATATCGTGTGTAGAGGAAACAATGGCAATTAATCGTTGTTTGGAAGAAGATCGTTTTTGTTCCAGAAATTTAGAAGATACCTGCAAGATACATAAAATATTGTTGAGTTTGCAGAATACATACAATAATAAATTAGAGAGCGTAAAAGTTTCAGATGTTATCCGCCCTGGAGAAGATGAATATTTTGGACGATTTTATGTTGTATTAAAACTGAACTTGAAGGAAAAAAGCTACGAGTGTGTATATTCACATATCCGTGAAGTGTATGAGAAAGTAAGGAAAACAGAAAGCTATGAAGAGTTCATAAGCCAATATGTAGAAAGATATGTGTATGCTTCTGACAAAAAAATGGTTCATGACTTCTTATCAAGTGAAGGATTAGAAGAAAGACTAGTTGATGAATGTATGGAAAAAGATCTTCCATATCGCAGAATTACTGGAAAAGATAAGAATGCATATGTTTGGATGGAAGCAAAAAAATATATAGATGCAAATGAGAATACTGCAATTATCACCTTACATAATGAGAAGATTGTCCAGAACACGGTTATAAAGATGGAAAGAGAACTCATAAAAAAAGAACAGGATATGGCAAAGCAGTATTGGGATATGGTATCACTTTTAACCACTGTATTAAATCATAATCAGTTAGTTGAATCAGGGTATCAAGATGATATCAGCTTCTATACAAAACAGGTATATCTTCAATTGCAGAAGAATTATCCGGAATATGGGATTACAGATGAAGAAATTTCGTCAGTAGCGCATTTAGCGCCGATTCATGATATTGGAAAGATAAAAGTGCCAATTGAAATTTTAAATAAGAATGGAAAATTGACAGATGAAGAAATGAATGTAGTAAAGCAACATCCATTAGTAGGTGCGGCGATGACCCAGAGATTCCCAGAGGGGATAACAGCGGAAAAGCTGAACCAATATAGCTATGAAATATGCAGACATCACCATGAAAGATATGATGGTTCAGGATACCCGGATGGTTTAAAGGGAAATGCAATTCCAATGTGTGCACAGGTTGTGGGGATTGTTGATGCTTACGATGCATTAATCAATGATCGTCCATACAAAAGGAAATATGAACCTGAAAAGACAATCCAGATGATTTTAAATGGTGAATGCGGAGCATTTTCCAATCAGCTGATGCAATGCTTTCAAGAGGCAGCAAAGCAGCAAAACTGGTTAAAAAGGCAAAATTAAAGTAACAAATGAAGGCAAAAGATTAGAGGTCCAGATATGAAGAAAAAAAGAAGGATAGAGAATAGAATTATCGCAGTAATATTATGTATGGCTATCTTATTTTCTCAAGTGAATATTGCGGATGCGGCAGATGCAAATCCATCGGGTACCAACACTAGTCAAGTGACACTTTCAGATGATGCCAAAAAGAGTAATGGTAAAGTATCAACCGAGTCCACAGTTTCAGATGAAATAAATGGCACCACGGAATCCGAATCTAAGATATCGGAGGAAACAAGTGAAAACTCACAGAATGACGAATCGGAATCTTCCGGTGGAAGTGTCAAACCGAAATCAACAGATAATATAGATGCTTATTATAAGGATAGTAAAATATGCATTTATAATTATGAACAGTTAAAACAGGTTGGTTCAGATGCTTATATTTACACAGGTGATAAGGATGGAAAGATTGGTTCTGGAGATGTAGTAAAGAGTGAAGGCACAGAGCTGAAATACGGTGCAGATGCCCAATATATTTTGATGAATGACATCCAGATGAACTCTGAACAGATTTGGTCAGTACCGGATTCCTTTACCGGAACTATTACTGGAACGAAAGTAGAAAAAAATGAAACACCAACGCTGTATGATAAGAAAACGGATACAATCTACATATACAATCCATATCAGTTAATGGTACTTGCGCAAGAAGAATCTGAAACGGAACCAGTTATGTCATTGGATTATGATGCACCACAGTTTGGTATGGGGCAGATGATTTATCCGGATGGAGAAGATCAGGAGTATCTGACTTATAGTAAGTCTCATAATTATGTGTTATCGCAGAAGTTTAATTCAGATAAGCCTGAGTTAGTTGCAGATCAATTGACAGAAAAAGCGGCGGATGGAGTTCAATGGCTAGATGGTGAGCATGCAGATGGAAGAACAAAACCGGGGCAGTTATACGTAACGGTTTCTGGGAAAAAATATATTCTGATTGGAAATGAATCACAGCTGAGAGCAATCGGAAGTAATAAGAGCGTAACTCCGAGACTGTATGTTTATTATAAACCGGGTCTGGTAAGTGGTTTGTTAGGCGGAGCTCCTTTTTATACGCCGTACTATCCCGGTGATGCTGATTTGGGACTTGACGCTGTGGCAAAGGAAGGTGCTACTACACATGGGCTTATAAGACCTGAGGCAGATAAAGTCAAAGGTGAGAATTCATATCTTTATTACAAAGATACAGAGAATGGAAAGGAAAATGGAAAATACAAGCTGGCGAATGTAAACCTTTCCGATGATAACATTCTTACAGGTTTGCTTAAAGGCGTAGGTGGACTTTTAGGTACCTTACTGGGCGGACTTACTGTTGGAACCGGTGAATTTTGTGGCACCAATGAAAATGGTCTTCCTGATAAAAATATAGATAAATATAAATTAAGGAGTGAATACGGCAATCTTAAGTATTCATCCAATGCAAATTACATCATTTTCCGGGATATTGACTTATCAAAGGCTGGTGTGAACTCGAATAAAGAAGATGATCTGTGGACACCACTTATGGTATCGGGGGATATCAAAGGTGCAAAGTTAGCAGATGGACAAACAAAGATTACGGATGGACAAACTATTCTGGCAACTGGAAGACCTGTGATTTCTAATGTGAATGTGGATCAGACAGAAGCAATGGATGGTTCTAAGTATATAGGAATTGGATTTTTTGGAACAATTACGAATGAGGTTAATGTAAAAAATATTGGTGTCAGCGCCGGAACGGTTTCCGTATCAAATCTGGAATTAAAAAATGTAAATGTACAAAATAACACGAATACACATAAAAATACACAGACCATAATAAGTGGACTTACATCGGGACTTGGATGGCTTGTAGGTGGTTTAACTGATTTATTAGTAGGAGTTTTAACATTTGGAAACGTAAACTTGAATTTAAAAGATACATTATCAGCACTTTTAAATGCAAGAGCAAAGGATCCGACGATTTATGCAACAGGTGCATTTGCAGGAAGGCTGGTGGGAGATGTTGCCATTGAAAACTGTGATGTGACAGGAAAGGTCAGCGTTTCGAACATTAATGATCGTACTGGTGGGTTTGTTGGTTATACAGAAGGTGTAACAGAGTATGACGGATTGTCAAAAGTTCTTGGAATAACGGTGGATGCATTATCATCATTGTTAAATGTAATTCCGGGACTTGGACTTGGAGATTTGATTACAATTCTTCTGAACAATGCATTACCGGTAGGCAGCTTAATTCCTACTGGATACAAAAATGTAAATATCAAAAACTGTCATGTAGAGAATCTGGCAGGAACTATCGGAGCTACTGATAAAGATTATGCGGGTGGTTTCGTAGGACAGCAGGTAGGAACAAGAATCTTTGACTGTTCCGTGAAAAACAGTAGTTATTCTGTAACTGCAAAAGAATACGGTGGAGGATTTGCAGGAATCAGCAGAGATGCGGAAATCCGTGGATTGTTAAGTGATGTAGGGGTTGAACTTATCCGAGTAATGCAGCCACAGAGTATCTTGTTAAATTGCAATCTGACAGGATGCAATGTCTCAGTATCTGGTGAAAATTATCAAGGCGGTATCGTAGGAGCACAGGCAAACAGTTATGCGGTCAACTGCGGAGCGAATGGAAGCATTGCAGTTAAAGCAAGTGGAAGTTATGCCGGCGGTGTGAGCGGTATTTCAACAGTTGGATGGATTACAAACCTTGGAAATAAAGAAGTCAAGAAAGTAAGCCTTTTAACAACGGTAAAAGACTTGTTGACGGGTCTCTTGGCCAGTGATCCGGAAAAAGCGGGTATGCTTCTGTCACTCGTAGGAATTGCACCATCAGCAATCCTGGGATGTAACATGAATTGTTCATCAGTTTCAGTTGAGGCTGGCAAGAGTTATTCCGGTGGTATTCTTGGTGGTGGTGATGGCGTCTATATTGCAGAATCCAGTCCAGAATATTTAAATAAACTTCCGTACTGGAAACATGGCGGAGGGGATGCGAGCAGTGTAGCCCAAAGAGATAATGCGCTCAAAGGATTAAAAACAGTTACGGCAAGTGAAAATCGTGCCGGGGGTATTGCCGGAAGTGTAACAACAGCAAATGTCACAGGACTTTTAAATAATACGCTTGGAATCGGAAACTTTCTTGGTTTTACTGTGCATCATGTAACAGTGACGGGAGTAAATGATGGATATACAGTAGAAGCAAAAGAAAACTACGTCGGCGGAGCGATTGGTGAAGCTGTCGGTGGAGATGTGGATACTGTAACATTGAGTCAGGTAAAATCCGTTAGAGCGAAGAATAGAGTCGGTGGTTTTGCTGGTTGTGCAGGCCCAGGAGATCTGGCAGGTGGAAACGGACTGACTTTGAACCTGTTGGGACTTAATAACTTGTTGAAAGTAGAAAATCTGCTTTCTGTGGCAGAAGGTGTCAGAGTTAAAATCAACAAAGCTCATGTAAATGGCATCGCAGGAGGCATGACTGTAGAAGCAACAGGTACAAACTCCAACGGCGAAGTAGTGGATTATACAGCCGGTGGTTTTATCGGAAAAAGTAATAGCTGTGAGATTATTAAGTCTGATGTGAAAAATTTAAAAGAAGTAACAGCAAATGATAAAGACGGTTTTGCCGGAGGATTTGTAGGTTCCTCACAGACCGGAGGTCTTGCAGATGTAGCTGGTGAAGCGGATGTCAAAGCTTTGTTAAATGCAAATAAGTTGTTAGGTGCTGTCAAGTACTTGCTTCCTTCTTATACAGAGTGCACGGTTACTTATGTTGATAAAGGCGGAGTTGCTGCAGATACAGCAGGCGGTTTTGCCGGAAACTTCCAGAGTGGAAAGGTTAACAACCAGGACGCAGGAAAAGGTAACTATTATTCTGTATATAATCTGAACCATGTAAACGGGCAGTCTTATGCTGGAGGCTTTGGAGGAAATGTTTACTCCGGAGCATTGGCAGATGCTGGAGGTGGAATCAGCATTCTAGGCGGAATCAAAGGTCTGGATATAAATGTTGAAGATCTGCTTAATCTGATCAATGCCTACATTCCATATGTGCAGTATGCAGGAGTTAAGTCAGACAACGGATTTACTGTTACTGCCAACAAAACGAAAACAGATGACAGCAATTCCGGAAGTGCCGGAGGATTTATCGGTTACGGAAGCGGTGTTCAGGTAAGCTACTGTAATGTTACGAACCTGAAGCACACAACTGTGAAAGCACCGACGAATCTGGAAACTCAGGATGCACCGACATATTTCAATGAAAAAGACAGCGAATATGCGGTAACGGGTGCCAGATATGCTGGTGGATATATCGGATATATGGATATTGGTTCGGCAGCTTCCGTTGGAAAAGGTTTGAGCGTACTTGGTAAATCGATAGGAATCAATAATGTGCTGGATGCATTGAATGTCGTTGTTTCTACAATAGAACATTCTGATGTTACAGGAAATGTTGGAGGTTTTGCAGTAAAAGCGACCTGGAAAAATACAGCATCTGATGCCTCAGCAAATGACGTTCTTGGAGATGCCGGAGGATTCGCCGGAAAGATTTCCGGTGGACATATTCAGGATTCAAATGCAAGTAACTTCTCATATATCATTGGACAGATTACTGCTGGTGGCTATGTGGGCGATCTTGAGCCGGGAAATGTGGCAAAAGTACTTGGTGATACGGGTATCTTAGGTGGTCTTGTTGATGTGTCAGATACATTGGCATCATTAGCGGAGGACTTTGTACCGACGATCAGAAACAGCTCTACGACTTGTATTCCTTGCGGTGGTGCAGTTCGTGCAGATGCGGATTCAACAACACAAGTACAACGAGGTATGGCCGGAGGTTATGCAGGACATAATGAAGGTGGTCACATCTGGGGAAACAATACAAAGAAATGGAAAGGTAAAAAATATACCGGACCAACAAGTAATTGTAAAGCAGTAAGAATCCGCTCGGTATACGGAGAAGAAATTGCTGGTGGCTTTACAGGACTTATGGAGTCAGCCGATACGGCAAGTACCGGAAACCTGTCCTTGTTGTGGGGACTGGTAAAAGTCGATAACATCCTAGGAGCACTCAGCGTTGTCTATCCGACAGAAGAAGACACAGCAGTTTATGGACCACTTGCCCAGATGGATTATGAAACCTGGAACAAATGGGTGAAATTTGTCGGTAAAAAAGGTGGTTACGGAAGTGACCTTGCTGCGAATGGAACAGTAAACAATCAAAAAGAACTGGATAATATTATTGGAAAATATGCTTACGGATACAATGTCGTAGCAGGAAGAGTCAATTACCAGGATGAGATAAAACTGGCGAATGGCGGAGCAGCTGGTGGTTATGTTGGATCAATGCAGACCGGAACCATTACAAATGGACAGGCTTATCAGGCGAAGACGATTAAAGGGCTTCGATGCGCCGGAGGTTTTGCAGGAGAAATGATAAACGGCGGAGTAGCAAAACTTGGAGGAGTTGATATCCTCGGTCTGAATCTGCAATTAGGGCAAATGTTACAGGTACTTAATGTCTTTGTGCCAGTGATAAAGAAATCTTCGGTAAAGGGTTATCAGAGTGGACTGATTGTCCAGTCAGAAGGTGTAGATGATAAAGATACTTGTGGTTATGCTGGAGGTTATGTAGGAAAACTGATCGGTGGGCAGATTTGGGGCGAAAATGATGCACGCTGCAAGGTCACAAAGCTGAGACGAGTTGACGGAAGAAGCTATGTCGGAGGATTTGTCGGAAGCTCAAGACCAGGAAGTGTAGCAACACTGAATCCAACTGCAGGAGAAGGATTGCTCAGTCAGCTTCTGAATAAACTGTTAAGTACACCGGCAGATTTGATAAAAGTATTAAATGCTACAGTCGCAACAATCCGTTATGCAGATGTGGAAGCCTGGGATAATTGGGGAATCATCATAAACGGAGCGCATTCAAACGGAGAAGCCAATACATCCTATGCAAAAGCAGCCGGAGGTTTTGCCGGAAATCTGGAAGGAACGGTACTCGGCAAGAAGAATACGGAAGAGGCAGGAGTTTCTGCTCAGAATATCCGTTCCGTAGTCGCAGGTGAATATGCCGGAGGATGCTTCGGTGTTGCTGATGTAGCCGGAGTTGCCAATATCAGTGCAGGAAATGAAACCTCGCTCCTTGATAAATTATTAAAGCTTGGAAGAACCGATGTGCTGGATGCGTTTAGAAGTTATGTATATTACGGAACTGTAAACGGAAGTAAGGATGCCGGCTTAAGTGTCAGTGCAAACACAGCGATAAAATCAGGACAGAACGATCAGGTTACCTATAGCGGAACAGCCGGAGGTTTTGGTGGCTCACTGTTAAATGGTTCTGTGAAAAACAGCAAAGTAACGAGCTTAAGTAATGTAAGAGGTTTAAACAGTGTCGGAGGATTTGTCGGCTATTCTGGAAAGAGCGGAGTAGTTAAGGCAGACAAGATTGACGTTCTTGGAGATAATAAAGGACAGTTGCTTGGTGGAGCACTTGGAGTTCTGGATATCTTTGGTTCTCATATAGATGACTGTACAGTTACAGGAACGGATGACGGTTACACCGTGCAGAGTACAAATGGAGATGAGAAGATTGCCGGAGGATTTATCGGATATGCAAATCTTGCAAGAATGTCGAATTGTACAGCAGGTGACAAAACGAACCAGAAAATTGGACTGAAACAGGTAGCGTCAGGTGGAACAGCCGGCGGCTTTGCCGGACGAACAAGTTTCGCTTATCTTGCAGATCTGAAGCTGGATTCAGGAGCAGTGAATATAATATTCTCACTTGTTAATGAACTTATAAAAGCATTATATCTGGATAAACTCCAGGATTCCAATCTTCTGAAGATTAATCTTGGAATTATCAAAGTGGATGCACTATATCATGGCAAACTGCTTCATGTAAATCTGCTTGGATTGGATATCTCTGTAGGACTTTCGAAGAAGTCAACAGATAATAACCAACAGACAGATCTTGCAATTATTACGAGCGGAGATTCATCCATCAAACTTCCATGTGATGAAAATGGACTTTTGAATGATAATGATGCCAAATCCAATATCAGTGTGAGTCTGATCAAGGCGAATCGAACAAGAATTACTGATAGTAATGTCTACGGTGTCAGTCATGGGTATGATGTCTATGCCGGTGGAGCCGGAAATGACAATGACGGTGCTGCTAAGGACGGACGAAGTGGTGGTTTTGTTGGATTCAACGATGAAGGACTTTTGAAGAATAACAACATGTATTACTGTGATGTGGTTCGTGGAACAAAAGATCTTGTCGGACCATTTAGCGGAAAAAGTGAATTAGATACGGTATATGATTTTAATAGCCAGGAAAATGTGGAAGGCGAAAATAACAATTATCGTATTTATAGAAAACTGGATCAATCTTTAGATCAAATTGAAAAGAATAACAGTATCTTGAACAGCAGTCATGAAAAGGATGATACAAGCGGATGGGATATTTATACAATAGGACATATGAATCCGGTAAAGACCTTTGAGACTTTAAAAAATGCTGTTCTGGTAAGCAAGGGTGACTCAGTGAAAGCAGATCTTAATGCTTATGAATCATCAGCAAAAGCAGTATTGATGTCAGATACCAAGACAACATTGAATACGGGAGAAAGTGATACACCGGAACCATCCGAGTCACAGGATCCATGTGATGAGAACATCAAACTGACAATCAATAAAGTTTGGAAGGATTTAAACAATTTTGATAATTCAAGACCAAACAGTATTACGGTAACAATATCACGTACCTGGAAAGACGAGACAGGAAAGAAAACGACAGAGACAGTTCCTGGTTACGAGAGTTACAAAATAGAAGGGTCCATCGATAAATCTAAGTGGCAGGAGGTGATAAAGGAACTCCCGGCATACAAGACAGTTGGAGATGATATTTATTATTACACGTATTCCATCACAGAAGCAAAAGTGGATGGTTATACAACAACGATAGATAAATCGCAAGATGGATTTACCTTCACAATAACTAATAGACATTTCCCAGGTCTTCCGGATACCGGAGGATACGGAAGCTATTTGATTTACCTGATAGCTGTTCTGCTTTTCCTGGTATATTTCATAATGAGATATAAAAAATGCAAGGAAAATAAAAAAGCAGAAAAACTATAAAAAAAATTCTCAAGAAAAGGAGATAAAGGACATGAAGAGAATGAAAAAAATCATGGCATTAATGCTGGCAGCGATTATGATGATGGCTATGTCTGTCACAGCATTTGCCGCAGAAACAACACATTCACTTACTGTGAATGTAAAAGGTGGGCAGGATCTGAAAGGTCAGACAATCAATCTGTATAAATTATTTGATGTAACAGAGTCAGGAGAAGGACAGAACAAGAACTATGCTTATACTGTAAATACACAGTATAAGGCTACACTGGCAAGTGTATTAAAAATCGCTGAAACTTCTAAAGATGAAGAGTTTGCAGCAGAAGTGACTAAACTTGGAAAAGATAACACTACTGGAGTACAGAAGTTTGCAAATGATTTTACAGCAGAAGCTTTAACTAATAATTTACAAGCAACAAAATCTTCTGATAAAATCGCAGATAGCAGCACAAAATTTACATTTACAGGCTTAGATGCAGGTTACTACTTAGTATATGTAACAGGTGGAAAAGAGATTCAGTCTTCTTTAGTTACAGTAGATGCACCAACAAATACTATAAACTTAAAAACAGAAGCACCAAGCATTACTAAAACAGCAGATAAACAAACAGCTGAAATTGGTCAGGTGGTAAAATATACAGTAAAAGGCGCAATCCCAGATACAACAGGATATGATCAATATCAGTACATTATTCACGATACATTATCTAACGGTCTTGATTTTGTAAACGATGCAACAGGAACAGCTTGTGAAGGAAACAGTGTAAAAGTTACAGTAGCATTTACAGGTGCAACAGCTGCTAGTACAGCACCAACAACAGCAACAATTGCCACAGATAACAGCAAAAAAATGAGTCTTGACCTGTCTGCATGGGTAAAGGCAAACCAGACAAATAAAGGAAAAGAATTCACAGTTACATATTATGCAAAAGTAAATAAAAACGCAGTTGTAACAGAAAAGAACAAGGCTCAGTTAGAGTACGGAAACAAGCCAGGTGATACAACAACTACAACACCAAGTGAAGCAAAGACACCGACATATCCATTAGATATCAAAAAGATTAACAAGAAAACGAGTGACCTGTTAGCAGGCGCAAAATTTAGCTTATATAGAACTGAACAGGATGCTAAAGATAAAACAAATGCTATCACAGTTTCTGGAGGCAACGGAAATTATGTCGTAGATCCAGCATCTTCTACTACAGAATTTGAATCCGTTGAAAATGATCTTGGCGGATATAACCTTCGTGTAAATGGTCTTGAGGCTAAAGACTATTGGTTAGTAGAGACACAGGCTCCAAAAGGATTCAACAAGTTGACAGATCCAATCAAAGTTACAATTACAAAAACTGGCGATGCAGAATGGACTGTTCAGAAAAATAATGCACCAGAAACTGACAAGATTATTGATGTTGAAAACAGCACAGGTTCCCTTCTTCCATCCACTGGTGGACGTGGAGCTATTGTATTTGCTGTAATCGCAGCTCTTCTTGTATTCGGTGTAGCAGTAAGCTTCATCCGTGACAAAAGAAAAGAAGCATAATAATTTTACTAGAGATACAAGATAATATTTAAGGAATGGGCGGTTATCTTCCACGGAAGGTAGCCGCAATTCCAAGTATAACAACAGGGAGAATGGAATGAAGAGTAAGAAGAAAAAAAAGAAGATAACAATAAAAGATATTATTCGTTTGATCGTGCTTTTGGTTGCATTCTCCGTATTGTTATATCCAACGTTTAGTAGTTATTTGAATGAAAAGAATGGTTCCAAAGTTGTATCCTATTATGATGAGGAAAGCGTAAAGTTAAGTAAGGCAGAAAAAGAGCAGATGCTGGAAGATGCGAGAGCATACAATAAGGAAATGCTGGGAAATATTGATTTGATTGATCCATTTTCGCAGGAAGATGTGGAAATAGATGCTCGCTATGAGAGCCTGTTAAACGTAGATGGTTCTGGAATGATGGGATACATTCGTATTCCTAAGATTAATATAGAACTTCCAATCTATCACGGAACAAGTGAAGCTGTGCTACAGGCAGGTGTCGGACATTTATGGGGTACATCTCTTCCAGTAGGTGGAGAAAGTACACATACAGTTCTGACCGGACATAGAGGTCTTCCGACAAAAACACTATTTACCAATATGGATAAACTGGAAGTAGGGGATATTTTTTATATTAAAGTCTTAGATGAAACACTGGCATATCAGATTGATCAGATATTAACGGTTTTGCCACAAGAGACAGATAGCTTGTCCATTGAACCTGGTAAGGATTATGCAACACTTGTTACTTGTACACCATTTGCAATCAACACACATAGACTTTTAGTTCGTGGAGAGAGAATACCTTATGAAGAGGCAACAAAGCAAGAGCCGGATACAAATATAAAACCAGAGTTATCTTTTACTGCTAAAGTGCTGATTGTAACAATTATAGTAATTTTTATAGGGCTGATGATAGCTATAATTTATAGTATACGAGATAGAAAAAGGAGGAAAGTAAGGTGAGAAAGAAGATAAGAAGTATTCACATTATTTTATTCGTTATGCTTTTTCTTGTCGGTAGTTTTATAGATATTTCAGCAATCCATGCTGAAGCAGGAAGCAGAACAGAAAGCATTCAAATTATTTACAAGGGGAGAAATAGCTCAGATAAAGAAGTGACTCTTTCCGGAGCAAAGTTCTCAATATTTCCAATTCAATATATGAAAAATGATGAGCTGATCTGGGAAGATGGTTTTAAAGATTCAGATATATCGTTACAAGATACCAGTGCAGAAGCAAGAGAAAAACAAGCAAAACAATTGTTTGAATTTGCGAAGGAAAATAATATTTCCGGCTTAATGCAAAAAACAGATACTTCGGGACGCACGAGTTTTGGTGAACTGAATGAAGGAATTTACCTGCTTGCACAGAACGGAAATGTAGAAAGTGGTACAGATAAATTTGAATCTGCTCCATTCCTTGTTAATATACCATCTGAAATTAATGGGAGTGTAGAATATAATGTAATGATAGAGCCAAAAGCTGAATGGGTTTCACCAGAAATACCACCGAATAATCCAGATAAGCCAAAGGATCCGACACCTTCAAAACCAGATAAGCCAAATACTATTCAGAAAATAATAAATACGGTAAAAACCGGAGATACAACAAATATAGTTGCATGGTTTTTAATAGCGATTGTTAGTCTTGGTTTGATTATAGGATTCTATAAAAAAAGAAAAATGAAGTAGCTATTATTTAAAGAAAACTGATCCATTACAGTGGAATCAGTTTTCTTGTGTTATACGGTTTAAAACCTTTCAGACATTAATGTTGAAGTGTTGAGCGTTTACATTAATTTGAAAGGACTGGTTGATTATAACTAGGCAGGTTAAATAAAGGTAACTTAAATAAACCAGTAGGTGCTTTTATTGTACACCTCTTTTGCTATTCTATAGCTATCAAAGAAACAAGACATGCCGGAGAGCCGGTCACAATAGCAAGGAGAGTGGCAAATATGAAAGGTTATACAACAGCACAGGGATATATGGGATATGTAGACGGAAGTTATATGTTATTCGCAAGTGAGGACGATTATTTGGAATATGTAGAAGGATAAAAGGAAAGCGTTGAGGAAAATATTATGAATGAGAAACAGATAACAAAATTGATTGGTGCAAGTATTTTTGCAGTGTTATTTCTTTGGGGAGTGTATGTATTTTCCGGATATTACAGCCAGTGGCAGGAAAAGAAAGCGCAGCAGGAGCAGCATACAAGAGAGCAGATGGCAGAACAATATATGTCATCTTATACAGAGAAGCTGCAGAAGACACTTGAAAAAGCCGGACTGGAAGGTGTGGAGGTTTCGTATCAGTATGACAAATATTCGGGATCGACGCCGGAGTATGATGAATATGGTGATTATCCATTTTCGTACAGTGTTGAGTTTACATGTGTGAAGTTGGATGAAATTTATAATGAAAATAAAAGCTATAAAGAAGTCTGTAATTATATGAAGCCGGCATATGATATACTGCAAACATCCCGGGTAGAGCGAAAGTTTCTTAACTACAAAAACGACAGGAATGTGGTTGTGTATACGAACGTCTCTGATAAGATGGACATAAAGACGAAAGCTGGATGGTATATTCTTACGAAAGAGGGAGACGATGAGTACATTTTAACAGATTCAAAGAGACAGCAGTTGTATGCAGATGAGGCAGAAGAAGATGATTATGACGATGCAGATGAGTACGAGGATACAGATGAGAATGATGAAGATGACAGTGACGCGAGCGGCGGTCCTGTTATAAAAGCTGGAGGAAGACTCACGGGAGAATCTGATTCGAAAGACACGTCTGACAGCGATAGTGATACGACGAGTTCTATGAACACACAAAAGAAGAAAAAATATGATCCGTATGACGTGTATGATTATGATGATCCAGACGATTTTGCTGATGAGTGGGCAGACGAATTTGGAGATGGAGATTACGACAATGGGTATGATGATGCATATGATTACTGGGAGGAGAAGAACAGGTAGGGGAATTATTATTTTGTGATAAGTTTTTAATAAATAAAGAGCTTGCATAAAAAAGAAATATATAATATAATCTATTTATGAAAACAAATTTGCTATTTGAACAGAACTAACGGAGAGTAAAAACAGCAGTTATAGCAGTTTTTACTCTCCGTTCTGCTATTGATAAATAAAAAAGAGCTTGCATAGCAAGCTCATCCACACACTGTGGGTCACATCAAAGTGACGATTTGAATAAATTCTTATTTGAACTTATGATGTAAAGTCTAATATGGTACTAAACTTGTCTTTAGTATAGAGAGTATTGGAAATAAAGTCAATATAAAATAAACAATTAATAAAGCAAAAGGAGGAAAACAATGGATGGTAATTACTATTTAGGTCTGGACATGGGTACTAGTTCTTGCGGGTGGAGTGTTACAGATGAAGAATACCATGTTTTAAGAAGACATGGGAAAGCATTATGGGGAGTGCGTCTATTTGAAGGTGCTAAGACAGCAGAAGAAAGGCGTATGCACAGGGCAGGCAGAAGAAGATTGGATAGACGGGGATGGAGAATTAGCATATTGCAAGAGTTATTTGCAGAAGAAATCAGCAAGGTTGATCCGGGATTTTTTCTGAGAATGAAAGAAAGTAAGTATTATCCGGAAGATAAAAGGGATATAAACGGGGAGTGTCCAGAGCTTCCATATGCATTATTTGTTGATCTTGAGTTCACAGATAAAGATTATCATAGAAAGTTTCCAACGATTTACCATTTGAGAAAATGGCTGATGGAGACAAAAGAAGTACCAGATGTTCGATTGGTTTATCTGGCACTGCATCATATGATGAAACACAGGGGACATTTCTTGTTATCGGGAGACATAGAGCAGGTTAAAGAGTTTAAAAATACATTTGAAACATTTATCCAGAATGTTAAGGATGAAGAACTGGACTTTGATTTAGAAATAACAGAAGAGAAAATATCGTATATTGAGGAAGTTTTAAGTAATAAGAATATATTAAAATCAACAAAGAAAAGCAGACTGGTAAAAGAACTTGGTGCCAGGACAAAGTGCGAAAAGGCGGTGATTACTCTTCTGACTGGTGGAACAGCTAAATTGAGTGACATTTTTGCAAATGAAGAGTTGGATGAAAATGAACGACCTAAGATCTCATTTGCTGACAATGGATACGATGAGTATATAGATTCTGTAGAGGCAGAACTTGGAGAACAGTTTTATATTATTGCATCGGCAAAAGCTGTCTATGATTGGTCTGTATTAACAGATATTCTGGATAGATGCACTTCTATTTCCGAAGCAAAGATTAAAGTATATGAAAAACATAAAGCAGACCTTCGCTTATTAAAGGAAGTGGTAAGAGAAAATTTTTCTAAAGATATTTATAAGAAAATATTTGTTGTGTCAGATGCCAAACTTGCCAATTATCCAGCCTACATTGGAATGACGAAAGTGAATGGTAAAAAGACTGCATTGGGAGGGAAGCAATGCAGTCGGGAAGACTTTTTGAAATATCTGAATAAAACAATTGTGGAAAAACTGCCAGAGAGTGAAGAAAAGACATATTTGAAAAATGAAATAGAGACGGATCAATTTTTGCCGAGACAGGTTACAAAAGATAATGGAGTATTGCCATACCAGATTCATAAGTATGAATTACAGAAGATTTTGGATAACCTTAGTGCTCGTATCCCGGTGATTGCTGAAAATAAAGAGAAATTAATACAGCTATTTACTTTCAGAATTCCATATTATGTCGGACCGTTAAATAAAGTAAAAGAAGAAAATGAACAGAAGTATACCTGGGCTGTAAGAAAGAGTGAAGATAAAATTTATCCGTGGAATTTTACGGATATCATAGATGTTGAGGCAAGTGCAGAAAAGTTTATAAAAAGAATGACTAATAAGTGTACATATTTGATTGGCGAGGATGTACTTCCGAAAGATTCATTACTGTATAGTAAATACAGGGTATTGAATGAATTGAATAATGTTCGCTTGGATGGAAAAGAAATATCAGTAGAATTAAAGCAAAAAATCTATGAAGGTGTATTCTGTAAAAGAAGAAAAGTACGTCAAAAAGATTTAAAGAACTTTCTGCTTAGGGAAGGAATTGCAGAAAGAGATGTTGATATTACTGGAATTGATGGAGATTTTAAGGCATCGCTGACGGCTTACCATGATTTTAAAGAAAAATTAAGCGGAATAGATTTAAAACAAAGTGAAAAGGAAGAGATAATACAGAATATTGTATTATTTGGAGATGATAAAAAGCTATTAAAACAAAGATTAGGGAAACTATTTCCAAAGCTGACAGATAAACAGAAAAGCAGCATAGCAGCTTTGTCTTATCATGGCTGGGGAAGATTTTCAAAAAAATTTTTAGAGGAGATAACCATACCAGCGCCGGAAACAGGCGAAGTATGGAATCTTATAACTGCATTATGGGAAACAAATGAAAACCTGAGTCAGTTATTAGGGAAGAAGTATCAATTCAGTGATCAAATCAAAGAGTATAATGAGGAACAAAATAATCCAACATTGTCGTATAAAACTGTAGAGGAACAATATGTATCTCCGGCAGTAAAACGTCAGATATGGCAGACGTTACAAGTGATAAAAGAAATAAAGAAAGTAATGGGAAAAGAGCCGGAGAGAATCTTTGTTGAAATGGCAAGGGAATCGCAGGAGAGTAAACGGACGGAGTCTAGAAAAAAACATTTGATGGATCTCTATAAAGTATGTAAAGAGGAAGAAAAAGAAATATATGAGAAATTAGAAAAACATGAAGAACAACATCTTAGGAAAGATAAATTATTTTTGTATTATACTCAGAGAGGACACTGTATGTATTCTGGAGAACGCATTGAATTTGATGATCTGTGGGATAATACGAAATATGATATTGATCATATATATCCGCAGTCCAAAACAATGGATGATAGTTTAAATAACCGCGTACTTGTAAAAAAGGAATATAATTCTAAGAAATCTGATGATTATCCAATAAGTTCCGATATACAGAAAAAACAAGGTGGATTCTGGAAAAGTTTGTTAGATGGTAATTTTATTACAAAAGAAAAATATGAACGTTTAGTCAGAAAAACAGAACTTACTTCGGATGAACTGGCTGGGTTTATTGAGAGACAGATTGTTGAAACAAGACAGAGTACAAAAGTTGTCGCAGATCTATTAAAAAAAGCTATGCCGGATTCAGAAATTGTGTATGTGAAAGCCAGAAGTGTATCTAAATTCCGACAGGATTACGATTTTGTTAAAGTGCGTGATATGAACGATTTGCATCATGCAAAAGATGCATATTTAAATATTGTAGTAGGAAATGCATATTATACAAAATTTACCAAAAATGCGGTTTGGTTTATAAAAGAAAATCCAGGCAGATCGTATAATTTAGAGAAAATGTTTATCCATGATATTTCCAGAAATGGAAAAGTAGCATGGCAAGCCGGAAATAAAGGAACGATAAAAACTGTACGAAATGTAATGAATAAAAATAATATTCTTGTAACCAGAAGATCTTATGAAGTAAAGGGTGGACTGTTTGACCAGCAGATTATGAAGAAAGGAAAAGGACAGGTTCCAGTTAAAACGAGTGATGAGCGGTTGCACGACATTAATAAATATGGTGGCTATAATAAGGCGGCCGGTGCATATTTCATGCTTGTCAAATCTACAGATGCAAAAGGAAATGAACAAAGGACGATAGAATTTGTTCCGATTTATAAAAAAGATTATATAGAACGGAGTAAAGAAAATGAACTGGAATATTTGCGTGAGATTATGAAAGAACGGAAATTGTCAAAGCCGGTTATTCTGATTAATAAGATCAAAATTGATACTTTATTTAAAGTAGATGGATTTTATATGTGGTTGTCCGGAAGAACAGGAAATCGATTAATTTTTAAAGGCGCAAATGAATTAATATTATCAGATGAAGAAACTAAAATACTGAAAAAGGTCATAAAATTTACAAACCGGAAAATGGAAAATAAAAATGTGGAGCTTACTGCTTTTGATGGTATAAACGAAGTAGAACTTACACATTTGTATGATGTATTTGTGAGTAAATTGCAGAATACAATTTACAAAATCAGACTTGGATTGCAGGCGTCAACCCTAATAGACAATAAAGGGAAGTTTGAAAATCTGAATCTGGAAGATAAATGTACTGTATTATCAGAAATATTACATTTATTCCAGTGTCAGAGTGCAGCAGCAAATTTGAAATTAATTGGAGGGCCGGCAAGTGCGGGAATTTTAGTTATGAATAATAATATTATGAAGTGTAAACAAATTTCCATTATAAATCAATCTGTAACTGGAATATATAAAAAAGAGATTGATTTATTAAAACTATGAGCTGGCGTATAATTGTTATTTCTAAACGGGCAAAACTGGATTTGCAATTGGGATATATGGTTGTACGAAGTGAAGAAGTAACAAAAGTAGTATTAAGTGAAATATCAACAATTCTAATAGAATCAACTGCTGTATCATTGACTACCAGTTTATTGGCAGAATTGACGAGAAGAAAAATCAAAGTAATATTCTGTGATGAGAAGAAGAATCCTTCGTCAGAATTAATCGGCTATTACGGTAGTCATGATACAAGCAACAAAATCCGGAAACAGATTGCATGGAGAAAGAACACAAAGGAGGCAGTATGGACGGAAATAGTAACAGAAAAGATCCGGAAACAGAAAGAATTGTTAGAAATGTTGGGAAAGGAAGAAGCGGAGCTTTTATTATCTTATTTAAAGGAAATAGTCTGGAATGATACAACTAACAGAGAAGGACATGCTGCCAAGGTTTATTTTAATGCATTATTCGGACTGGATTTTACAAGGACAGAAGACAATAATATTAATGCTGCGTTAAATTACGGATATTCTATTATCTTATCAACATTTACAAGAGAAATAGCTGCCAATGGATATATTACACAGTTGGGCTTATTTCATGATAATATGTTTAATCAATTTAATTTAGCGTCTGATTTGATGGAGCCGTTTCGTGTTCTGGTTGATCGTGAAGTAAAACAGATGAAATTGGACAGTTTTGAGCATGATGAGAAAATGCAGTTGGTAAACATTTTGAATCAAGAAGTTTCAATAGATGGAAGAATACAGTATGTAAATAATGCAATAAAGATTTATTGTAAAAGTGTGTTTGATGCTTTGAATGATGATGATAGTTCTCTGGTTCGGTTTTACAGGTTTGAGTTATAGATTTATGCGGGTATTAGTATTTTTTGACCTGCCGGTATTAACAGCAGAGAATAGAAGAGCGTATACCAGATTCCGAAAATTCTTACTTAAAAATGGCTTTCTGATGCTACAGGAATCGGTGTACTGTAAATTAGCATTAAATGGAACTGCAGTTAACACAATTGTAGATAATGTACATAAAAATAAACCAGAGGAAGGGTTGATTCAGCTTCTTACAGTTACAGAAAAGCAATATGCGAAGATGGATATTGTTGTTGGAGATTTAAAGAGTGAGGTTTTAGATACCGATGAAAGGTTAGTGGTTTTGTGAAATTAGTTCATCCGGAATTAAGCAGAGCAATCATTGATGATACTGTTGATTATACAGAATGGATAATTGAGGCAACAGAAAGATTCGCGGCATTTGTATATGAACTGAAGAATCAATGTGACGGAAATGATGGAAGGTATGTACTATCTGATGCCGATATAGAACTGGGAATATCAAAAAATATGGATATTGTATTTGATATTTTCAGCATAGATATCAATAGTAAAAAGATAGTGAATAAATTATATGAGGAAATGCAACAAGTTGCCTATTCTGAAAAATTGTATGTAAAAACGCAAGAGATAGCACAAAGTATACAAAAATATATTTTAGAATTAGAACAGGAAACAGATTATATACTTACATTTACAGAAGATGTTGACTGGATGGCAATATTTAAAGCATTACGGGTACAGCATGAAATAATAGAGGAAGATTATTTTGAAAAACTGATTCGTTATATTAAAGTTGCAACGGTAGTCATGAAGTATAAGATCTTTGTATTTGTAAATCTCCGAAGCTATTTGTCAGATTTGCAAATGCAAAAACTTATCCAAGAAGCAATTCATCAGGAAGTAAAGCTGATATTTGTGGAAAATTATGTAAAAGATTGCATGGAAGGGGGATTAAGGTATATTATAGATAGAGATCAATGTGAAATCTATTAAATGTGTTTGAGTACCTTGTTTTGCGCAAATGATGGCGGTTCATTTTTGAATTTGAGGTTTGAGAATGATGTAAAAACGTATGGTACTGAAACCTCTTTTTTGTTGGCTATAATGCCGGAGGGGTTTGAGAATGATGTAAAAACGTATGGTACTGAAACGATGTGTATCCAAACGCAGTGTTACAAGGTGTTTGAGAATGATGTAAAAACGTATGGTACTGAAACGATGTAATTGCTTATCATCTTCCATCGTGGGTTTGAGAATGATGTAAAAACGTATGGTACTGAAACCCGTTTTGCGGGGGAGAAGATCTGTCAGTGTTTGAGAATGATGTAAAAACGTATGGTACTGAAACTGCTGGCGTACCGGAAGAGAAAGGCCGCCTGTTTGAGAATGATGTAAAAACGTATGGTACTGAAACATGACTGTTGGTGAACGTATTAAACAAGTTGTTTGAGAATGATGTAAAAACGTATGGTACTGAAACTCATTCTGTAATCAATAACCTGATTATCGGTTTGAGAATGATGTAAAAACGTATGGTACTGAAACATATTTTCCAGTTTTCCCCTTGTTTCCATTGTTTGAGAATGATGTAAAAACGTATGGTACTGAAACCATTTAATAAATCTGTCCAGGCAATTCCGTGTTTGAGAATGATGTAAAAACGTATGGTACTGAAACAAACATTTCTGTCTGACCATCTGCAGTCAGGTTTGAGAATGATGTAAAAACGTATGGTACTGAAACTAAATCCATTAGAGGTATTACGTGCGGAAGTTTGAGAATGATGTAAAAACGTATGGTACTGAAACTCTTCAGCCGATACAATACGTTCCGGCATGTTTGAGAATGATGTGAAAATGTATGGTACTGAAACACAGATTCGACAGTTACAATATCCACTGGTGTTTGAAAATGATGTAAAAATGTATGGTACTAAAACTAATAAGTAATCGGTTATAAAAAAAGGAACTTGAAATTGATGTAAAAATATATAAACTATAGCATATATTAAGATCCTCCCCATTAAGTTTGAGAATGATGTAAAAGAATACGGCATTAAATATACAAGTGCACCCAATTTGGGTGCGTGGGTGTTTGAGAAAGATTGTAAAGTTAATGTATATGGAAACTAAAATCAATGTAATCTATTTATATTTGAGAATGATGTAAAAGGTTAAAGGCGGCAAGTTTTTTGCTGTCTTTATTTGTTTTAAAGCTTGCAAAAGCCGCTTTATCGTATACCTATTTTGCTATGCTATAACTATAAAGAAACATAAACGAAAAACGTTTTTTCTATTGATATATTAATTATAAATAATTTCCTGTATAATATTGGAGAGGCAAAATTTGTAAAAACAAATTTAAATTAAAGATAATATATGAGGTGTTAGTTTTGAGCCATGAATTGAAGAGCATTAACGAATTTAATATAGAAAAATATTTAAGAGAAAGCAAGGATAGAGGAGCCAATATTATGACACTTAGACAACAATCCGAGTATATCATCCGTCATGCACTCCACAGCGTTCTCCCGGATGAGGCGGTAAAAGCTGTTCTGACCGGGGATAGATTCCGTTCGGTTGTGGATGATAGTGGAAAACTATATCTTGTTGCAATCGGGAAAGCTGCATGGCAGATGGCGCAGGCGGCAGCAGAAATATTGGATGATCGGCTGGATGGCGGAATCGTTCTGACAAAATATGACCATGTAAAGGGAGAAATCCAGCACGTAGAATGCCTGGAAGCAGGACATCCGGTTCCGGATGAGAATTCGTTTGAAGGGACACAGAAGATTCTTGATATGACAGCAGATCTGAGCCCGGAAGATGTAGTGCTGTTTCTGATTTCCGGTGGTGGATCGGCATTATTTGAGAAGCCGCTTGTATCCGGCAAAGAGTTGGAAGATGTTACAAAGCAGCTTCTTGCCAGTGGCGCAAATATTAAAGAAATGAATACGATACGGAAACGACTGTCGGCGGTAAAAGGCGGTCGATTTGCTCAGCATGTCGCACCGGCGAAGATATTTTCGATTGTGCTCAGTGATATTATCGGCGATCCGCTGGATATGATTGCATCCGGTCCGGCATGTGCGGATCAGAGTACCTGTGAGGAAACACTGGAGATTGCAGACAGGTATGGATTAAAGCTGAATGATTCCATAAAGGAGCTGCTGAAAAAGGAAACGCCGAAAGAATTGCACAATGTCGAGACGGTCATCAGTGGAAGTGTGAGTGCGCTTTGCACAGCTGCAAAGGAGGCTTGTGAGGAACTGGGCTATGAGTCGGTCATTTTAACAGACCGGCTGGACTGCGAAGCGAAAGAAGCAGGGGCGTTTCTCGCATCGATTGCGAAAACACAATGTTGTAATATGCAAGGAAAAAGGTGTGGAGATATTCCGCAGAATATGCAGCAAAATGTGCAGCAGAAGAATACGAATAAGCTTGCATTTATTGCAGGCGGTGAGACGGTTGTACATTTACATGGTACCGGAAAAGGTGGGCGCAATCAGGAGCTGGCGCTGTCGGCGGCAATCGGTTTAGATGGAATGGAAGGCGTAGCACTTTTCAGCATTGGAAGTGACGGAACTGATGGTCCGACGGATGCCGCAGGCGGTTATGTGGATGGAAAGACTTGCGAAATGTTGCGAAAACATAAGACAGATATTTACCACGAGCTTCGTAATAATAATGCGTACGCAACTTTGGAGAAATGTGATGGACTGATAAAAACAGGTCCGACCGGAACGAATGTAAATGATGTTACAGTTTTGCTTATAGAAGAAAGAAATATTTAACATTGCCAGAGTAATTATATAATGAATAAGAGAAGGAAAGGAAAACAATGGATAAAAAAGCACTTTATGAAAGATTTGAATTTCGGAATATAGAACAAGGAGAAGCGGAACAGGCAGCAGAGATTGAACGAATCTGTTTTCCACCAAATGAAGCCTGCTCTGAGAAAAACATGTGTGACAGGGTCAGGGATATTTCGGAACTATTTCTCGTTGCAGTAGATAAGGGAAATGGAAAGATTGCCGGATTTTTGAACGGACTTGCGACAGACGAGCCAAAACTTCGGGATGAATTTTTTACTGACGCCGGTTTACATAACCCGAACGGGAAAAATATTATGCTGCTGGGACTGGATGTTTTGCCGGAATATCGTAGACAAGGACTTGCAAGAGAACTGGTTGCCGTGTATTTGCAGAGAGAACAGGCGAAAGGGCGCAGCGAGATTATTCTTACCTGCCTGGATGCGAAAGTAGAGATGTACGAAAAATTTGGCTTTATTGACCGCGGCATATCTGACTCTGTCTGGGGCGGCGAAGAGTGGCACGAGATGAGTGTAGTTTTGGAAAAATAATAGATTTTTTGAAAATAGCAAAAATTTTGCCGGGGGGTTTAGGATGGAAAATACATTCACGGGGAAAGGGATTAAAATTTGAAATAATATAGGCAGATCATAAAATAATTTATATTATGGTTTTATTTAGATTTAGTGATAAATAAAATCAGGAAAGCAGGTAAAAAATTATGGAATTTAAATATTGCAAATTAGAGATTTTTATTCCGGAAACGAAAATATTGGAACTACAAAAAGCGTTACAGAAAGTGGACGCCGGACATATTGGGAATTATGATTCCTGCATGTCAGTAAGTCAGGTGACAGGATATTGGAGACCGTTAGATGGATGTGATCCGTATATTGGCGAGAATGGAAAAATAAGCAGCGAGCCGGAGGCAAAAGTAGAAGTGACAATCTATGCAGAAGCGGCAGAGCGGACGATTCAGGCAATCAAGGAAGTGCATCCGTATGAAGAACCAGTCATTAACGCAATTCCAATCTGGAAGACGAGCTTTTTATAAAAAATAGTTAGATGTTTTAGTTTCAACATTATATAAGTTATTATAATCAGAATATGTATGGAAGCGTTACAGAGGAATTTTAAGAAAGCGGGGAATAAAAAATGGTACGAATGATAATGCATGATCCGGTGTTTTTGAGTCAGAAATCAGAGCCGGCAACAGAAAAGGACAGACAGATCGCAGTCGATCTGCTGGATACTTTAAAAGCACACGAAGAAGGCTGTGTTGGCATGGCTGCAAATATGATCGGTGAGAAGAAACGAATAATTGCAGTGAATATGGGATTTATGAATGTGGTAATGTTCAATCCGAAAATCATAAAAAAATCAGGGAGATATGACACAGAGGAGGGATGTCTTTCGCTGCCTGGAGTGAGAAGCTGCACAAGATATCAGGAAATAGAAGTGGAATATCAGGATATAAATATGAAGAAACAAAAGCAGAAATATTCTGGCTGGATCGCACAGATCATTCAGCATGAAGTAGACCACTGTGAGGGGATATTGATTTAGTCGAGAAAAACGATCCTGCCCGGAGACAGGATCGTTTCGTGAATTTATCGGATTCAATTATCTGATAAAAATAATTCAATTATTTAATGATACTGCTTATTACTGTGCATTCCATGCAGCAGCGCCGCCTTCAAGGACGATTACTTTATCTTCGCTTACACCGAGTTCTTTCAGATAGTTTACTGCTTTTTCAGCATAATTATTACCTGAGTAGCATTCAACAACATAGAATTTGTTCGGGTTAGCTTTAACAGCTGCGTCAAGGTTTGCCTTGCATGTATCATCTGACAGATCTGTTACTTTTCCGTCAATACTCTCACGAAGTGGTGTAGAGATTGCACCATCGATGTGGCTTGTATTATAAGCAACAGCATCACGAAGGTCAAATACTACGAATGGAGTATTACCGGCATTAAGGTTTGCTTTTAACTGTGCAACAGTCATACCATGTTTGAAGAATTTACCTTTTGTAGAAGTATAAGATTTAACAAGGTAGTTTGCTTCTGTCCAGCCTTTCATTCCGTCTGACAGAGTAACGATGTTTGCACGGTCAACACCGTTTTTGATCAGCATCTCAGTAGCTTTCTGCGCATATCTGTTACCAGAGTAGCAGATGATTGCATATTTCTGATTAGCAGAATCACCTGTGATTGCAGCTTTTGCGTTTGCAAGTGCTGTAGCTTCGTCAGTTCCGTTTACAACACAGTCCATATCAGCGGAAACAGCACCAACGATGTGGCTTGTTGCGTAATCAGCAGCTTTACGTGCATCGATTAATTTGTAAGACTGTGTACTGTCGATGTCAGCTTTTAAGTCGGCAGCAGAAATCTTCACGCTGGATGTCTGGAATCCAGTCCATCCGGCAGCTCCACCTTCGAGAACAATGATTCTGTTCTCACTTACACCGATTTCTTTTAAGTAATTGACAGCTTTGTTTGCATATTTGTTACCAGAATAGCATTCTACAACATAGAATTTATTCGGGTTAGCTGTTACAGCAGCCTGAAGGTTTGCTTTAGACTGCTCGTTAGACAGGTCAGCACCGGTTGTATCACGAAGCGGTGTAGAAACAGCCTGTAAAATATGTCCTGCAGCATAAGCATTTACATCGCGGAGGTCAAATACTACGAAAGGAGTATTGCCTGCATTTAAATTTGCTTCTAACTGAGCAGATTTCATGCCATTTACAAAATCAAATCCACCTGTGGACTTGTAAGATTTAACACAGTAATTCTCATAATCCCATCCACCGGCATCTTTTTTCATTCCACCTGTTAATGTGAAAATATTTTTGTTGCTAATACCAGCTTTGATCATAATCTCAGTAGCTGCCTGTGCATAGCGGCTTCCGGAATTGCATACAACTGCATATTTTGTACCTGCAGGATCATTTTTGATTGCAGCTTCAATATTCTTTGTAGCAGATGCCACATCAGTACCTGATACAGCACCGTCAACGTCAGCAGAAACAGCACCGGCAATATGAGATTCAGCATATTTAGCAGCCTGACGTACATCTAAGATTTTGTATTCCTGTTTTCCGTCGATATCAGCTTTTAAGTCTTCTTTTGAAATATAGTTATATGGAGCTTTGTATCCATCAACAGCGATTGTGATTGTTACAACAGTACCTGCTTTTGGAAGGTTCGCGGAGTTTCCAATCGTAGTTCCACCCATTGCAACATCTTCACTTGCACAGATACCTGCATAACAGCTTGATGTACAGATTTCACATCCGGATGGGATAGCTTTCTGAACAGCACCACTGTTAGCGTATACAATAGTTCCTGTATATGCTGACTTGTCAGCATTTTTAATCGTATCCTGCATTGCAACAGCATCATGTCCTGCCCAGGAAACGCTGATATTCAGTTTAGAATAATTAGCGTTTGTTCCTTTTTTGTCTTTTACGGCGGCAATAGATTCACCATTCGCTAATACAGTTTTTGAATTTGTATTCCATGCAGTTGCTCCGAGAGAATCCAGTGCATTTGCCAGATCAATACGGTCATTCAGACCTGTGAAGATCGGATTTCCCCCAGAAGCTCCAAGATTAGCAGTCACGAGATAATGCATAGTTGGTTTTTTAAATGCAGAAGCATTTAAGATACCTTTTAAAGTAACAGTTCCGGCGTCTTTGTTAACTTTCACCGGCTCAGTTACAGTAATAAGGCATGTAGCTTTCTTGCTTCCACCTTTTTCAGTTGCTGTGATTGTAGCCTGTCCTGCTGCGATACCTTTTACAACACCTTTGGAAGATACAGTAGCAACTTTTGTGTTGCTTGATTTCCATGTAACACCCTGGTTGTAGAATCCTGTAGCTCCTTTTACAGTAGCTTTTAAAGTTGTTGTTTTTCCGGAAGCTACTGTTTTGGAAGTAGTGTTCAGCTTAACAGAAGAAGCTTTCAGATCTTTTACTGTGATCTTGATTGTAGATTTTACTTTCTTGTTCTTCTTGGAAGTAGCAGTGATCTTTACAGTACCTTTTTTCTTACCGGTAACAGTGCCTTTAGAAGATACAGTAGCAATCTTCTTATTGCTTGATTTGTAGGTTACAGATTTGCTTGCTTTAGAAGGTTTTACAGATTTAACAGAAACCTTCACTTTACCCTTGATATCTACTGTTTTCGAAGTAGCTTTGAGGGTAATCTTTGTTGGCTTTTTCGAAGCCGCCTCACTGTTCATGCCTGTAGAAGCTGCCATAGTAAGAACTACAGCAAGTGAGAGCATAAACAGGGAGATTTTTTTGATTGTTGCTTTCATTACAACATTCCTCCTTGTCTTTTCGCTTTCAAGCGAACGCTTTGTATCCACTTAAGTATAGTTTCATATATAAATATAAGCAAATTGATAATATCTATAAAATGACTAAATAATAGATAATATCTATAAGATGAAAAATAGCCTAACTCCCAGTAAAATCGTGGGCTTTAGGCTATTTGTTAAATAAATTATTTATAAGCTTAAATAGAAGAAAAAGCAAGAATTTGACATTATCCTTCAATAGCAATCTGTTTCTTATTTTCTACGGCAGGTTTGGCTTCTTTTTTCGGAATGGTCAGTTTCAAAATGCCATGTTTGAAGCTTGCTTTAATATCTTCTTCAGTTACATCCTTGCCAACATAGAAACTTCTCTGGCAGGAACCGGCATAACGTTCACGACGGATATAATGTCCGGTTTCTTTTTCTTTCTTATCCTGATCCAGTCCTTTTGCGGCACTAATCGTCAAATAACCATCGTTTAACTCAATGGTAAGCTCATCTTTCTTAAATCCAGGAAGGTCAATATCGAGAACATAACTGCCTTTTCTCTCGCGGATATCGGTCTTCATTAAGTTGTGAGCTCTGTGTCCGTAAAGTTTCTTCTCCATACGATGTTCATCTTTGTCATTATAAAATGGGAATCTGAAAAAATCATCAAATAAATTATCATTAAAAATACTAGGCATCATCATAAGTCATTCCTCCTTGAATCTCTATCTATATTATGTGCTACCAGAGCTTTTCACTCCGGCTATGAGCAACTTGTCGACTATAAGTTTAATTATAAGATTATCCTTCGATGGCAATCTGTTTTTTGCTTTCCACAGCAGGTTTAGCTTCTTTTTTCGGAATGGTCATCTTCAAAGTGCCATCTTCAAAACTTGCCTTAATATCATCTTCTGTGACATCTTTGCCAACATAGAAACTTCTCTGGCAAGAACCGCTGTAACGTTCACGACGGATATAATGTCCATCTTTATCTTTCTCATCGTTGTTCGTATCTGTGCTTGCGCTGATTGTCAGATAACCATCATTCAGTTCAGCCTTTACATTATCTTTCTGTACGCCCGGCATACTCATCGTCAGTTCGTAATCCTTTTCGTTTTCCTTAACATCTGTGTTCATAAGGCTTGTGTCACTATAACCCCATGCATTCCAATCATCATCAAAGAAATCGTTCAATAAGTTCTCTCCAAAAATACTAGGTAACATCATAAGTCATATCTCCTTTCAAAAGACATTCATAAAATATAATTAAGCACTGTCGGAGAATCCGATGTGTTGTTGTCTCATAGGAACATCTGGAATCAAGACCCTTTCTTTTTATCCCTCTTCCTTTGTTCTAACTGTACTATAACATCTATTATTAGCACTGTCAAGAGGTGAGTGCTAATTTCTGGAATTTTTTTATTAACTGAAAAACAAACTTCTATTATGTGGCATATTTTTCTGCAAAGTAAAACAAGGGGTGGCATTTAGTCTTACAATCGTTTATCCTATAAGAAGTACAGTGCTTTCATGTTCTATTACACAGATATAATGTAAAACGTAAGATTCCAGACAGACAAAAGAAAGCGAAGACATATAGAGGATAAGAAAATGATAAGAAACATAGATATGAAAGAAATCTCGGATGGTAATTTATATACGGCAAATGACATGGTAAAAGCAGATTGTCAGGATTGCAAAGGCTGTTCTGCGTGTTGCCGTGGTATGGGTGATTCCATTGTGCTGGATCCTTATGATGTTTGGCAGATGAGTGCCGGGCTGGGTGAGACATTTGAAGAATTAATGAAAGGAAAGATCGCGCTCGGAGTTGTGGATGGCATGATCCTGCCGCATCTTGACATGGATGACGGGACGTTAGGCTGTCCATTCTTAAATGAAGCTGGCAGATGCAAGATTCATGCATTCCGTCCGGGAATCTGCAGGTTATTTCCGCTTGGACGATTTTATGAAGAAGATGAATTTAAGTATTTTCTGCAGATCCATGAATGTCAGAAGAAAGACCGAACGAAGATTAAGGTGAAAAAATGGCTTGGCATTGCAAATCTCAAAGCATATGAGAACTATATTACTTCCTGGCATGCATTTTTGAAAAACTGTGAGACGGCGCTTGCAGATTTGAGTGCGGAAGAAGCAAAGATTTTGCAGGTTTTCATTTTGAGGACATTCTATCAGACACCATATCAGGCAGAACTTGCCGCTGGGGATGCATTTTACAGTGAATATGAAAAACGCAGGGAACTGGTACGGATGAAGCTGGATTTATAATACAGAAAGTGAAGAAACAGGTGTAAGAAATATGAGAAATATTACAATCGGAATACTGGCGCATGTTGATGCAGGAAAGACAACACTTTCGGAAAGTATTTTGTATTTGAGTGGCAAATTAAGAACGTTGGGAAGAGTGGATCATAAAGATGCATTTCTGGATACGCATGAACTGGAGCGGAGCAGAGGAATTACGATATTTTCCAAACAGGCGGTATTTCCGCTTGATCCGTGGCAGGTAACTTTGCTGGATACACCGGGACATGTGGATTTTTCAGCGGAGATGGAGCGTACTTTGCAGGTCCTCGATTATGCGATTCTTGTGATCAACGGAGCGGACGGAATCCAGGGACATACAAGGACACTCTGGAGCCTCCTGAAACGCTACAATGTACCGGTATTTTTATTTGTAAATAAGATGGATCAGGAAGGAACAGACAGGAAACACCTGCTGGAAGAACTGAAAAATGGACTGGACGACCAGATTATGGCATTTGATGTAGAGAAAGATACTTCTTTCTATGAAAATGCAGCAATGGGAGATGAACGGGCGCTGGAAGAATACCTGGAGGCAGAGAAACTTACGGAAGAGACAATTGCTGGATTGATCATGGAAAGAAAGGTATTTCCGTGTTATTTTGGATCTGCGCTTAAAGTCGAAGGTGTACAGCAATTGCTGGACGGGCTGGCAGAGTATATGGAAACGAATGCAGATGAACCGGCGGATTTTGGCGCGCGTGTGTACAAGATTTCAAGAGATGATAAAGGAAATCGTCTGACACATATGAAAGTGACATCCGGGAAACTGAAAGTCAAAGAAGTTCTGGAAAATCATCCGGAAGATGGTGAACACTGGGAAGAGAAGGTGAACCAGATCCGCATTTATTCAGGGGATAAGTTTGAGGCAGTTCCGGAAGTTTCGGCTGGAACAATTTGTGCAGTGACAGGCCTTAGTATGACAAAGCCGGGAGAAGGTCTCGGAGTGGAAGCGGAGAATGTGGAGCCGGTGCTGGAACCGGTACTGACTTATCAGGTGTTATTGCCGGAAGGATGCGATGTATCGGAAATGCTCCGGAATCTGCGCCAGTTAGAAGAGGAAGATCCCCTGCTTCGTGTTGTATGGAAAGAAGAACTGTCGGAGATTCACGTATGTCTGATGGGAGAAGTGCAGATCCAGATTCTGCATGAGCTGATTTTAGAACGCTTTGGCGTGGATGTAACATTTGGAGAAGGCAATATTGTATATAAAGAGACAATTACGAACCGCGTAGAAGGCGTCGGACATTATGAGCCACTGCGTCATTATGCAGAAGTGCATCTGATCATGGAACCGGGCGAGCCAGGAAGTGGTCTTACATTTGATACGATCTGCAGTGAGGATGATCTGGACAGAAACTGGCAGAGACTTATTTTCACACATCTGGAAGAAAGAGAGCACAGAGGCGTCCTTACTGGAGCGCCAATCACAGATATGAAAATCACGCTGGCGGCAGGAAAAGCACATTTAAAGCACACGGAAGGCGGTGATTTCCGTCAGTCTACTTATCGCGCGATCCGGCAGGGACTGATGCAGGCGGATAGTGTGCTGTTGGAACCTTATTATACATTTGAACTTGAGATTCCGGCTTCAGTAACAGGAAGAGCGCTGAATGATATGCAGAGACTGGCAGCAGAGGCAGAGGCGCCACAGCAGGAAGGCGATCGGACACGGATCAAAGGGCTGGCACCGGTGGCAACCATGCGCGATTATCAGAGAGAAGTTGCAGCTTATTCTCATGGAGAAGGAAGACTTGCCTGCGTATTTTCCGGATACCGTCCTTGTCACAATGCAGAAGAAGTTATAGAGGCAATTGGCTATGATGCGGAGCGTGATATGGAAAATCCGACAGGTTCCGTATTCTGTTCGCACGGAGCAGGCTATTATGTGCCGTGGGATGAAGTGCCGGAGCATATGCATATAGAAAGCCAGCTTGCACGGATAGAGGCTGCCGAGAGACAGGCAGAAGAAGCAAAGATGGCAGAGAAAGAATTGAAAACTGCCGGAAATCAGAATCCTGGGGCAGGTGAGAAATATTCCAATACATGCAGAAGAAGCAATTTTGTCGGGAAGACGGCTCCGGGTGCCGGTTATGGAAGCTGGGAAGAAGAGAAAGAACTGGAAGAGATTTTCATCCGCACGTATGGAAAAATTGAGCGGAAATTATCGGATACTACAAGAACGGTTGCTACATCGGTGAAAAAGAAAAAATCGCAGGAGCATTTACCGGAATATTTGCTTGTAGATGGTTATAATGTCATTTTTGCGTGGGACGAGCTGAAAGAGCTGGCTAAAGACAGCATTGAAGCGGCGAGAGACCGATTGATGGATATTCTGTGCAATTATCAGGGATATAAAAAATGCACAGTGATCCTTGTGTTTGATGCATACAGAGTGGAAGGTCCATATCTGGAAATCCAGAAATACCACAACATTCATGTTGTATTTACGAAGGAAGCGGAGACCGCGGATCAGTATATCGAAAAGGTTGTTCATGAAGTGGCGAAAAAATACCGTGTAACGGTAGTGACTTCCGATGGAATCGAGCAGGTTGTCACTGTTGGTCAGGGTGCAAATCTGATTTCTTCCAGAGAGTTTTATGAAGAAGTCGAGATTATGAAAAAAGAGCTGCGGGAAGAATACATCGAGCGTCATCATGGTGGGAAAAATTATCTTTTTGACCACATGGATGAGGAACTTGTCAAACGAATGGAGAAATTAAGACTGAGTGACGAAGAAATTGAGAAGTGGTAGAGAAATCAGTAGATGAACCTACATTCGGTGAGTGCGGCGGCAAAATAAGAAAGTGAAGATCACTGCGCAGGCACTGGATGGAGCCAGTAAGAAAGCAAGTGTGACGATAAAAAAAGGGGACGGGGATTTTCTAGAAAATCCCCGTCCCCTTTTTAAGACATTACCATATCACCGCGATAAAATATCGCCCAATTACATACCTCTGACTTGTTTATTGATCGCATCCTGCATCAGGCAGTAGTTGACAATGCCAAATCCCAAAATCCCGATGACCAGATACAGAATGTTGGAATTTCCCTGAATCCTGTTAATACGATCCGTGCGCTCACCCATTTTATACATCCAGTATAAGTTATAAATGTTACAAGTGACAATGGATAAGAGAAATACCATGCCGCCGGATGTCGCATATGGTTCACCGGCAAGAGCATTGATCTCGTCATTTAGTTTGATCATCCAGTAAATACCATAAATTCCACACGTTACGATCGATAAGATTACACAAAGCGGAATGTTTCGTGGCGTGATAACAGAATTTTGCTGAAAATTGTTATTATAACCGGTATTTCCATAAGTATTGTTGGCATTATATGCATTATTTCCCGTATAATTATTGTTGGTATTGTAATTATTATTATTATTATTATTATTATCGGTATTGTAATTATTGGTATAGCCGTTATTATCAAAAGTTGCCTCTTTTTCGTTGGAAGAATGAGTGTAGCTGTACGCATTCTCATTTTCGGTTGTATTATCAGTCTGACTGGAAGTATCTGAGTAACTGTATGTGTAGGTATTCTCGCTTGCATGTTCGTCAGAATGAGAAGTTGCGTTTTCAGTAGCTGCATTTGAAGAAGTTCCCTCAGAATTCTCGCTTGTATTGGTGTCAGATGGGGAGTCAGCAGAAGCATCCTCTGGTGCAGTGTAAGCTGTCATAAACGGATTTTCATGCATATGATTGCTATTGCCAGTGTCAGTCTGCTCAGCATTATTGATAGAATCTGTTGTGTGATCGTTAAGATCCGCATTTGTCTCGCCATCAGAGAGTGGTGCTCCACACTCTGGGCAGTGTTTGTATGCGTTGTCGCAAGGGGCGCCGCATTTTCCACAAAATTTCATGGAAATTCCTCCTTATGTTCTGTGAATGAAAGGGAATCCGGTTAAAACCGGATTCCTTTAAAATTTATTTGTCTGTAATTTCGCTGTGTAGCTGCTGCAAGGATTTTACTTCGCCATTTCCATGTTCTTTCACATAGCGGATTCCTTTTGCAGTTGCTCTCGCAGCAGCAATGGTTGTCATGTAAGGAATCTTTGCCTTGATCGCAGCTTTACGCAGGTAACTGTCATCATTTACACTGTCTTTTCCGACCGGTGAGTTGACGATCAGGTCGATCTGACCATTGGTGATCGCATCCAGCGTGTTCGGACGACCGCCTTCGGAAAGCTTGTTGATGCGTGTAACATCAATGCCGGCTTCCTTGATCAGCTCATAAGTATTTCCGGTAGCAACCAGTTTGAATCCATCATCAGCGAATGACTGAGCAATCTCTACAACTTCAGCTTTGTCTTTGCGGTTTACAGAAATCAGTGCCGTTCCGGAAAGCGGAAGCTTGGACTGTGTTGCTTCCTGTGCTTTGTAGAAAGCTTCTCCGTAAGTTTCGGCAAGTCCGAGAACTTCACCGGTAGAACGCATCTCAGGTCCTAAGATCGGATCAACTTCCTGGAACATGTTGAATGGGAAGACTGCTTCTTTTACTCCGAAATACGGGATATTCTGTTCTTTTAAGTCAGCAACCGGCGATTTGCGTCCGGTCAGTTCGGAAGTGATGATGTCTGTTGCAAGCGGTACCATACGGATGTTGCAAACCTTTGAAACAAGCGGTACAGTACGGGATGCACGCGGGTTCGCTTCCAGAACATAAACCTTTCCGTTTTCAATTGCATACTGCATGTTCATAAGACCTTTGACATGCATCTCTTCTGCGATCTTGCGTGTGTATTCTTTGATCGTCTGTACATTTTCTTCGGAAATGTGCACGGACGGGATAATACATGCAGAGTCTCCGGAGTGTACACCGGCAAGCTCAATGTGCTCCATAACAGCCGGTACAAATGCATGATTTCCGTCGCTGATCGCATCTGCCTCACATTCCAGTGCGTGGTTCAGGAAACGGTCAATCAGGATCGGACGATCCGGAGTTACGCCGACAGCGGCTTTCATGTATCCTTCCAGACTTTCGTCATCGTATACAACTTCCATTCCGCGACCACCGAGAACGTAAGAAGGACGAACCATAACCGGATAACCGATTTCTTTTGCAATGGCAAGTGCCTCTTCTACAGTAGTAGCCATTCCGGATTCTGGCATAGGAATCTCAAGTTTATCCATCATTTCGCGGAAAAGATCACGGTCTTCTGCAAGGTCGATAACAGATGGAGAAGTTCCGAGGATCTTCACACCGTTTCTTTCCAGATCAGCAGCCAGGTTGAGCGGTGTCTGTCCGCCGAACTGTGCAATAACCCCAACCGGTTTTTCCTTTTTGTAAATGCTTAATACATCTTCCAGTGTCAGTGGCTCAAAGTATAATTTATCAGAAGTATCATAATCTGTAGAAACTGTTTCCGGGTTACAGTTTACAATAATTGTTTCAAAGCCAAGTTTCTTGAGTGCTAAAGCTGCGTGTACACAGCAGTAGTCAAATTCGATACCCTGTCCGATACGGTTTGGACCGCCACCAAGGATCATAATCTTCGGTTTATCTGTATTTACAGGATTCTTATCTTCAGCGTTGTAAGTAGAGTAGTAGTAAGCGCTGTCTTCGGTACCACTCACGTGTACGCCTTCCCATGCTTCTTCGCATCCAAGTTCGATTCTGCGGTTACGGATATCGTCTTCCGGAACTTCCAGGATCTGGCTTAAATATTTATCTGAGAAACCGTGTTTCTTTGCGGCAACGAGTGCATCATCTGCCGGAAGAGCTCCTTTCTTCGCAGCAAGTGCTTCTTCTTCGTCTACCAGTTCTTTCATCTGCTCAATGAAATATGTTTTAACTTTTGTAAGATCATAGATCTCTTCAATTGTAGCACCTTTGCGGAGCGCTTCATACATAATGAAATGACGGTCGCTGGATGGTGTAATGAGCATTTTCAGAAGCTGATCTTTGCTCATGTTATTGTAGTCTTTGGCATAACCAAGACCGTAGCGTCCGGTCTCGAGACTGCGGATTGCTTTCTGGAAAGCTTCTTTGTAAGTCTTTCCGATACTCATAACTTCGCCGACTGCACGCATCTGTGTTCCAAGTTTGTCTTCTACACCTTTGAATTTTTCAAATGCCCAGCGTGCAAATTTGATAACAACATAATCGCCGTCCGGAACATATTTATCCAGAGTTCCGTATTTACCGCATGGAATATCTTTTAAAGTTAATCCGGAAGCCAGCATTGCAGATACAAGTGCAATCGGGAAACCGGTAGCTTTGGAAGCAAGAGCTGAAGAACGGGAAGTACGCGGGTTGATCTCGATAACGACAATTCGGTCGGAAACCGGATCATGTGCAAACTGTACGTTCGTTCCACCGATAACTTCTACGGAGTCAACAATTTTATAAGCCTGCTCCTGCAGACGTTTCTGACACTCTTCGGAAATCGTCAGCATCGGAGCTGAACAGAAGGAATCTCCTGTATGTACGCCAAGAGGATCGATATTCTCAATAAAGCAGACGGTGATCATATTGCCTTCTGCATCACGGACGATCTCTAATTCCAGCTCTTCCCAGCCGAGTATGGATTCTTCTACAAGCACCTGTCCGACAAGACTTGCCTGTAATCCTCGTGCCATAACGGTTTTTAATTCTTCTTTGTTATAAACAAGTCCGCCGCCGGCGCCTCCCATAGTGTAAGCCGGACGAAGAACAACCGGATAACCAAGTTCGTCTGCAATGGCAAGACCTTCTTCTACGCTGTAAGCAACCTGGCTTTTGGCCATTTCGATGCCCAGTGCATCCATGGATTTCTTAAATTCGATACGGTCTTCACCACGTTCAATGGCATCTACCTGTACACCGATAACCTGTACATTATATTTGTCCAAAACCCCTTCTTTGGCAAGTTCGGCGCAGAGGTTCAGTCCGGACTGTCCTCCAAGGTTCGGAAGCAGTGCATCCGGGCGCTCTTTGGCAATGATCTGTTCCAAACGGTCTACGTTCAGAGGTTCAATATAGGTGACATCGGCTGTTTCCGGATCTGTCATAATCGTAGCCGGGTTTGAGTTTACCAGTACGATTTCATACCCCAGCTTACGCAGTGCTTTGCACGCCTGTGTTCCGGAATAGTCAAACTCGCACGCCTGTCCGATGATGATCGGGCCGGAGCCGATGATTAGTACCTTGTGAATATCTGTTCTCTTTGGCATATCGTGATTCCCTCCTGTGACATGTAATGTAAAAATCTCTTGTTCTATTATATAGATAGAACAAGAGATTGGCAAGAACACATCTTATAAACTTTTTAATATTTATACAAAATAATGAATAAATAATGCATAAGTGATGCATAAGTGATAACAGCTAAGGAAGTTCCACAATTACCGGAAATAGTTTTATTTATATTTTTTCTCTAATGAAAAGCCGTGTCCGCGCACTTCACTGACATGGCTTACAACAACGAAACTTTCCGGATCAATCTCGCGGATGATCTTTTCAATCCGTGGAAGCTCGCGGTTGGAGATTACGCTGAAGATCATCTGGGTTGGCTCATCCATATAACCGCTCCGGGCAGACAGGGCTGTCACGCCGCGGTCCATTTCTGTAATGATTGCCTGACGGATCTTTTCGTGTTCATTGCTCATGACTTTCACTTCGATACGTGTTGTGCCAAAGACGAGTAATTTGTCGAGTACAATCGTGTAGATCATGACAAGGATGATTCCGTAGAGTACATTGTCAACCGGGTTATAAGCTGCTTGGAAGATCAGAATTGTAAAGTCAAATACATACAGACTTACAGATACCGGGATGCGGAAAAAATGATTCAGCACCAGCGGTGGGATATCCATACCACCGGTGGAAGCACCGCTCCGGATGACAATGGCAAGTCCAATGCCGATACCGAGTCCGGAAAAGATGGTACACAACAGTATATTGTCAGTCAGCACCAAATCACTGAAGAGTCGGTTGAAAAATTCCAGTGAGATCGGATAAGCGAATGTACTGATGATCGTTGTCAGGGCAAATTTTTTACCAAGAACGATGAAACCTACGATCAGCATTGCGATATTAAAAATTAAAATAACGCCGGAAATATTAAACCCGGTATAATGTTTTACGGCAAGTGCGATACCGGTTGTACCACCGGTCATCAGGTCAGAAGGGAGAAGGAACAGTTTTAATGCCAGAGCATAGATCATATTCCCCAAAATGACCACAAGTACAGACATGATTTTCTGAAAAACAGTTTCTTTCTTATGCATAGATAATTCTCCTCTTTTGTTTTATTTTATGTTGTCGGCAACCTCTGAACCGACACATATATTTTCCTGGTCAGCTGCTTCAAAATCAGCATATATAGTTCCCTATTCAGCTGCTTCAAGATCGACAGGTATCGCTTCCTGTGTAGCTGTTTCAAGACCGGCAAGCAGATTCATAGGTTTAAAGCAGAAATGATTGCAACAATGAGAAAACAGACTCTTCCCGCAAAGCTTCCGGCAAACTGATCACTATATGCATCCCCAAGATCCGGGATCAGTGCTGAAAATAGGTTCAGAAAGCGGGTGAAAAACAGGCTTAACGGAAATTGTAAAAGATCCAGAAGAAGCCGGAACTTCAGATTTTCTTTCTTCTTATTATATAAATATTCTATTGAGGTTCATAACGGACAAAATGCCCAACATTTCTATCATATCACAAAACTTGCTTTCTGCGCCAGAAAATATTATATTAGTGCCAGACGCTTTTTTTAATTAAGATATAAAAACAAAACATTATATAGCTATGCTCGACAGCAAAAGGAGGGACAATATGGAAATCAGTATTTTATTAATGAAACAGATTGCAGAACTATTTCTGATGATCCTGATGGGTTACCTGGTAGTGAAAGCCGGTATTGTAACGGCTGAGGATAGTAAAGTGCTATCTAAAATTGTATTGTATCTGGTAATTCCGTGTGTGATCATTCATGCGTTCCAGGTAACCTATACGAAAAATACGGTAAAGGAATTAGAACTTGCATTTGCGGCATCGGTCTTATTGCAGATCATTTTGCTGATCGCAGTATGGGCAATTGCAAAAGCTTTGAAAATGGATGAAGTAGAATTGGCATCGGTATATTATTCAAATTCAGGAAATCTGATCGTACCTTTGGTAACATTTATCCTGGGTGAAAAATGGGTGCTCTGCGGCTGTGTTTTTATGAGCGTGCAGCTGGTGTTTATGTGGACACATGGGAAAAAGATTATCAGCAGAGAAGAGGGAACGGATTGGAGAAAAATCGTATTTAATATCAATATGATCGCAGTTGTCCTGGGAATTGTTTTATTCTTTTTACAGATTAAACTTCCGGAAATCGTGGATGGGACAATGAGTGCGGTTGGTGTTATGATCGGACCGGCGAGCATGATCGTTACAGGAATGTTACTTGCCCAGATGAGCCTGCGACAAGTGTTTGCGAATAGACGGATTTATTTTGTGACAGCATTAAGACTTGTGGTTGTACCGATGATATCCTTGCTCCTATTAAAATTCAGTCATCTGATCAGCTGGCATCCGGATGGAAAGAAGATATTGCTTGTTGTCTTTCTGGCGGTGATCACACCTTCTGCATCAACGGTAACGCAGATGTGTCAGGTGTATGGAAATGATTCAAATTATGCAAGTGCAATTAATGTGATGACAACATTGTTATCCATTCTGACAATGCCGCTAATGGTATATGCATTTGAAGTTTTGATGTAAAATACGGTTTGTAAAAGACATATTTATTTGTCTGTATGATAAATTTGTATCAATAAGTGGAAAACCAAGTAAAACAGAGCGTTTCGGTGGGTTTAATACATATAGACACAACCTATATTTACAATGATATATTCACAATATCAATTATACGAAATACGGATTTGATGATACAATGAGCGAGAGTAAATAGAAAAGAGAGGATAATAACATGTGTCAGAATGAGAGAGTAAAAGATGCAGACAAATGCATCCACTGTCATGTCTGTCAGGAGAATTGTTCCTTTTTGAAAAAGTATGGTCTTGATATAGGTGATACCGAAAAGCTTAATAAGCTTGCGTATCACTGCTTTTTATGTGGCAAATGTTCAGAAGTCTGTCCGGTGGGGATTGACGGACAGGGAATCATTATGGATATGCGCAGAGCCAGCGTTGCATCTGACGAAGGCGCGCGGGTGAACAAAGAGTACAAGCGGACCATTTCTGAAAAAAAGGAATATTCATATCGCAATTATAGGCATGTGACAGAGAAGAGTGTGTTATTTCCGGGATGCAATTTCCCGTCTGTATATCCGAAGACAACAAAAGTTCTGGTGGAACTGTTTGAAAAAGAAGCCGGGATCGGTGTGGTCTATGACTGCTGTGGAAAACCAATCGCAGATATAGGAATGGAAGACGAAGAGGAACGTATTATGCAGGGAATTCAGAAGCGCATGGATGATGCGGGGGTGACAGAGGTCATTACGATGTGTCCGAACTGTTATGCGTTTCTGAAGCCAAGACTTACGATCCGTGTAGTGAACATTTATCAGAAATTAAAGGAACTGCATCTTGGTGAGAAGTGTCTGACCGGCGGTACGATGTTTCGTCCATGCCCTGACAGAGAAAAGGGAGAATGGATCACAGACATTGAGGCGTTTTCAGACGCAGAATTTCAGACATTGGAGGATATCCAGTGCTGTGGCCTTGGCGGACAGGGCTGCGCCAAAGAACCGGAGATAGCAAAAAGCTTTGCTGAGACAGTGAAGAAGTATCCGCAGACGATTTATACATATTGCGGCTCCTGTGCAGGCAATCTGACCAGAAACGGCTGTAAGCAGGTACGTCACGTCCTGCCGGAGATTCTGGGAACAAAAGAAAAACCGGATACGATCAAATCCCTGATCAATCGTATGCGGACAAAGTATCTATAGAAACAAGAGAGAACAAAAGGAAACAAAGAAAAAGGAGAACAAGAGGTGGAAACAAAAAAACGAAACAAATGGCTCAGTAAGATTATAGTAATCGTGTTGATTGTAGGATGTGTGGCAGTTTATTTCTGCGTACCGAGTGTAAATAAGCTGATGAATCGTATTTTTGCAGCATTTGCAAGCGGCGACTTTACCGTTGTCAAAGAATTCGTTGCATCTTACGGTGCATATGCAGCAGCTGTGTCTTTTGCATTGATGATCTTACAGTCTGTAGCAGCCCCGCTTCCGGCATTCCTGATCACATTTGCGAACGCAAACTTATTCGGATGGTGGCAGGGAGCGATTCTTTCCTGGTCAAGTGCGATGGCAGGAGCAGTGCTTTGCTTCTATATCGCAAGAATTCTGGGAAGAGATGTAGCTGAGAAGCTTACAAGCAAAGCAGGACTTCAGCAGATCGATGTCTTCTTTGAGAGACATGGAAATTTAAGTATCCTGATCGCAAGACTTCTGCCGTTTATTTCATTTGATTATGTAAGTTATGCAGCAGGTCTTACATCTATGTCTTTCTGGGGATTTTTCGTAGCTACAGGAATCGGACAGCTTCCGGCAACCATCGTTTACTCTTATGTGGGTGGTATGCTGACCGGAGGAGCAAAACTGCTCGTAACAGGACTTCTGATCTTATTTGCTTTATCAGGTCTTATCGTTCTGTTCAAACAGTTATATAATGAAAAACAGAAAAAGAAAACAAAATAATTTTATAATATCAAAGGTTTATGACTGTGATTTTAATCAGGCGATCGATCTGCCGATCGGATCGAAAGCAACGATTATGGACCTGGTAGGGACTCCGTATAAAAAGCGTAAGATTCTGTTTGACAAACATTGTTATGCAGGAAAATAGAAATAAAGGAGACAAGAATATGAACCAGAAGGCAAATGAAATTAAAGACAACTTTATAAAAGGATATGACTGTTCACAGGTAGTGTTCCGTCATTTTGCAGAGCGGTTTGACTTAAGTGAAGACGAAGCAAACCGTATTGCTGCCTGTTTTGGAGGTGGCATGATGTTAGGATCTGTCTGTGGTGCTTATACCGGAGCGCTGATGGCGATCGGTATGAAGTATGGACACACAAAAGAAGAAGGACTGATGGACCAGAAGAATGTCATGATCGGAAAATACATGGAGTTTAAGAATCGTTTTGAACAGGAATATGGTTCTGTAAACTGCAAAGAGATCATCGGTTATGATGTGTCTACACCGGAAGGACTTCAAGGGGCATTAGACAGCGGAAAGATGACAGAGTTCTGTCCGTGTCTTGCAGAAAAGGTGATCCAGATCACAGAAGAAATATTAAACGAAGATTAAGAGGAGAAATGGTATGAAGAAGTTTATCAGATGTATGGGTGTCGGACTGCTGGCTATGATGCTTGTAGTTGGATGCGGAAGCAAAGCAAAAGGAGTATCGGACGACGATTTGGTTTCCAAGGATTCTTTTAAAGGAGAATACCTGATAACCGCAAAAGAAGCGAAGAAACTGATGGGCGATGACAATGTAATTTTTCTTGACTGCCGTGGCGAGAAATATTCTAATAAAGAGACGATCAAGGGTGCAGCAGCTACAAGCTGGCAGGCACTTGGAACATGCGAAGACAAATATGGCAAGCAGGGCGATGAGAACTGGGGAAAAGTTCCACAGCCTGCAGAGTTATCTAAAAAACTCAGCAACCTCGGCCTTGATCCGAACAAGGAAATCGTTCTCTTAGGTGAGACACTTGGAGGATGGGGAGAAGATGCCCGTGTTCTCTGGGAGCTGCGCGTAGCAGGTTACACAAACCTTAAGATGGTTGACGGTGGATACGAAGCGCTGGTAAATGCCGGAGCTGAGACACAGAAAGGACCTTCCAAGTTAGACAAAGTAGATGTGAAGATCGACAAACTTGACATGACACATGACATGGAAACAGAAGAACTTCAGAAGAACTACAAAGATTACAAGATCGTTGATGTTCGTACAGATGAAGAGTATGAAGGTGCTAAGAAATATAACGAAGCAAAAGGCGGACATCTTCCGGGAGCAATCCATATTCGGTATACAGATCTTTTCCGTGAAGACGGAACATTAAGATCACAGGCTGACATTGATAAGATGTTAAAAGATGCGGGCATTTCCAAAGATGACAAGATCGTAACTTATTGTACAGGCGGTATTCGTTCCGCATATATGCAGCTTGTACTTGAAATGGCAGGATGCAAGAATACATGGAACTATGACCAGTCATTCTGGAGATGGGCTGTAGTCGGAGATGTTGAAAAATAGGAATTAACAAATTATCAGTGATTGAAAGATGATAATTCAAGAGCAATCACATCCGTTTTAAGAGAGTCGGTTATGCGACTGAATAAAAATAGGGTGTGGTTGCTCTTTTTATCTTATTACGTGTTTTGTGCAAAAGTATATGGCGTAAATAAAAAGCCAGCAAATCAGCTGGCTTTGATAAAATATATAGCATGTAATATAGTGTATTATCTTACATTGGGTCAGATAATATTTACATTTATATCCGTCCGTCGATTTACTGTAAAACATTCAGTTTCACATTCTTCTTGCGAAGGAAGATACTTGCGACTGCACCTAGTACCATCAGAATAATTCCGACAGTCAGAAGCATTCGTCCGATTCCATAATGAACCATAGAAGAAAACTGCTGTAATTTATCGGCGGCATCTTTGTATTCCATAAGAAGGAAGAAAACACCGACACATGATCCGATCAGGCTGATAATATCAATACGGAAGAAGTTAATAACCGCCACTGCCAGGATCACTGCAAGAAATAATTTTCCGTCATTAGTGTCAAAAAGAGTGACTGTCTGGGAAAAACCAAGAATAGATACCGTGGCAAATGTCATAAACATGGATATAAATGCAAGGAAGCATCCAATCCAGGTGACAATATTTCCAATTGTAAAATTTCTGCGTACTTTTTGTGCAGGAGCTGTTGTCATATCAGAGGCGGTATAATTCATTGCACCTGCTACAGAAGATTTTGTGTGGTTTATTGTCTGTGTTGGATGTGTGTGGTTATGCGATGCTGTTTTTGCAGTCTGCTGAGTTCGATGTTCGTGGTTATGTGGTGTAGGATGCGCAGCCTCATTGTGTGGTGTCTGCTTGTGTGACGCTGTAGCTTCGAAATGCTGCTGTGTATGTTGAGCTTTAGCAGAAACAGGGGTTCCGCAGTCGGGGCAGAATTTTGCACCATCTGTCAGCTGCTTTCCACAGTGTTTACAAAACATAATAATTCTCCTTTGTGTTCGTTAAGTTTTAGCTTAGTTTAGCATTGATAGCATAAAAATGCAATTTCCCTTTTAAAATTTACGGAGATTCTTCATAATGCTAATATTTACAATGATATTTTACTATGATAAAATTTATATAACGCTAGGGTCAAAAGCCTGAAACCACGACGTGCTTGCACGGAAGTGGTTTTACGGCTTAATGACCCTGACATCATTTACATGATACCAGAGCAGCACGGAACAATCCGTGGGTATCATAGGTATCGATAGAGCCTGCATATCCGCAGGAACTATACAGGAATGAGGAGGAAGAAAAATAGTGTTTTGTACGAAATGTGGGGCGAAACTGCCCGATAACGCAAAGTTTTGTCCGAAGTGTGGCAATCCATGCACAATAAAAAAGCAGTTTTCTGAGCAGGTGAATCAGACTTTCCGGTCAACCGAACGGAAAATGGAAAGTGAGATACACAATGTAAAACAGAGCTTTAGCAGTAATAATCAGATGCCGGCAGGAAGAAAAGAGAGACTGCAGGATGACAGAAGTCTTGCCATATACATACTGCTGTCGATCGTTACCTGCGGAATCTACAGTTATTATTTCATATATAAAATGGCGCATGATGTGAACATTGCATGTGAAGGCGATGGAGAGATGACGTCCGGTCTGGCTGCATTTATTATATTGTCATTCCTGACCTGTGGAATTTATTCATTCTACTGGTCTTATAAAATAGGAAACAGGCTTTGCACCAATGCACCGCGCTACGGAATGACATTTCCAGAGAACGGAACAACTGTATTAGTGTGGGATCTGATCGGAATTTTATTATGTGGTTTGGGACCGTTTGTTGCAATGCACATCCTGATCAAGAACAGTAACCGGATTTGCAATGCATATAACAGACAGAACAATTTATAACAGATGAGAGACATTTAGGGCTGTTATATGCTTTGAGAAAGCAAATCTTGAAAAGATATAGGGAGGACGACATATGGCGATGCTGGATAAAATGAAAGACTCGATCAATGCCGCTGGTCAGGGAATATCAACAAAGATAAAAGATGGACTGGAGAGTGAGCGGATTTCTGCGAAAATCAGAGATGACGAGAAGATGATAGAGAAACTCATATATCAGGTTGGTGTGCAGTGTGTGAAACGGCACGCAGAGGAAGTGGGAACCGAATATGAAGAATTATTTGCTGAGATCCGTAGATTGCGTGCACAGATTGAGAAAGAAAAAGAAGAACTGCGTCTGGCCACAGAAGTAAAACCATGTCCACAGTGTGGATATGGCAATAAGATAAGTTCCAAATTCTGTGTAAAATGTGGCTCTTCATTGACGGTAAAAGAGAATCTGGAAGCCTCAAATATAAAAGAAAAATATTGTACAAACTGCGGTTTCAAAAATGATGGTGACGCTCTGTTCTGCATTAACTGTGGAAATAAACTGGAAGAAGAGAGCCGACAGACAATGCCGGAGCCAGAGCCGGAAAATATAAGGATGCCGGAGCCGGAGTCAGAAATGCTGGCAGAAGCAATATCGGAGAATGTGCCGGAATTAAAAGCAGAGTCTGAATCTGAGCCGGAAGTACTGGCAGATATTGAAGAAGCTCTGGAAGAGACAGCGCAGGAGATTACGGAAGAAGAACTGAAAGAAGAAAAAATAAAAGAAGAAAATTAAGAATAATAAGGAAAGAAAAAGTACGGAGGAAGAAGTAAGATGGGAGAGAGAGCAAGATTTTGTCCTAACTGCGGCCGGCCGATAGAGCCGGGTGCAATGTTCTGTGCACATTGTGGACACAAAACAGAAACCGAAGAGGCACCGGCTGTACATGAAACACCAGATGCAAATGAGGAATTTGCAACCGAGTGGCCGGACGAGCAGGAAGAAAGAGTACAGAAGAATGAGCCGAAAGGATCAAAAAATCTGGTTATTATACTTGGCATTGTATGTGCTGTTATGGCGGTGGTGATTATCGCACTCGTTGTATTTGGACTTGGAAGGTCCCCAAAAGAGACAAAACCAGAGACAAAAACGGAAACAACAGAGCAGAAAGAGCCGGAAAAAAAGGAAGTAAAAGATTCCAATGAGCCAAATGATTCTATAAATCAGGCGATTACACTGGAAGAAGGAAAACCAGTGACCGGCTATATCGATTCCAAAGATGATGTGGACTACTTTGTGATTTCGACACAAAAAGAAGGTACTGCGGAAGTGAAGTTCAGTTATACACCATCCAATGACCAGGGTGGACTTGGCTGGAAAGTAAATTATCCGGATAAAGGAACAACTAAGACAGAACTGTGCATGCTTGGAGAAGGAACGAAAACATTGAAGTTTGAACTTCAGAAAGGTGATAACTATATTTTTGTTACCGGTGATACCGAAGCTTCTAAGAAAATCGAAGACGTAGTGACAGAAACACCGTATTATATTACGGCTGAGAGTATCAAAGTAAAACAGACAGCAAAGAAAAAGACGAATAACAATGCAAATAACCGTGGCGATACAAGTAAGATCATTGTTATCAATCCATATGATAATCAGAGACACTATATCAGTTCCAGCGGTTATGTAATTCCGTACAGTTCGGATTATCTGCTTGATTATTCAGATATCAGCGGGCTTTCCAGTGCGGAACTCAGACTTGCAAGAAATGAAATCTATGCAAGAGAAGGCCGTCTGTTTGATGATCAGTCATTGCAGGTATATTTTGATTCACAGGCATGGTATAACGGATACATTGCTCCGAAAGATTTTAAAGATTCTTATTTAAGTCCGATAGAAAAGAAGAATGTAGATTTCATCAAGAAATATGAATAAGAAGAGCATAGTATTTATTAAGGAATATAAATAAAAAGAACAAACAAGAAACGCGGCAGGCGAAAATCTGTCGCGTTTCTTATTTTACATAGTTTTTACAATCCTGCGATTTTGGATTTTACAATCGACCTGTATGATACATAACTGTAAAGAACATATTGCAAAATATCCAAATCAAAGGAGACAAAGAAAATGAAATTGAAAAAGTTTATTACAGTAGTAGCAATGACAGCAATGGTCGGAACACTTGCAGTAGGATGTGGAAAATCCGACAGTAAAGATAACGGCAGTGATAAGAAGAGCGAGTCAAGTTGGGATTCATCAAACGATATCACAATCTTATCCAGAGAAGATGGCTCAGGAACGAGAGGAGCATTCATTGAACTGTTCGGCATTGAAGAAGAGAAAAACGGTGAGAAAGTGGATATGACAACAGATGAAGCACAGATCACAAACAGCACATCTGTTATGATGACAACAGTAGCAGGCGATGATTATTCTATCGGTTATGTATCACTCGGATCTCTGGATGACAGCGTAAAAGCACTGAAGATTGACGGAGCTGAGGCAACAGCAGAGAATATCAAAGCAGGAAAATATAAAGTATCCAGACCATTCAACATCGCAGTAAAGAAAGATATGAAAAATGAAGTTGCAAAAGATTTCATCAATTATGTGATGAGTGAAGAAGGACAGAAAATCGTATCAGATAACGGCTATATTCCGGTAGACGGAGCAAAACCTTACTCTGGAAAAGAAGTTTCCGGTAAAGTAGTTGTCGGTGGATCTTCTTCTGTATCACCGGTTATGGAAAAACTGATCGAAGGTTACAAAGCAGTAAACAGCAAAGCAAATGTAGAACTTCAGACAACAGATTCTACAACAGGTATGACTTCAACAATCGATGGAAGCTATGATATCGGAATGGCATCCCGTGATCTGAAAGATGATGAAGCCGCTAAATTACAGAACACAGTCATCGCAACAGATGGTATTGCGGTCATCGTAAACAAGAACAACACAACAGATGAACTGTCAGCAGATCAGGTAAAGACCATCTACACCGGCGATGCAACCACATGGGATGAGGTAGTAAAATAATATGAAAAGAAAAGCATTGACTGAAAGAGTCATGCAGGTAATCTTCTTTGTTGCCGCCTGTGCTTCGGTGCTGGCGGTAGCACTCATTTGTATCTTTCTATTTGCAAATGGCATACCTGCAATGAAAGAAATCGGATTTGTAAAATTCCTGACGGGAACGCTCTGGCGCCCGAAGAACGAGATCTTTGGTATTTTCCCGATGATCGTAGGAAGCTTATATGTTACAGCAGGAGCGATCATTATCGGTGTCCCGATTGGAATATTGACAGCAGTATTTATGGCGTACTATTGCCCGGAAAGAATTTATAAACCTTTAAAAGCAGCAACGGAACTTCTTGCCGGAATTCCTTCTGTTATTTACGGATTCTTCGGACTGGTTGTAATTGTACCGTTAGTCAGAGAGTTTGGTCGGAATATGGGATTTCATGGAAATGGAAACAGTATTCTGACTGCGTCTATTTTACTTGGAATGATGATCTTGCCAACTATTATCGGACTTACAGAGTCTTCGCTTAGAGCAGTCCCGGAACAGTATTATGAAGGGGCAGTGGCACTTGGAGCTACTCACGAACGTTCTATTTTCAGAGTTGTCATTCCGGCAGCAAAATCCGGAGTGATCGCAGCACTGGTTCTTGGGATCGGCCGTGCAATCGGAGAAACGATGGCAGTTATCATGGTTGCAGGAAACCAGGCAAGAATGCCGGAAGGCATTTTCCGCGGTGTGCGTACACTGACAGCCAATATCGTAATTGAGATGGGATATGCAGCAGGACTGCACAGAGAAGCGCTGATCGCAACAGGCGTTGTGTTGTTCGTATTTATTCTGCTATTGAATTTCAGCGTAGCACTATTAAAGAGGAGGAGTGAACATGAGTAGACAGGGAGGTTCTGTAAAAGAAAAACTGAAAAGCTACAAACGGACACCGGGCTCTTTCATCGTAATGCTTTTAGTTTTGATTGCAGCAATTATTACATTTGCAGCGTTACTTTTTCTGATTGCCTATATTCTGGTCAATGGAGTACCGTATCTGAAACCGTCACTGTTTTCATTTACCTATACTTCTGACAATGCATCACTTATGCCGGCGCTTATCAACACATTGATCATGACAGCGTTATCACTTCTGATCGCAGTTCCGCTTGGTATATTTTCAGCAATCTACCTTGTGGAATATGCAAAACGTGGAAATAAATTCGTAGAAATCATAAGACTGACGACGGAGACGTTACAGGGAATCCCGTCTATCGTATATGGCCTGTTTGGTATGTTGTTCTTTGTAACATTCTGCCACTGGGGATTCTCCATTCTCGCAGGAGCATTTACATTGTCAATTATGGTATTGCCGCTGATCATGCGTAGTACAGAGGAAGCACTGAAATCTGTGCCGGATTCTTACAGAGAAGGAAGCTTTGGACTGGGAGCCGGAAAACTTAGAACGGTATTTCGGATTGTTCTTCCGTCGGCAGTGCCTGGAATCCTTGCAGGAGTGATTCTTGCAGTCGGACGTATTGTCGGAGAAACAGCGGCACTTATCTATACTGCCGGAACACTGGCAAAGATGCCAAAGAATGTAATGAGTTCCGGACGAACACTGGCAGTTCATATGTATAATCTGGCAAGTGAAGGACTTTATATGGATCAGGCATATGCAACCGCTGTTATTCTGCTTGTCCTTGTAGTTGTCATTAACACACTGTCAGGAATTGCAGCGAAGAAACTTACAAAATCGTAAGAACAGACAGATTTAGGAAAATAAAAGAGGAACAGTCATGAGTAAAATTAGTATTAGTAATATGAATCTTTATTATGGCGATTTCCATGCGTTAAAAGATGTGAATCTGGAAATTGAGCCAAATAAAATCACAGCATTTATCGGACCGTCCGGCTGTGGTAAATCAACACTTTTAAAATCTATCAATCGGATGAATGATCTGGTAGAAGGCTGCCGGATCGAAGGTGATTTAAGACTGGACGGTAAAGATATTTATAAAGATATTGATGTAAACCTGCTTCGTAAACGTGTTGGTATGGTATTCCAGAAACCGAATCCGTTTCCGATGAGTATCTATGACAACATCGCATTCGGACCGCGAACACATGGAATCCATTCCAAAACAAAACTGGATGATATTGTGGAAAAATCGCTCCGCAGTGCGGCCATTTGGGATGAATGTAAAGACCGTCTGAAAAAGAGTGCGCTTGGAATGTCCGGTGGACAGCAGCAGAGACTCTGTATTGCCCGCGCGCTGGCAGTACAGCCGGAAGTACTTCTGATGGATGAGCCGACATCCGCACTGGATCCGATTTCAACATCGAAGATCGAAGACCTTGCGATGGAACTGAAAAAAGATTATACTATTGTCATGGTAACACACAATATGCAGCAGGCTGTGCGTGTATCAGATAATACTGCCTTTTTCCTGTTAGGAGAAGTGATTGAATACAATGAAACAGAGAAATTGTTCTCGATTCCATCAGATAAGAGAACAGAAGATTATATTACAGGGAGGTTTGGTTAAGATATGCGTAATAAGTTTGATATGCAGTTGGATTTATTAAATGAGCAGCTCACACATATGGGTGAATTATGTGAAGTTGCAATCAACAGAGGAACAGAGGCACTGAAAAAAGGAGATTTAAAACAGGCAGCAGAAGTCATTCGTGCGGATGAAGAGATTGATCAGATGGAAAAAGATATTGAGAGACTGTGCCTGAAACTTCTTTTGCAGCAACAGCCGGTGGCAAGAGATTTAAGGCAGATTTCTGCGGCTCTTAAGATGATCACCGACATGGAACGAATCGGTGATCAGGCATCAGATATTGCGGAAATCATTATTTCTGAGAATAAGTCAGAAGTAACAGATATCCAGACGATCGGTCAGATGTCAGAATCCGTTGCAAAGATGGTGCGTGACAGTGTGAATGCCTATGTAGAAAAAGATCTGGAGCTTTCCAGACAGGTAATGGAAGCGGATGATGCAGTGGATCGTCTGTTTGAGGAAAATAAGCAGGAGCTGATCAATTTTATTTCTGATAATAAAGGTGTGCAAGGCAAGAAGGCAATCGATCTTATCATGGTTGCTAAATATCTGGAACGAATCGGCGATCATGCGACAAATATTGCAGAGTGGGTAGAATTTTCAATTACCGGAATCCATAAGGACAGCCAGGTATAACCCCACGGAAAACGAGGAGAAGACGATGATATTTTGTGTGGAAGATGACAGCAACATTCGGGAATTAGTAGTATATACGCTGGAGACAACAGGATTTCAGGCAAGAGGTTTTGAAGAGGGAAAAAGCTTTCTTGAAGCGCTTGCACTGGAGACACCGGATCTGATATTAATGGACATTATGCTTCCGGGAGAGGACGGTATTTCGCTGTTAAAACGCTTGAAAAACTCTTCCAAAACAAGAGATATACCGGTAATTATGGTCACTGCGAAAGGTGCAGAGTACGACAAAGTAAAAGGGTTGGATCTTGGAGCAGATGATTATGTGACGAAACCATTTGGCATGATGGAGCTGGTATCCCGTATCAAGGCAGTGCTGAGAAGAAGTGGTGCGGCAAAGAAGAAAGCAGAAGATATCATTGTGTCCGGTAGTCTGGAGATTAATACGAAGAAGCACGAAGTGAAAGCGGACGGTGAAGTGGTCGGCCTGACGCTGAAAGAATACGAGCTTCTGAAGAGACTGATGGAGAACCCGAATATTGTTATGACAAGAGATTCTCTGCTGGAAGAGATCTGGGGATATGATTTTGACGGTGAGACGAGAACGGTAGATGTACATATCCGGACATTAAGACAGAAACTGGGAAAGTGTGGCGAACGTGTAGAGACCGTTCGCGGAGTTGGATACCGGATTAGTGAATAGGAGTCAGAGATACTATGAAGTTAAAGAACAAGATACAAAATAGTATGACACTGGTAGTTATGACAACGCTGTTAATCGCGTATGTCATAACTACTTTTGTTGTTTACAGACAGACATTACATCTGATGGAAAATGAGATCCATCAGGAAGCGGATTATATTAAAACGGCAATCGAGAAGACAGGAGAATCCTATTTAAAAGAAATGGATGATGTGCGCCGGACGACAAGAGTAACGTTGATCGCAAGAGATGGGACCGTATTATATGATTCCGGTGAAAATGCGATTGAACGGGAGAATCACAAGAACCGGCCGGAGATAAAAGCGGCGGAAAAAAGCGGTACCGGTCAGGATATCAGAGAATCCAAAACCATGCAGAAAGAAATGTTTTATTATGCAGTGCGCCTGTCCGACGGCAGTGTCTTACGTGTATCTAAATCCATGGACAGTGTATTCCGTACAGCAATGAATATTCTGCCGTTCACGGGATTGATTGCTTTCTGTATGATTGTATTTGCCTATTTTCTGTCGCGCTGGCAGGTAGGAAGACTGATCCATCCAATTAACACGCTGGATCTGGAGACTCCGCTGGATAATGAGATATATGAAGAACTGACACCTCTTTTACAGAGGATTGATCAGCAGAACAAACAGAAAGACCTGGTTGCACAGATGAGAAAAGAATTTTCGGCGAATGTTTCCCATGAGTTAAAGACTCCTTTGACTTCGATTTCCGGTTATGCGGAGATCATGAAGGACGGACTGGTGCGCCCGGAAGACATGAAAGGATTTTCAGAAAGAATTTACCATGAGGCAAAGAGGCTTATCACGCTGGTAGAAGATATCATCAAACTTTCCAGACTGGATGAAGGTGTAGTTGAACTGGAGAAAAAAGAAGTAGATCTCTATGATCTTACAAGAGAGATTTGCAGCCGCCTTGCATCCAATGCTTCTGCAAGACATGTGCATGTAGAGATGACCGGAGAACCGGTTATGTTCAGAGGCGTGCGTCAGGTGCTGGATGAGATGCTTTATAATATTATAGAAAATGCGATCAAATATAATAAAGAAAATGGTTCTGTCAGCGTCTGGGTAGGAACGACGTTACAGGGCAAGAAAGTCATTGTGCAGGATACGGGTATTGGGATTCCGAAGGATGAAGTGGAGCGGATCTTTGAGCGCTTTTACCGTGTAGATAAGAGTCATTCCAAAGAAACCGGAGGAACCGGACTCGGACTTTCTATTGTAAAACATGGTGCACTCATGCATGATATTAAGATCCATGTGGACAGTGAAGTTGGAAAAGGAACACGCATGGAACTTACATTTGCAGAAAAAAAAGAAAGTGCTCAGTAATTATTTAGGAAATCTTAAGAGAATGATAAATAAGTTCTTAAGATTTCATGTGTATGCTTCTGTATGAAATGGAAATAGCTTAAGTATCAAAGAGCTGGAAATTAAAATATACAGGAGGTTGCACCTATGAATAAAATATCGATTATTGTACCGTGTTATAACGAAGATGCGGCTCTTCCGATTTATTATAAAGAAATGTGCAAGATTATGGCTCAGATGAAAGAAGAGGAATTTGAGCTGATCTTTGTAGATGACGGATCTACAGATCATACGCTGGCAGAGATGAAAACACTGCATGAGAAGGATGAACGGTGTCAGTATTTTTCTTTTTCAAGAAATTTTGGAAAAGAAGCGGCAATCTATGCAGGACTTAAAAATGCCACGGGAGAGTATGCGGCAATTATGGATGTGGATCTGCAGGATCCGCCGTCACTGCTGCCAAAGATGTATGAGATTTTACAGACAGAAGATTATGACAGTGTGGCAACGAGGCGTTCTACAAGAAGCGGAGAGCCGAAGATCCGTTCCTTTCTATCTGAAAGCTTTTACAAATTTATTAATCGTATTTCCAAAACAGAGATTGTAAACGGTGCCAGAGACTACCGTCTGATGAAAAGAAATATGGTAGATGCCGTGCTGAAAATGAGCGAATATAACCGGTTTTCCAAGGGAATTTTCGGCTGGGTAGGTTTTCGTACAAAATGGCTGGAATATGAAAATATTGAGCGCTCCGCAGGAGAGACGAAGTGGTCCATGAAGAAATTATTTTTCTATTCCCTGGAAGGAATTACAGGATTTTCCGTAGCTCCGTTGTCACTTGCTTCCGTGATCGGTGTAATCTTCTGCGTAGTGTCCTTTTTGATGATCATTCTGATCGTTGTGCGGACATGCATCTGGGGAGATCCGGTTTCTGGCTGGCCATCGCTGGCATGTATTATCTTCCTTGTCAGTGGTGTGCAGCTTCTGTGTACCGGAATTGTTGGAGAATATCTGTCCAAGACTTATCTGGAGACAAAGCGCAGACCGATTTTTATCCTGAAAGATTCAAGCGAACCGGATAAGGGGTTAAAGCATGATATGGTCTAAAGAATATTTAAAAATATGGAAAAACAGGCAGCAGTGGAAACAACTGCTGCCGTATATTTTACTGGCATTATTAAGTGTGGGGGCATGCTGGTTTTTTGCCGGAAGATACGGAATCTTTGGCGCAAAAGTAGACTGGATCAGCCAGCACAGTGTCATACCGGAACTGTTCCGTCAGCAGTTTTACGATACCGGGAATTTCTTTCCGGATTTTACACTGCAGGCAGGCGGTGGGCAGAATATTTATAATTTTGCTTACTATGGTCTGTACAGTCCGGCAATCCTTCTGTCATATCTGTTTCCGTTTGTAAGCATGAGTGATTACATTATGGCAGTCAGTGTGGGAAGTCTTGCACTTTCTGTAATGCTTTTACATTACTGGCTGAGCTGCAGAGGGTTTAACCGGAAAATCTGTTTTGGAGTCAGCCTGCTTTTTCTGTTAGCAGGGCCGATGATCGTGCAGTCTTACAGCCAGATCATGTTTGTAAATTACATGCCGTGGCTGTTACTGTCCTTTCTTGGCGCAGATCGCTATCTGGACTTTGTAAAAATCATCCGGGAAGAGGCAAAGCTGCATCCGGTGCGGGAAGGTGTCAGAGCACATACTATTTTAATCATTGGTGTCTGGGGGATGATTCTTACCAGCTTTTATTTCAGTATCGGGGGGATGCTGGCGCTCGCAGTATACGGACTGTGCCGATATATAAAGATGGAAGAAAAAGCAGAAGGCGTGGCAAAAGCAGAAGGCGTGGCAAAAGTGACAGTCTGGATAGATTTCATAAAAGCGGCAGCAGGGTACGTTTTTTCGATGGGAATCTCCGTTTTGTTAAGCGGAATACTGCTTGTGCCGACTACTTATTCGCTCATACAGGGAAATCATATCCAATCAGGCTATACATGGAAAGATTTGCTATTTCCCAAAATGCCGGTAAAAGAGCTGTTCTATCAGTCCTATGGTGTCGGACTTACTACACTTCTTCTTACGGTATTGCTTACTGGGCTGTTTTACCGGAAATGGCAGGAACGACTGTTAAGCCAGGTCTGTCTGGTTCTTCTGGTGATTCCGGCATTTGCATGGATTTTGAACGGCGGCTTATATATTCGCGGAAAAGTATGGATTCCATTTCTGCCATTATTCTGCTATATGATTGCCATATACATAAAGAAACAGACAGAGAAACAGGTAAATGTAAAGATAAGTACCGCAGCATATCTGGTGACATTGCTTTTTGTCTGGCATACAGATACGAAATATAGTTTTATATTGCTGGCAGAAGGTATTGCATTGCTAGTGTTTTATCTTGCATTCTGTTATTTGGCTGTCTGCCGGAAAAAGAAAGGGCAGGAGCTGTGGCTGCTCGTTCCGTCCGTCTGTTTTCTGGCTGTATTTTTTACTGTCTGTATGCCAAATAAAACCCGCGTTCTGGAACCGGAATTTTATAAAACAGTAACGAACCGTTCATACAGCCGATTAGAACAGAAAATAGAAAAGAAGATGACAAAAGCGGTGAAAAAAGCAAATGGCGATTCTGGAATGTATCGCATTGAAGAGGTCGGAAATTCCAGATTCAAGGCGGCAGATTTAAACCGTATCCGTGGGAGAAAGCAGTATCTGTCATCCATTTATTCTTCAGCGTACAGTACAGAGTATCAGAATTTCAGAAAAGATACTTTCGGAGTGGAACAGCCATTCCGCAATTTGATGATGCAGTCAGTGTCGGAGAATCCTGAGTTCCGTTCCCTGATGGGTGTGCGTTATATCCTTTCAGAGAAAAATGTACCGGGATATCGGAAGATCATGCAGGATGGGAAAGTGGCAGTTTATGAAAATAAAGAGGTACTCCCGATGGCATATGTAACAGATCAGACGATTTCGGACAGGGAATATGACAGCCTTAAGTATCCATATAATCAGACGGTATTTGAGAAAGCTGTCGTTGTGCAGGGGAAGGAAGCACAGGCTGTACAAAGTATAAAATCAGAAGGCAGTAAAGACAGACAAATACACAATGTGACTGCACAGAGTGTAAAAGCAGGAACGAAAGAAGTTCAGAATGTGACAACTGGAGATAAGAAAAAAGACGTTATAGAGAAGCTTAATATATCTGGCAGCTTCTGGAAGATCCGCACCAGAAAGCAGACGCAGAAGGAGATAACTTTTGGACGGAAAGCAAAAGAGGAAGAAGTTCTTTACGTCCGCTTCCAGGTGAAGAATCACCGCTGCGGTAAAGATGTCGCTGTGTGGCTTAACGGTGTGCGCAATAAACTGACAGCAAAGACGCATATTTATTATAATGGAAATACAATGTTCACATATGCCGTTGCGCTGAACAAAGGAGAAGAAAAAGCGAAACTTCTTCTGGACAGCGGAGATTATGATGTGAAAAATGTTGAAGCATATATGGGACAGACAGAGCAGACATTTTCTTATCATATATTCCAGACGGATTGGAAACGTACAAAGGGTAACCGGATCGAAGGAACAGTAAAAGGAATGGCGGATGGATATTTTGTTACGTCTGTTCCATACGATAAAGGCTTTACTGTTAAAGTAGACGGTCATACTGTGAAGACAGAGAAGGTAAACAAAGCGTTTCTAGGCTTTCGCATTGGAGCGGGAACGCATCATGTAAAAATAACGTATCACGCACCTGGGAAGAGGGCAGGCATGCTTGTTTCATTTGCCGGAATTTTCCTTTTTGCCGGGTGGATGGCTTTAATTTCTTTACAAATAAAAAGGATATCGGTATAATACCCTTACGTGGTCAGAAGACCTGGAAAAAAGGAGAATAAATCATGAGTGAAAACGTATTAGCCGTAGTGGCAGGAAAAGAACTTACAGAAGCACAGTTTGAAGCGTATTTAAAGAGTGTTCCGAGAGAGCAGCAGATGTATGCACAGAATCCACAGTACAGAGAACAGTACAAAGAACAGTTTATTGATCTGTATCTGTTTGCACAGCTTGGAAAAGATGAGAAGATGGATGAAACTGACGAGTTCAAAGAGATCATGGAAGGAGCAAGAAGAGACATTCTGGCACAGCTTTCCATGAGAGATATGTTAAAAGATATTACAGTAACAGAAGAAGAGCAGAAGGCTTTCTATGAGGAAAATAAAGCACAGTTTGGCAAAGGTGCAACAGTAAGCGCAAAACATATCCTGACAGATTCTGAAGAAAAATGCCAGACAATCTTAAAGAATATCGAAGCAGGTGAAAAGACATTTGAGGATGCAGCAAGAGAATTTTCTACCTGCCCATCCGGAGCAAAAGGCGGAGACCTTGGCGAATTTGGCAAAGGTCAGATGGTAAAAGAATTTGAAGATGCAGCATTTGATGCAGAGATCGGCAAGGTAGTCGGACCGGTAAAGACACAGTTCGGATATCACCTGATCAAAGTTGAAAAGAAAAATGAACCAAAGACAGCAGAATTCGAAGAAGTAAAAGGTCAGATTTATCAGCAGTTATTAGGCAAAAAACAGAACGATGCTTATGAAGCGAAAGTAAAAGAATTAAAAGATAAATATTTAAAATAGTTTTTACGTTTTGAAGAAGAACCGTTTACTTTTCCCTGTTATCCTTATATAGTTAGAGGAGAAAGTGAAACAGGAGGATCAAAGGTATGCCAGCATTATATGCACACGACCGTTTCGGAGAGAAAGTATCGGAAAAATCAGACGGAGAATTAAAAAATATCATATTCAAATATTATAATCAGTATGAAGTCGGCCTGCAGGGACCGGATATCTTATTTTTCTACCGCCCATATCACGGGAATGATGTAGCAAAATACGGAAACCACCTGCATGCCGTTTCTGCTTTACCATTCTTTGAGCATGCAGCGAAAGTTGTAAACCATTATGGAAGAGACAGCGCGCAGTATGCTTATCTTCTGGGATTTATCTGTCATTATACACTGGACAGTGAATGTCACCCTTATGTCAGCGAGATGATGGAGAAGGAACACGTTTCCCATCTTGCGATAGAATCCGAATTTGAGAAATATTTACTAAAAAAAGACAAACAGCATCCACTGGCTTACCGCCTGGACCGGCTGATCACTGCAGACAGAGAAACTGCGCTGGCGATCGCACCATTTTATGAAAATATTTCGCCAAAGACAGTGAAAGAGTCTTTGCAGTGGCTGAAACTTGTCAAACGTTTCCTGCGCGCGCCCGGAGCGTTGAAAAGAGGATTTCTGAATCTGTTATTTACAGTTGTGCCGGGATTTGGATTCTGCAAAGATCTGATGCACCAGAAACAGGATAATTCAAACTGCACAGAGAGCAATTACGGACTTTACAAACGGTTCCGTAGAGCAGAAGATGTCGCAGTACGGCTGATGGAAAGTTTTGATGAAAGCCTGAAATACGGACAGGATCTGGAACAGCGTTTTAACCGTACATTTGAGTAAGAAAATAAAAAATGTGGATAAACAGGGACAAAAAGGCGAAGACAGTGGAAAAGAGGACAGACATGGAGAATAAAAAACTGACAAAACTGGAAAAATACTGGATTATGTATGATGTGGGAAACTCGGCATTTGTAATGCTGATCGCGACGATCATACCGATCTATTTTAACTATCTGGCAAAATCTGCCGGAATATCGGAAGTCAATTATCTGGCATACTGGGGATATGCGGCATCCGTATCTACTGTGATTGTGGCGGTGATCGGACCGGTCCTTGGATCCATTGCAGATATGCAGAATTACAAAAAGCCATTATTTACCATCAGCATGATGGTCGGAGTGATCGGCTGTGCGGCAATGTCATTTCCAACATCATGGGTGATATTTCTTGCTGTATTTGTGATCGCAAAAGTTGGTTACAATGCCAGCCTGATCTTCTATGATTCCATGCTGGTAGATATAACAAGCACAGACCGGATGGACGAAGTGTCCTCCCAGGGGTATGCGTGGGGATATATCGGAAGCTGTATTCCGTTTATCCTGTCGCTTGTTCTCGTGTTAATGTATGAGAAGATTGGAATCACGATGCATATGGCGATGACAGGCGCATTTTTCTTAAATGCAGTCTGGTGGGCAGTCGTAACGATTCCGCTACTTCGAAATTACAGACAGAAAAATTATGTGGCCGTGCCGTCTCATTCGGTAAAAAACAGCTTTAAACGCCTCGGACAAACATTTATGGATGTGCACAAAGAGAAGAAGATTTTCTGGTATCTTCTGGCATTTTTCTTCTTTATTGACGGTGTATATACAATCATTGAGATGGCAACAGCTTACGGAAGTGCGCTTGGACTGGACTCTACAGGACTTCTGCTGGCACTTCTTGTGACGCAGATTGTAGCGTTCCCGTGTGCGCTGATCTGTGCAAAATTATCTGGAAAATATCCGACAGAGCGGCTGATCGGAGTATGTATTGTGGCATATATCGGAATCGCATTATTTGCAATCCAGCTGGATAAACAGTGGGAATTCTGGACACTTGCTGTACTGGTCGGTATGTTCCAGGGAGCGATTCAGGCACTGGCGCGGTCGTATTTTGCGAAGATCATTCCGGCAGAAAAATCCGGGGAATATTTTGGAATTTATGACATATGCGGAAAAGGAGCATCCTTTATGGGCACAACGCTTGTCGGAATAGTGGCGCAGGTGACCGGCGTGGCAAACGCAGGCGTGGCGGTGATAGCAGTTTTGTTCGTTATTGGATACATTTTATTTAAGAAAGCGGTAAGAGCATAAGAGATGAAAGGGCAGAAGAAAAGCCGGTATGCGAGGTTTGTGTTCGCATACCGGCTTTTCTTCTGTATTGTCATAGTATCTGGAGAAAGCTGCCAATGGCAGCTGCCTTTGCTATGTCTTGCAACGTACATTTCAACAGGGTTTACAAATATCCGCCGTCCAGGCCGATGATCTGTCCGGTTAGATAAATCGGTGAATTGACAAGATTTACCGTTGCCTGGGCAACTTCTTCCGGTGTGGCAAATCTGCCGGCTGGAATTTCTTCTTCTAATTCTCTGCGCTCTTCCTTATTAAGCCATTGATTCATAACGGTATCTATGACACCGCATGCAATGGCATTTACCGGGATCTGGCTTGGCGCAAGTTCTTTTGCAAGTGCGCGCGTCAGTCCGTTGACACCTGATTTGGCAGCAGAATAAGCAACTTCACAGGATGCACCGGATACGCCCCACATGGAAGAAATGTTAATGATATGTCCGGATTTTCTGGATACCATTTTCGGGATGGCTTCCCGGCAGCAGTAGAAAACAGAAGACAGATCGGTCTGTATCACACGGGTCCATTCGTCATCGGTCATGTCACTTAACAAACCAAGATGGGAAACACCTGCATTGTTGACAAGCACATCAAGGGCATTACATTCGTTGTAAATGCTTTTGAAGATGTTGCGGACATCATTTGGATTGCCAATATTGCCAGGTACGCAGGTTGCGGCACCTGGATATTGTGCTTCTATCTCCTGCTGTACTTCCCGGAGTTGTTTTACAGATGAGTTACAATTTAAAAATACATGGTAGCCACAGTCTGCAAATGCATGTGCGATTGCCCGCCCAATCCCACGGGAAGCGCCTGTGACAAGAATTGTTTTGTTCATAATCGGAATCCTCCTTACGGATATTATTATACTGTCTCGTGATTGATATTTAAAGTTGTAAATGGTATCATGAAAGAAGAAATTCATACGGAGGAAACCAGCATGATAGACAAAGCAAGAGAATTTGCAACGAAGGCGCATGACGGACAATTTCGAAAAGGAACGAAAAGACCGTATATCGTCCACCCGATAGAAGTCGGGGATATTGTTTCAACGATGACGACGGATGAAGAAGTTATAAGCGCGGCTATTCTGCATGACACGATAGAAGACTGTGAGGGCGTGACAGAAAGGATGCTGGCCGAGCTTTTTTCAGAGAGAGTGGCAGGAATGGTTGCACAGGAGAGCGAAGACAAGTCCAGAACATGGATGGAGCGCAAAAGCGCTACGATCGAGCACCTGCGTACAGCGCCGCAAGAAGTGCAGATGATCGCACTGGCAGACAAGCTGTCCAATATGCGGGATATTGACCGTGATTATCCGATTGACGGAGAGAAGCTTTGGGAACGCTTCCGCATGAAAGACAAAGAGATCATCGGCTGGTATTATAAAGGAGTAAGAGATTCTCTGAGAGAAGCATTTGCCGGTGTAGAGGCGTATGAAGAGTACTGCCGTCTTGTGGCAAAGAATTTTGAATAAATCTTAGAAAATGAATAGTTTTTTTCGATTGAATTTTGTAACGTGATAAAGTAATATAGTATATGATGTCAGGGGTAAAAGTATGAAACCACGATATATCAACGTCGGACAGAATTGTGGAAGTACGGAATAATGCGTATGGCATCTTAAAAGAAAGGCAGATAATATGGCTGAGATTCGCCAAAGGATTGTATTTCATGGAAGAGTACAAGGAGTAGGATTCCGTTATACCGCCAAATATCTGGCACAGTCACTTGGACTGACCGGCTGGGTAGAAAATGAATTTGACGGTACGGTTATAATGGAGATTCAGGGCAGAGAGCCGATGATCCATAAGCTCCAGGAAGGACTGAACCGCAATAGCTTCATAGAGATTGAATGGATCGACACGGAAAATATACCGGTGGAACCGGAGAGTTGTTTTTATGTACGGTGATGGATGCAGTTCGGAATAGAAAAAGAACATTAAAAGATATAAGTTGGAGTGTTTAAGATGGAAAAGATAAAAAAAGAGAGCATAAAAAACAGAATTGTAACGGCTGCGTGGCAGTTGTTTTACGAAAAGGGATACAATGGAACGACAGTAGACGATATTATTGAATTATCTGGAACATCAAAAGGTTCTTTTTACTATTATTTTAATACAAAGGATGAGCTGTTGAACACATTGTCTATGATCCTGGATGATTTCTATGAAGAACTGGAAGTAAAGATGGATGCCAATATGAACAGTTTTTATAAGTTGTTATATATAAATTATGAAGCACATTCTATGATGGAAGAGAAGATCAGCATTGATCTGCTGGCATCTTTGTATTCGACACAGCTTGTGGCTCAGGGAGAAAGACATTTGCTGGATCAGAACCGAAGTTATTATAAACTGGTAACGAAGATTGTGGATGAAGGGCAGAAGAAAGGACAGATTCGCAGTGACATGCCGATAAGTGAGATTACCCAGTATTATGCGATGTGTGAGCGTGCACTTGTATCCGACTGGTGTCTGAACAAAGGAGTATACTCGCTGGGTGAATACAGCAAAGAATGTATGCCGATTATGCTGGAACACTTTAAGGCATAAGCAGATTTTGACGGATAGCTATACAGCAAAAGGGAGAAGAAATTATTCTGGGAAAATAAAATAAAAAAATTTCAAAAAACCCTTGTCAAAATAAAAATGATATGTTAATATATAACTCGGTCGCGTGAGTAACATGTTAAGCGATCGACACGATAATGTATCTTTTGGCTCCATGGTCAAGCGGTTAAGACATCGCCCTTTCACGGCGGTAACACGGGTTCGATTCCCGTTGGAGTCATTACCCAAGTAATTGGGAAGATGCCGATGTGGCTCAATTGGCAGAGCAGCTGATTTGTAATCAGCAGGTTATCGGTTCGAGTCCGATCATCGGCTTAGTTCCTAACAGGGACTTAATGATTTGGACCTTTAGCTCAGTTGGTTAGAGCAATCGGCTCATAACCGATCGGTCCTGGGTTCGAGTCCCCGAAGGTCCATATGGCCCAGTGGCTCAGTTGGTTAGAGCGCCGCCCTGTCACGGCGGAGGTCGAGAGTTCGAGTCTCTTCTGGGTCGCTTGCTTATCACATATGTGAGTAAGCGATAACAATTTGATATGGGATCATAGCTCAGCTGGGAGAGCATCTGCCTTACAAGCAGAGGGTCATAGGTTCGAGCCCTATTGGTCCCATTTCGTGATAATAGTTTGTCACGATTCGCAAGTATTAGAATCACGAAATGTGACGCGATGCTTCGCATCGATGCACACGATTCCTTCGGAATCGGCGCGATTCACCTTGTATGCCGCAGTGGCGGAACTGGCAGACGCACAGGACTTAAAATCCTGCGGGACTTATACTCCCGTACCGGTTCGATTCCGGTCTGCGGCATTAGTTAAAAATGGGAGAAACGTTGAATTTACAGCGTTTCTCTTATTTTTTTGTTTTAAAATGTTTGAACACCTTTGAACACTTTATGATGAAATACCAAGATTCTGAAAAGCAAGCCTGTCATTCTTCCTCTTATTGACATTCCGCAAGTAATGCAATGTTGTAGCTGTCTCACTATGTCCCATTAAATAACTAAGGGTTGTAAGATTATTTCCGTCAAAAGCTGTTGAAGCATTGTAAAAGCGGATTTTATGACTGGAATGATAAGGAACACCGGCTTCTTTGCAATATTTCTTCAAACGGCGATTAAAGCTGTCTGTTGTCATAATCTCGCCGTTGGGTTCAAAGACATATATTCCATTTGGATTTAATTCCTTTGCTTTGTGAAGAATTTTAAGTGCTTCGTCTGTAAGGAACTGTTTACGGAATCCATGAGAAGTATTTCCTTTCATTTGATTTACTACTTTTACTTTTCGGCTTGAGAATGTTAAATCATCATTCAATGTACGTTCACAGGTCGCCTGTCTGTGAAGATATACAAGCCTGTTATTGTAGTCAATATCTTCCCAACGGATAGCTTTTGTTTCTCCAACACGGATAAACAGATAGAAAGATAACTGTATTGCAAGAGAATATGGCTCTATGATACACCGAAGATAATTTAATAACTTATGCGTATCATCACGGGAAAATACATTGTCACTTTGTACTTCTACTGGCTTATAGGTAAACTGTTTGAAATTCACATCAGAGACAGGATTATGTGATATAATTTCTTCTTCGATCGCATAACTCATTATTCCATTCAAAACAGAACGGGCATTACTGACTCGCTTGTGCGTGAACTGTCGGTCTTTTGTAGCTTCTCTGAAAAAGCGGATAAGCGTGATTGGTTTGATTTCGCCTATCTTCATTTTAACAAGTTCTGTATCTTTGAAAAATCTATTCCATTCAGATACATATTCTTGAATTGTTTTTGCTTTTACGGAAGTATAATCTCTTTTATACAAAAGCCATTCAGCATATAATTCTTCTAGTGTGACATTCTGACGGTTTTCAGCTTTCTGCTTTTCGATATAAAATCTGATGATTTCTTTTTCAAGGTTCTCTTTACTCTTCCTCTTAACAGGACGGCGTTTGTTAGGTTTGGTTTCATCGGGTAAATAAGTACGCCAGCTTTTTTCTGATTCCGAGTAATAAATTTCATATTTGTGATTCTTCAAGATTTTTTTATTTGCCATAATTTTAAAATCTTTGAAGACTTCATCTGTGGTCATGTTAGCACAGGTGGCTAACGTATTCAATAATGTTATATCTGAAAACGTAACGGGATTATCCATAAGATTCCCCCTTTACGCAAGGATTTTCTTTTTTAATTTTGATGTAGATAACACTGCTGTCCTTTAAGCATGAACCAGTAGATAAGAAAGCGTTGGTATCGTAAATTTGCCTTGTGTATTCTTTCTGAAAGACGATATTTTCTTTTTGTAAGTCATGTAAAATGTCTTCGGTCAGCATGACTTTTGTTTCGTGTGGAACTTTCAGATTTTGAGATTTAAAAAAGGCTTTTTTCTTATGTTCTTTCAAATCAAGGTCTTTTCCAAAATACTTGCTAAGATAACGACCTCTGTTTTCTTTGCTGTCTACATCAATGCGATTGATTTTAATAAATCCATGTGACCATAAATTCTGTAATTTTTCTTTTGCTATATACGGAAAATCAAAGAAAATAACATGATAATGGATTGCTCCACGCTTCTGTTTCTCCCACGTTGCAAGGTATTTTAATAACTGGGTTTTGGTATGGTACAAATAATAATTTAATCGCTGGATAAAATACTTAAATTCTCGGTTAGTTATCAGGATTTCCTGAATGTTTTCTTTAAATGTCAGCGTTACAAATTTTGTTTTGTTATCAAAGTTGCAGTCAACAATACGGGCAATATCCCAACGAGCCTGTTCGTAATGCTTCTGCTTGCGTTTTAAACTGTCATATTGCTTATGAGCTGACATTTCATCAAATTTTTTTCGGTTACTTGTGTCTGTTAAATCTGCCTTTTCTTTCGAGTGAATAAAAATAGGGTTTTCGTAAATATATACTTCTTTTGTAGTAGGAGTTTCAATGATTTTCGTATTGTATGCAAAACACTCTTTTGTTTTGCTCACGAATCTCACCTCATATCCCAATTTTTGTAATGAATGTTCCGATTGTTTTCGGAAGATGTTGTTTTATATATCAAGTATAGAGGTCAGCCAGTTCAGCACCTATGACGTTGTCCGGCACTGACTGGCTGACATAGTAGGGAAATTATTTCATTCCCACTTTTCTGATATTAGAAGCTTCTGCTTTGACAGAAAGACGTCCATTATAGAGACTAGCCCAAGTATGTAATCCATCAAATGAGACTGGAATCTGCCCTTTTTGTTCAAGTTCTTCGTTGGTAACAATCGCTGTGTTAGCTTTAATGCCTACTTTGACTTTTTCAAACTTTAATTTTGGGAGAAGAACTGTATAGTAGAATCCTAATTTTTCTTTTGTAGAAAAGTCTACCCAGTCAGAAACTTCTACTAACTGAAAGTCCTCTTGCAGTTTGTCTGGATTTAAAATAAAGTCATTTCCTCTAATCATCGTTTCACCTCCTTATATATATCTGATTATCAGATATTAAGATAACCTTATGATAAAACAAGCGTAGCAGAATGTCAATAGAAAATATCTGAATATCCGATAAAAAGATTGACAGAGAAAATTTGATGAAATATAATGTGCTTATAAAGGAGGTTCGCTATGAATAAAATAAAAGAATTGCGGAAAGAAAAGAATATAACCGTTGCGGAACTTGCAAAAGAATTAGGCATTTCACAAAGTATGCTTACGAACTATGAAAATGGAAACGGAACGCCGAGAGATGAATCTATATGGGAAAAATTATCACAGATATTCGGCGTGAGTAAAAGCCACGTTATGGGATTAACTACGGACATTGAAACAGCAAATAAGACAAAAAAGTTGAAAGTGGTTGTGGATACATCTCAGCCGATCTCAATACAACCGAAGAATCAGACAGACCTTGATGTATTGATAAAACTGGATTTGATAGACAGTGAAGACATGGAAGAAGTGTCAGCATTTCTTGATAAACTGTTAGCACAGGAGAAATATGAGGGACGGAGAGAATCAAACGTTAAATATGTTGTTGAGTAGAAAATGCTTCCCAGCCGTCCACTTGCCCAGTCGACCCGCCGCCCTGTTAGGAACCGTCGCACTGGGCATCCTTGCGGAACGTTAGTTTGCGAAAATACGAACAAAAGAATATAAGGAGAGGGAATAGCCGATACTACTTCAAAAGCAGTAATAGAGTGCTATTCTTTTTTATTATATTCAATGGTTGTAGTTCGGAATGGCTTGCTATTATTGTGCAAGTAATAAGTTGGATAATAGAGCTTGATTTCCAAGGTGGTAGGTGTACCGTTAATTTTGTTATGTTCGTTTTCAATGTCTTTGATTACTCCATCAATTCCCCAACATTTGTAAACAATTACAGTCAATTCAGTATCTCTGGTATCTGCACTGCTAAGGGACATGCTGTTAGTAATATGATAGTCCGGCAGTCTGAGATAATTATAGAGAACGGTCAGTAAACAGAGCATTGTGATTGTTGCTATGATTTTCTTTTTCATGTACATACCTCTTTTGTGTTATTAACAAAGGACTGACTATATAGTACCTCACTATATAGTGAATTACTACATAAAGATTTAATAAATATACTTTATGTAGAGGTGCGGAACATGAATTATGGACATTTAGAATTAAGAATAGAAGAACTGTTACAAGAAAAAGGTATCAGTAAGAATACGATTTGTAAGGAACTTGACATACCGAGGTCAAATTTCAATAGATATTGCAGAAATGAATTTCAAAGACTGGACGCAAATTTAATCTGTAAACTATGCAACTATTTTGAATGTGAAATTGGTGAGTTAATTCGATATGTAAAAGAATAAAGTGATAAATGGGTATGCGGAAATAAAAAATATTCGCATACCTTTTTAATTGAATATTTTATAAAATGGAATTATACTGTGTATAACATGAAACAGACAAATCGGAATTTGTGGAGAGATTTCCTGAACTTTCCTTATTTTACAGGCTTTTCAGCCCATTAAATAGTGAAATGATATGTATTTTCCCTTATTTTTGCCCTTATGCGGAATCCGCAAGGGAAATAAGGGAAATTTTTAGTTAAGCATTGCTCGCTACTTTATCAAGAAGTCTTGCGGAATCCCGTTTTGCTTTTCTTGTTGAGTGAGCGTAAATATTCATTGTGGTACTGACATCAGAGTGTCCTAACAGTTCCTGTACATCTTTCGGTGCAGCTCCATTGGAAAGCAGATTGCTGGTATAAGTGTGACGCAACTGGTGAAAATGGAAATCTTCAAATCCTTCCAGCTTCTTTGCCACTGATCTGCATACAATGCTGAGTGTACTCGGCAGTTCCAAAGAGCCATCTGGTCGCAGGCAGACAAAGGAGATTTCTTTGTAATCTGTCGGGACTTCCTGTGTTCCGTCAAGATGATAGTATTCATAATATACCCTGTTTTTCACATGCACTTCTTTGTAGTAATTGCGGTGATATAATTCGCCATACTGCATCCGGTTTTTGAGCTGTTCTTTTCTGGCAGCTTTCAGTATTTCAGTCAGCGTATCTCCAAAATCAACAATCCTTACTTTTTTCCGTTTCGTTGGTCCGATAATATTTTTGTGTTTCATGCCGTCGTAGCGGATACTGCGTTTTATGGTCAGGCATTGTTCCTCAAGGTTAATGTCCTGCCATGTAAGACC
>NZ_QUKZ01000007.1:0-1896 GCF_003481355.1 Dorea sp. OM07-5 | reverse complement strand
TTTTTGTGTTTCATGCCGTCGTAGCGGATACTGCGTTTTATGGTCAGGCATTGTTCCTCAAGGTTAATGTCCTGCCATGTAAGACCACAGGTTTCCCCGATACGGAGCCCGGCATAATACGCAATTTGAATCGGAAGAATAGCAGGTGGATTTTTCTTTTCCAGATATTGGATAAGCCGTTCATAATCCTCATGTGAAATCGGCTGTGTACCTTCTTCCACTTCATCATCGGAAAAGAGGTCAACTTCCTCTGCCTGCTTTTTCAGCTTAATATACTGCATCGGATTGAAACTGATTAACTGTTTTGGAAATACTGCAAAACGGAATGACTGCTGTAACACTGCGGAAAAAGAATGTATATAATCTTTGCTGTATCCCTTTCTTACTTTCCCGTCTGGAAACTCACCACCGAATGTAAGCAGATCAAGAAATGCCTGTAAATGTTCGGCAGTAACTGTTTTCAGTTTGCGGTCTGCAATCGGGTGTTTTTTGATACATCGGATTGCACCAAGATAATTTTCCACTGTACCGTTGCTGAGTGTCCCAGTTTTCAGTTCTTCTTCTGCCCACATATCCAGAAGTTCCCCTACGGTAAGATTATCTGCCTTTGCAACAAACTTCTTATCTTCGTAGTCTTCCAGTGCCTTGCGGAGAAGCTTTTCCGTCTCACTTTTACTTTCGGTTCCGGCGTATTCTTTCTGAACCATTTTACCGCTTGCATCTTCTACATAGAAGCGATAGTACCATTTTTTTCCTTTTTTTCTAACAGATCCTTTTGCCATAATCGTATGTCTCCTTTCGATATCAGACAATCGGAACTGCTGAAATGCTTCTTGCGTGTAGGCATCTTATGGACAAGTCCATAAGCCAATTCGCCGCTCGTCAAATCTGTAAACAGCTTGACTCGCTTGCGCTCATTGTATCATAACTCCGATTATCTTACTATACCGATTCAGAATCGTCATACATAACTTCGGATAAAAGATTTGCAAGCCTTTGTTCTGCCGCTTCCGGTTTCTTTGAATAGAGCCTTACAACATCTGCCATATCATTAAATGCGTTGACAGTATGTGTGATCTCCCTGAGAAACATAATCTCATTATATTCATCTTTCGATTCAAATCCCATTACTTTGGCAATGTCCGCATCTTTGGTACTGCCTTTGTAATTTTTACAGGCGAACTGAAACGAATCCAGAAACAGTTCATATTGCTTTAACATTAACAGCAGTAAGTCTTTAGAAAAAGCGTCTTCTGTTTTATTGAGGTCAAGAGGAAACTGTTTGAGAATGTCGCCCATCGCATCACGAATCTGCAATTCTTTCTTATCCGTAATATCAGTTTCATATTCATCGGTTTCCCCTTTGAGCCATTCAATCGATACATGAAGTGCTTCCGAAAGACCTTCCAGTACCATCTTTTTGGTATTGTCAATCGAACCATTCTCATAACGCAGGATTGTGGAAGCGGTAACTCCCATCTTCTCTGCGACATAAGGCTGTGTCAGATTTAATTCCAGACGGCGCTGTTTTGCCCTGCTGCCAATCAGCTTGCGTAGTTCTTTATCTTTCATGCTGATGTGCCTCCTTTTTCGGTATGTCATTACTATACCACGCAACAAAATATATTGCAATATGCAATTTTAAGAAAAGCAGAAAAATTTCATAATGCTTGACAAAGCAATATAAACACGCTATACTGACAGCACAAATGAAATTGCATAATGCAATTCGAAAGGAGGTGGTCATATGACGCAAAGAAAGATTGCCTTATCTATTGAGGAAGCTGCTGATTATACGGGAATTGGCAGGAACACCCTGCGAAAGTTGGTAGAGTGGAAGAAACTTCCGGTATTGAAGGTTGGGAGAAAAGTCCTGATCAAAACGGATATGCTGGA
>NZ_QUKZ01000063.1:0-534 GCF_003481355.1 Dorea sp. OM07-5 | reverse complement strand
AAGCATAAATGCTTTTCGATGCATTGGCATGTAATGCCATGAGCGATAAAATCATAGATTTTAGAACTTCGCATCTTATCATTCTGACTGCTTGTTTCATCAGTCATCAGAAAACTGAATCCCTTCAATCCTCTGATCACTGGTAAAACCAGTTTTTCTTTTTTTCAAACTCTGGCAGCCACCTACTCTCCCACACCGTCTCCAGTGCAGTACCATCGGCCGCTTGGGTCTTAACCATCGTGTTCGGGATGGGTACGGGTGTTACCCCCAAGCGCATCGCCACCAGAAATGTTACCAGTTCTTTTGACAGAATCTGTAACTCATCATCTTGCCTTCGCACGCTTCTTATCTATCTCAAATCCGCTCCGCTTCTTTTCGATAGATTCAAGCCTTCACATGCTTCGTTCCTGTTCCGAACAATCATTCAAACAAGTTTGATGATGTTCGTCTCATGAACGTCGCGTGCTCAGTCCTTGATGACTAAACAATAGACACAACCCTTACTTTTTTCCTTAGAAAGGAGGTGATCCAGCC
>NZ_QUKZ01000062.1:0-550 GCF_003481355.1 Dorea sp. OM07-5 | reverse complement strand
ATGTTGGTGGCTGGACGGTTGATCTGATGAGACTGGATAATGCTGTTCCGAATGCGGCAACCTGCAGGAGTCTGGAACTGGGTGTGATCCGGTGTATTGACGAGACGGCAGAACAGGTGCGGAGAAATACCGGACTGTCTGTAACGGAAACACAGATCGAACGTGTGCTTCGTGGGGAAACCTGCAGCATGGCAGAAGATGCAAGAGTTGTCATACAGGAAAACGGACGGAAATACATCGAAAGAATCCTGTCTGCGGTCACGGAATCCGGGTTTGATCTCAGGGCGGTGCCGAGCGTATTTATGGGTGGAGGTTCTGCGATTTTAAAACGCCACGTGACCGCACAGGACGCGATTTGCCGCCCTGTTTTTATCGAGGACGTCCATGCGAACGCTGCCGGGTATGAACGGATTGTAGAGCAGATGTGGGCGAAATGACACGTCCGGTATATTCGTTCCGTCCCAACCTGAAAAACCCGGAACATCAGAAAGCATGGGAGAAATTCCAGTGTGTTCCGGAAGGACAGAAAAACCAGTACCTTGTTCAGGCG
>NZ_QUKZ01000061.1:0-556 GCF_003481355.1 Dorea sp. OM07-5 | reverse complement strand
CTTCCGTGATACAAGATGCCATGACGATCTGTTGCAGTAATCGTGAACATTGGTTCTTCCGGTTCCTTCATGCGTCTGCCGTTCTGCCGGACATTCTCTTTTGCTGGTGTTAAGACTGCTCTTGCTCCATCCTCTGCTAATACACCGGAACATTCTCCTTTATATTTGTGGACACCGCATTGTCTGGTGTTCAGGCTTCTGCATTCTTCCGTTACCACCGGCGGCGGTGAAAGATCGACAAAATGCAGCGTTCCCTGTTGAACACCTGTTGTCAGGGTATGTGCGATCTGGTGTCCGACTCTTCCTCTCCTGCTGTTAAGATTCGCATAGCCCAGATCGATGCTGTCCCCTTCTCTTGCAAGTTTGTAGCAGAGCTTTGTATTCTCTTTTATTGGAACACCTACATCATATAATCCTGTCTTGCCGCCCATTCCACCTGCCTGTGATGTCAGGGTACAGCTTAGTCCTTTGGGACTGTAGACTCTTTTACCCTGACTTCCTGCCCGGATTTGAATAAGAGCTGCTCCATTTGTTTCTGGTTCAGGTAATATTTTTC
>NZ_QUKZ01000060.1:0-597 GCF_003481355.1 Dorea sp. OM07-5 | reverse complement strand
ACACCAAAGGACTTCAACTTTTGTTACAAATTCAGGACACAACAGCATCCACGGTGCTGTTACAATAGCAAATGTCAATGCATATTTTTTAATCAATACTTTTTCTATATTTAGTTTATTAAATATCCAGCGTCTGGCAATCCGGTAAATAACAAATATAGTAATTACAAATCCTATAAGAACCCACACAAATGTAACAGCTTTGAAATATATGTAGTAGCTTTCAATTGGATATTCTATATTTATATACCAAAGATTCATTAGTTTATCATTCAAAATATCAATATAACCAAAAATGTATACTGAAGACATTAATACGGGGAGTAAAAATGCTGAGCATATATTAGTAATTACACATTTTGTCCAAAATATTTTTTTATTAGCAATTGTTCCGTTCGTTTTCTTTAGATACTTGCTAAATATAAATAGATATAATAAATCTACTATAATGTATGTGGATATAATTACTACCCATGTTGGGTATGAATGTAAGATGTCTATCATTTGTTTTCACCGCCTTTACTTGCTTATAATATAGCCTTTCTTAAAATGCGCAGTTATTCTACGCAAAATATCCTCAACACTATCGAAATCATC
>NZ_QUKZ01000006.1:0-198735 GCF_003481355.1 Dorea sp. OM07-5 | reverse complement strand
CAGGGTTGTTGTCTATTGTTTAATTATCAAGGTTCTTATCTTTTCTTGCTGCTCATGTACGAATCAGCTTGTTTATAATAGCATTTCTTAGTACATTTTGTCAAGAACTTTTTTCATTTTTTTAAATCTTTTTTACATCCTTTTAACAGATGCATCCGCTCTCATTCTCAATCGCTTCCGCATTAGAACTTCGAGCAAACGGAGAAAGAGGGATTTGAACCCTCGCGCCGCTATTAACGACCTACTCCCTTTCCAGGGGAGCCCCTTCAGCCTCTTGGGTATTTCTCCAAAATACTGATCTACAGCTTTACATATCACAAGACATATAAAAAACTACCGTCGCACAGACTAGTAGTTTTAAAGCGGAGAGGGTGGGATTCGAACCCACGCGCCCTCTCGGACAAACGGTTTTCAAGACCGCCTCGTTATGACCACTTCGATACCTCTCCATATATTCACTTGTTTATCGCTTCTGTATCAGCGACATGTTGTATTCTAGCACACTTCATGCCGCTTCGTCAATATCTTTTTTCATATTTTTTTATTTTTTTGTATCCCTGTACTTTCCCGTAGTTAAACACCGCCTGCAAAGCCTCTTTAATTCAGATCTCATCCCTGTCTGCGACGTTCCAGCAGAAACATTTTTGCAATGTCCAGATCTTCCGGTGTCGTTATTTTTATATTTTCATAGGAACCTTCAAATAACTTTACCGGCATCTTAAGCATCTGTTCCAAAACCATTGCATCATCCGTCACCTGTACAGCGTGTTTTCCCATAAGTTTGGAATATGCATCTGTAATCAATTCTGTTTCAAATATCTGTGGTGTCTGGACTGCCCAGACATATTTACGTTCCGGTGTTGCTGTCGAATATGTCTTGTCGTCTACGATTTTAATGGTATCTTTGCTTGGCATGCCAGCTACACAAGCACGACATTTGCACACTGTATCATACCCTCTTCTTAAGATATTTTCTGTCACAAACGGTCTTGCTCCATCATGAATAAATACATAGCCGGTCTTGCTCTCTTCGCCGATTCTTCCATCTGCAATTGCCTGCAGACCATTCCAGACGGATGCATAACGCTCTGCGCCGCCTTCTACGACCGCCTTTACTTTTGAAAAATGATATTTTCGTACAATTTTTTCGTAAACTTCTTCTTCCTGTCCCTTTCCTACTACAAGAACAATATCATCTATAATAGATGATGACTGAAAAATCTCCAGTGTATAATAGATGACCGGTCTTTTATAAAGTTCTATATACTGCTTCTCTACAGAAGCATGCATACGTTTTCCACGTCCTGCCGACAAGACGATTGCCGTACAGTGTTTCTTCTGTCTGATTCCCATTATCTTTCACCTAACTTCAAGTTCGGGACTGCATTCAGATCCCAACCGTGCCTTGTTCCATTTATATATTCATAATATGCAGCCACGCCGATCATTGCTGCATTATCCGTACAGTAGATTGGCGACGGATAGTAGAACTGTACACCTTTTTCTTCACATGCTTTCTTCATTGCAGCACGCAGTGCACTGTTTGATGCCACGCCTCCTGCAATTGCAAATTTATCCACATGATATTCTCCTACCGCATGCATGGCATTTGCGACAAGTACATCTGTAACAGCTTTCTGGAAAGATGCTGCAATATCCGCCTGATTGTATTCGATTCCCTTCATCTGACAGCCATTAATATAATTCAACACAGCAGATTTCACTCCACTGAAGCTGAAATCATATGGTGAATCTTCTACATGTGCACGTGGAAATGCAATTGCCTCTGGATTTCCTTCTTTTGATACCTTGTCAATCTTTGGTCCTCCCGGATAACCGAGCCCGATTGCTCTGGCTACTTTATCAAAAGCCTCTCCTGCCGCATCGTCTCTTGTACGTCCGATAATGTCAAATTTGCCGTAATCTTTTACGCGTACCAGATGGGTATGTCCTCCGGACACAACAAGGGAGAAAAACGGCGGTTCCAGATCTTTGTGTTCAATAAAATTTGCTGCAATATGTCCTTCAATATGATGCACTCCGACCAGTGGTTTCTTCGCAGCATATGCGATTGCCTTCGCTTCGGCAACACCGACAAGAAGCGCCCCAACCAATCCTGGACCGTAGGTTACTCCGATTGCATCTATATCTTCCAGTGTTACTTCAGCTTCTTTTAATGCTTCTTCTATTACCTGATTAATCTTCTCAATATGTTTTCTGGATGCGATTTCCGGAACAACACCTCCATATAAGGTATGAAGTGCAATCTGCGAAGAAATCACATTGGACAGCACTTCCCTGCCATTTTTCACAACCGCTGCTGCTGTCTCATCACAGGAACTTTCAATTGCCAGTATTAATATATCTTTTTCTTCACTCATTGTTTTACCTTTCTTTTCTCTGTTTGTTATTCACATTCTAATCCGAAAATACAAGTTCCACCGAACGCCTGTCTTTTGCTGCAATCGCATTCGGGAAAATCTCTCTCACTTCATCCATATATTCTTCCGGCTTACTGAGTGATGGACTGTAATGCGTCAGCCACATTTCTGCTACTTCTGCATCTTTTGCCAGCTTTGCCGCCTCATAAAATGTCATATGCTTATATTCTTTTGCTTTTTTCTGCTTATCTTTTTCACCATACATACCTTCGCAGATAAACAGATCCGAATGCATGGCATTCTTGCGGATAGCATCTACCGGTCTTGTATCGGTACAATATGTCAGTTTCAGACCTTTTCTTGCCGGTCCTAATACCATATCCGGAGTATATACATGCTCTGCATCTTCTACAGTCTCACCTTTTTGCAGGATTCCCCAGAACTGCTTTGGAATTGCATTTGCATTGGCGCGTTCCACATCGAATTTGCCGGCACGATCTATTTCCATCGTATAGCCATAGCATGTTACATTGTGATTTACACGGAACGCCTTCAGTCGGTATCCATTCATCTCAAGTGTCTGCTCCTGATCTTTGATTTCTATATATTTGATAGGAAACGGAAGCTCCGGCGCGATCACACGCAGTGCATTGACAACACGTTCCAGCCCTTTTGGGCCAACCAATGTCAATGGTTCCGTCCGGTCTGCATTTCCCATTGTAAGGAGAAGTCCCGGTAATCCACTGATATGATCTCCATGATAATGTGTAAAACAGATCACATCAATCGGTTTGAAACTCCAGCCTTTTTCTTTAATTGCAATTTGCGTTCCTTCTCCGCAGTCGATCAGCAGGCTGCTGCCATTATATCTCACCATTAGTGACGTAAGCCACCGGTACGGCAACGGCATCATTCCTCCTGTTCCTAACAAACATACATCTAACATATTTTTACTTTACCTCTGTTTCTTCTCTTTTTCTTAACTGTCGCACGTTACAGGTATCGAAAATCCAGATACGATCCTGTCATAGCAGTCCTCACAAAGATCAAACGCGTCTTTCTGTCCGTCTTTCTTCGAAAAATACCCCCAGTGCTTCTCCACTTCCACGATATCTTCCTGTGGGACTTCGTTTATTACCGAAATTTTCTTTCCGCAACAGTTGCAAATAATCTCATCTAATTTTTTTATCTCTATTTTTTGTGTTCTGTAATGGCGCATACGTTCCTCCTGCATGTGTCTGTCACATTTTTTCTCTTTGTTACGCCTACATTATATTCTTTCATTTTGCAGATTCCTAGTGGAAACTGCTGACAATTATGGTATCTGCCGGCTCATCAGAACCGCATCTTCCACCGGATCTGTATAGTAATTTTTACGCACTCCGTCCTCTGTAAACCCAAAAGACCGATAAAGTGCTGCCGCACAGTCATTTCCGGCACGTACATCCAGCATCCATCTGTGGATTCCCGACGCTTTACACCACTCTGTAAATTCATTCATAAGTGCTGTAGCGATTCCCCGCCTCTGAAACTTTGGTGCAACTGCGATTTTGACAATCTCCGTCTCATCCAGCACATAAGAGCAAAATAAATATCCTGCCAGTTTTCCTTCTATCCATGCCCCTGTATTTCGATATCCCGGTGCCTTCAGTGCCTCTTCTATACTGCCTGAGCTCCACGGATCCGGAAATGTACATTTTTCAATTGCCAGTATCTCTGATACTGACTGATTTGTTGCTCCTAATACATCCTGCGGATCAAAAATCCGGACTTCTATTTGCTGCTTCATCTGCGAAACCTCATCAATCAAAATCTACTGACCGGATTTTTCCTTTTTCTCGCGTTCTGCACGTTCTCGTTCTGCCTGTGATACACGCAGGTAATCCGGACGGTGTTCCATTGCTGTGACTGTTCTGCCTTCTCTATAATAATTCATGCCAAGTGCACCTACTGCTGCCGCACGCTGTCGGTTCAGGTGAGCAGGCGCAAACTGAATCTTCATATCTGCGAGCAGTTCATTTTCCAGATGTTCTCTGAAAACCGGTACACCATCTCCCAAAAATGTTACTTTCTGATTGTATTTTTTTAATTTTTCTGCCAGTTCTTCTATCGGAACTGCCATCTGTTCTTCCATAACTTTAAGTTCATTATCTGCACATGCATAAATACCTGTATAGACCTGCCCTCTTCTCGCATCCATGATTGGACAGATCAGTCCTTCTGTACCGCAGAGATTGTATGCCAGTCCTTCCAGTGTCGGCACTTCTACCAACGGCTTCTTAAGTGCAAGTCCCAGTCCTTTTGCAGTTGCTGAACCGATACGAAGTCCGGTAAATGAGCCAGGTCCGCTCGCGATTGCAATTGCATCGATCGTATCCAGGTCTAATTCTGTCATTTTCACAATCTCATCCAGCATCGGAAGAAGAGTCTGAGAATGTGTCTTCTTATAATTCACAGTATATTCGGCAATCGTCTGCGCATCTTTCTTTTCATTTTCTGATTCCAGAACCGCAACTCCTGCTACAAGGCCGGAGCTGTCCAGTGCTAATATTCGCATATACTAATCCTCCGATAATCAAATCCTTTTTCCAGATCTTTTTCTATCTTAATCTCTGTATAATGTTCCGGTAAGATCTCTTCGATCAGGTTCGCCCACTCGATCAGGCTCACCCCGTCACCATATATATAATCTTCATAGCCAATCTCGTCCATCTCTTCGACATCTCCAATCCGGTACACATCAAAATGATAGAACGGCAAACGCCCTTCCTCATATACCTGTACAATTGTAAATGTCGGACTGCTTACCGGCTCCAGTATATCCAGACCTCTTGCCAGACCTTTTGTAAAAACAGTCTTGCCAACGCCAAGATCACCGACCAGCGTATATACCTGTCCGGCATGTGCTTTCTTACCAAGTTCTAAACCGAACGCATAGGTTTCTTTCTCACTGTTTGTCTCTATTATCATGGATATTGTCCTCTCTGTTATCTTTGCACACGAACCGCCGGTGCCGGCATATTTTCATAAATCAAGTCTGCGATTTCTTTGTATTCCGCTTCAATCTGGTTTAATGGAAGAATAATTGCCTGCCCGGAATTACTGTATAAGATCAATATTTTCTTCGTTGTCACTGCACGCTTAAATGCATCCCACGATGCCATTCCACTGTCTGATTCTGTTGTTGTCAGGATTCCTTTCTCTGAAAATTCATAAGTCACCGGCATACTCAGACGATTGGAATGTTCCATCTGTTTTGTTACACGGTTGCGGATGATCATCTTCAATCCGCCCAGAATAAACGCTGCAAACAACGCAAATACAACTGCCAGTGCGATCTGCTGTTTTACAAGAAATGCCACTGCCAGTGCTACGTTCAGTACTCCAAGGACATTCCGGAATATTCCGATCTTACCGGAACAAATATGATGTATCGTAAAGTCTGTCACCGATGGGACATCCAGTTTTACTTCTACTTTTACTGCCATTTACACGCACCTCCAAATTTTCGTTATATTTCATTGTAACACATCTTTTTTTTCCGTGCCACTTCTGTTATAGAAAAATAGGTATTATTACCAGCGTTTCACCTGACGCATTCCCCGGTTTGAAACCAGATTCATCAACACAATAATCAGAAATGCAATAAAAATTACGATTGCAACCCAGACACCTGCCGTCGCATAGTCTCCATCCTGGATAACCATGGCAATCCTCTGTGAAATCGTTCCTGTTTTTCCCGGAATGTTACCTGCCAGCATGGATGTTGCGCCATATTCTCCCAGAGCCCTGGCAAATGTAAGGATTGTTCCTGACAGAATTCCCGGACCTGCTGCCGGAACTACTACTTTCCAGAAAATAGTAATCTCACTCATTCCAAGTGTGCGTCCGGCATGAATCAGGTTAACATCAATCTGTTCAAACGCCGCTCTTGCATTCCGGTACATAAGAGGAAATGCAATAACTGTTGCTGCTATAATACAGCCAAGCCATGTCTGCACGACTTTAATGTGGAACTGTTCAAACAAAAAAATCCCAAAAGGTCGTCTTCTGCTGAAAATCAACAAAAGGAAAAATCCTGCTACTGTCGGGGGAAGTACCATCGGCAGTGTCAGAAAACCATCCAGAATAGCTTTCATCTTAGGTCCTGCCTTTACCACTTTTCTCGCCGCATAGATGCCAAGAAAAAAAGAGAAAATCGTAGCTGCTATACCTGTTTTCATGGAAATATAAAGTGGGCTCCAGTCCAGATTTCGTATAATTTCTGCCATTTTTTCATTCCTCCTGTGTTTTTTTAATCATTTGTTATGTCCGTTATTTCTAAAACAGACTATGCTTCCCGCATAGCCTGTATCTGTTTTCTATCTATTTCATGTTTATTTTACATTTGTGTCAAAGTAATAAGAGTCAAATACTTTCTTTGACTGATCCGATGTTACGAATTTTAAGAAGTCTTCTGCTGCCGCTTTCTGTGCTTTGTCAGCTTCATCATTTTTCACTTCTGCGATTGGATAAATAACATCCCCTGTCAGATCATAGCTTACTTTTTCCAGGATATCCAGATCTTTTTCGTATCCATATGTATCTGAATAGTAAGTGGTTCCGACTTCGCAGGATCCTTCTACTACTGCGGAAAGGACTTTACTGACATTATCCTGTTCACTGATTTCCACATCGCCAAGCGCTTTGGAAACTTCTTCTGTTGTAATCGTTGCCGGATCTTCCACTTTTTTCAGCTTACCAATAGATATCAGGGCCGCTCTTGTATATTTACCAACCGGAACACTGCCGCCTGCTAATGCAATACTTTTAGCGTCTTTTAATGTTTCCAGACCTTTTACTTTTGTTTTGCTGTCTTTTCTTGTTACAACAATGACCTGATTGTTTACTACATTTTTTCTTGTACCGTCTACAACCAATCTGTCCTCTTCAAGCTGATCCATCTGTTTCTGTGCTGCTGAGAAGAATAAATCACACTCATACCCTTCTTCAATCTGTGTCAGAAGTGTTCCTGAACTGTCAGCATTATAAGTGATTTTTACATCCGGGTGATCTTTCTGATATTCTTTTGCAAGTTCTGTCATGACTGTATTCAGACTTGCCGCAATAAATACCTGGATCTCTGTCTTTTTCCCGGATTCCTTTTTTGAATCCTTGCTCTCGTTTTTGTTTCCCGCACAGCCTGCTAAGGAAAATACCATAACAGCCGCCAGCACTGCTGCTAAAATTCTTTTTTTCATTTGTCTTCTCCTTTTGATTAGATGTTGATAATTAAGAAAAATCTCTTCTTATAAATTTATAATCTAATCTTTGAAAGTTTACACCCATAGGTAATAAATAATATGAGCTTTGCTGAACTTATTATGCTATACCCGTGCACATTCGCGGCTTGTCCCACGGAGTACTTCAAGTCCATGTTCCAGGTGTGGCAGCAGAAATTTCAGTGCTTCCTTTACTGCTTTGGGGCTTCCCGGCAAATTAATGATCAGAGTTTTCCCCCTGATTCCCGATACTCCCCTGCTGAACATTGCCCTCGGTGTAATCGTCATAGAATAATTACGAATTGCTTCTGCAATTCCATTTGCCATTCGATTGCAGACCTCGATGGTTGCCTCCGGCGTTACATCTCTTTCTGAGAATCCGGTGCCGCCGGTTGTAAATACAACATTGATCTGCCTTTGATCGGCAAGTCTTTTCAGTTCTTTTTTTAATGCTTCTTTTTCATCCGGCAGAAGCAGGCTTTCTTTTACGATATATCCAGCCTCTTCAGCAAGGCTTACCGCCTCCGGACCGCTCTTATCTTCTCTTTCTCCCCGTGAGCCTTTATCGCTCAACGTAATGACTGCTGCAGTAAATGGACGATTTTCATCCAGCGGTAACTTCTCTACTTCATCTCCGACTTTTATGTGTCCGCCTTTTACTACTTCAGCAAATACACCTTCTCTCGGCATGATGCAGTCACCCATCCGTTTATAGATCTCGCAGTGGCTGTGGCAGTTCTTCCCAATCTGCGTCATTTCCAGAATCGCATCTCCGATCCGAAATCTGGTCCCAACAGGAAGATCTCGAAAATCATATCCTTCAATGATCAAGTTTTCGCCAAATGCTCCCAGTGCTACATCCGCACCTTTTTCTCTGAATTTCTGTATTTTTTCATAAGAAAGAAGGCTGACCTGCCTGTGCCAGTTGCCACCGTGGGCATCTTCTTCCAGCCCCCAACCTTCTATTAAATTCACTTCTTTTTGTTCTTTTTTGACTGTACCTCTTTTTTCACTGGTACAGATTCCGACAATTTTTCCCATAGATTTACCCTCCGATCTGTGCCATTTTTTTCTTTTCCGACACTTTTTCAATCTCTGAAAAACAATGTTTTTTCGGTTTTATTTGTATTGCATGCTTTATATTTTCTCTGATTTTTTCCGAATCACCGCATCTTGCTACGTCACGCACAGATATCGTTTCATCATAACAGAGACATGGTTTTAATTCGCCTGTAGATGTCATGCGCAATCGGTTACAGGAATCGCAGAACCCACCATGTATTGCACTGATAAATCCTATACTTCCTTCAAACCCAGGAATTTTATAATAGATTGCCGGTCCATTTCCGTGTTTTCTTTCATCCGGTTTTATATCCGGATAGATTTCTTTTATTTTCTGAAACAGCGTTGTATTGGAAATCGTTTCTCCTTCTTTTCCTTCTCCGATTGGCATGAGTTCCAGAAACCGGACATCGACAGGAATATCTTTCGCCAGAATCAGTAAATCCTTCCATGAAGATTCATTTCGCCCTCTTTGTAAAATCGTGTTGGTCTTCACATGCATTCCCATCTTCATTGCAGCTTTCAACGACTGCAGCACCTGATCCAACATTGGAAATCCGGTAATCTCTGTATAAACTTTCTGATCTAATGTGTCCAGACTGATGTTGACACTCCGAAGACCGGCATTCCAAAGTTCCGGTAAATATTTTTCAAGCAGCACACCATTTGTTGTAAGTGTGACTTCCTCTGTACCTGAAATCTCATAAATCATCCGGATCAGATCTGCACAGCCTCTTCGCACAAGCGGTTCACCACCGGTAATTTTGAATTTATGAATGCCAAGTGAAACTGCTTCCTGACAGACACTTACAATCTCTTCATAAGTCAGAAGATCTTTCATAGGGCAGAGCTCTATTCCGTCCGGCATACAATATTGGCAGCGCAAATTGCACCGGTCGGTAATTGAAATACGCATATAATTGATCTCTCTGCCACATAAATCCTTCATTTCTTCTATCTCGCTCCTTGCTCTCTTCCTTCTTGTTCTCTTTGTTCTCTGGGAAGGCTGTCTATAAATGATTGTTTTACATTCTTACTCCTCAAGAAGTTCTAGCAATACTTTTACAGAGCCCCCGCACACCATGCCTTCTTCACCTGCGTCTGCATTTTGCAAATCTACAGAACAAATGCTGGCTGTGTCTGTTTCGTCCTTCCCACTTTGCGGCTGTGTAGTAGTTAATGTCCGGGCTTTTGACATCAGCAGTCTTGCTTTCTGCACAACTCCGGCTTCCATACAGCCTCCACCAATCGTGCCAACACAGGTTCCGTTTTCGCAGATCAGCATCTTCACACCAACGCCCTGTGGCGCAGAACCTTTTCTATCTATAATTGTTGCTAAGACTTTCTGTCCATAATCTGTATCATTTTCTATCGCCTTACGGATTTCTTTGGAATAGCCGTAGGTGCGTTTCTTCTTATTTTTTACTTCTATGATCTCTGCAATGATCGCAACACCGATTTCTTCCGGTGTCTCTGCCCCGATATTTAATCCGATCGGTGAATAGATTTCATCCAGCACAGCCTGATCGCAGCCTTTTTCCAGTAAGTGTTCTTTTACCATCGCAATGCGTCTGCGGCTTCCGATCATTCCAATGTATGCATGTCTTTTCTTTGTAATCTGCTCCAGGCACTCTTCATCATAGCGATGTCCTCTTGTCACAATGACGAAATAAGTGTCTGCATCTCCGTCGATTCTCTGCAGACCATTCGCAAATGTTTCGCAGTATACTTCATCTGCTCCTGCTTTTCTCGCCGCATTCGCAAATTTCGGTCGGTCTTCCAAAACAATCACATGACAGCCGATCATCCGCCCCATACGGATTACCGGAATGGAAACATGTCCGCCACCGCAAATGACAAGTTTCTTTTCATTGCCTAATGTATCACAAAATACTTGTTCATCAGAGAGCTGTACCTTTCCACTTATATCCAGCTTATGAAGTTCTTCCGGATGTTCTCCAAAATATCTGGCATAGCGTTCTTGTGCATCCGATTCCCATACAATTTTATGATCTGCCACAAGACACTTCTCACCCAGATATTCTGTTTGCAAGCTTGTAAGTACCTGTTTTTCCACATCCGGTTCACACTGATCGATTGCCTCGAATAATGCCCACATGTCAGTCGCTCTGCTTTTTACATCTACCATTACCGGGTGCCTCCTTTACCGAAGCCGCAATTCGGGAAGGTGCATTCCGGGCAATTCAGGCATAAACCACCTTCTCCAAGTGTATTCAAATCTTCTGCTGTTAATATTTCACCGACAGTCAATCTCGGAAGTACAAGATCGAAAATCGTTCGTTTAGAATACATGACACATCCCGGAAGTCCTAAGACTGGAATTACTTCTTTTCCTTCTTCTTTATAATATGCAAGCAGGAACATGGCTCCCGGGAGAACCGGTGCGCCGTAACTTACAATCTCGCCTGTCACCTGCCGGATTGCATACGGAGTCCGGTCATCCGGATCTACGCTCATTCCACCGGTACAGACAATCATGTTACATCCATCTGCTAATAAGCTACGAATTGCATTTTCAATCATCTGCGGATCATCATTGCAAATCTCGTGTCCACCAATCTCTATATCATATTCAGCCAGTTTTTCTTCAATCACCGGCGTAAATGTATCCTTGATCCTGTGATAATAGACTTCACTTCCAGTTGTAACAATACCTGCTTTCTTCTTTTTATAAGGAAGGATGTTGAAAATTACTCCTCCTGCTGTCACATTTTTTGCCTGCTGCATTTTTTCTTCACTAATCACCAATGGGATTACTCTTGTTCCGGCTAATTTATCGCCTTTTTTTACTGGAAAATCGCCGTGTCTGCTGGCGATCATTATCTCGCCAAGACTATTGACTTTCCGTAATTTCTCCCGTTCAATCTTCAATACACCATCTATATCCGCAATCAGTTCAATTTTCCCTTCTTTGACATCTGATGGATGCATATGTTCTCCCTGGCAGATCTGGCGTAAGATCTCTGCCGCATCATTTTCATGCAGCATGCCTTCTTCCTTTTCCCAGACATAGAGATTCTCTTTTCCAACAGATAACAGAACCGGGATATCTTCTTCTGTCACAATATGACCTTTGCGGAATACTGCGTCCTTCGTCACGCCTTTGATAATCTGTGTGATATCGTGGCACAATACATGTCCGACTGCATCTTCCGTTTTAATCAGCTTCATCTGTAGTTCCTCCTGTCTGTATGTCTATGATTGCTTTTTCCAGACTAATAACGCTTTCTTCTGTGATTGAGCTATTTATTGTGATCGCATTCCGAAAATCTTCGCCGTAATACTTATAAAAGGCATCTTCAGCGGCTTTTTGCACTTCTGTTTCCATCTTACGATAAGTTTTGACCAGCTTTTTACCGGCTTCTGTCAGCCTTGCGCCTCCGCCGCCTGCGCCACCTGTCCAGCGTTCTACTATAGATATACCAATCACCTGATCCAGTTTTTTTAACATCTTGCTCCCCTTGGAATAAGAAAGTTCCATCCGTGTACACGCTTTTTGCACAGAACCGGTCTCATCAATCAATTCCAGAAGTTCACACACGCCCGGTCCGAAGAACTTTTCCTGCGTGTCAAAACGCAGGCGGATCTTTGGATGGATGCAGTTGTTTATCGTGTTCGTGTCTTTCATAGTAGTGTTTCTCCGAAAAATCCATTTAATAAAATCGTTTTATGAATATATTTATTATAAGTTTCGTTATGTTTTTCAAAATATAACGGTTGTATTTTAGCATATGAAATAAAATGAGGCAAGGGTTAAAATGTTAACTTCCAGAAAGATTATCTATGTCGTTGATTTATTTGATGTCAGCCTGGATTATCTTAATACAGTACATTGTAATTCTATATTTATCTATGAAAAGATTGAGTATCACAACTACTTTTAATAAAATAAAAAAGACGATCGGTTGCATTTCGTACTATTCTGCAAACCACCGTCTTTTTTTCTTTACTTTTATTTACCTATATTCATTTATATATAATGAGTTTACACAACAACCGCATCCATGATCTCCCCGATCGGAGCTGCAATGGTAAGATCTGCTCCGACAGATCTCGCTGTCTCGCTTTTATTGATCACAACCAGGTGTTTACCATGGAAATAATCGATAAATCCGGCTGCCGGATATACAACCAGAGATGTACCGCCGATAATGAGCATATCAGCTTCACTGATCGCACGAATGCTTTTCTGGATTACTTCCGGATCCAGTCCTTCTTCATAAAGGACCACATCCGGTTTGATCATTCCGCCACACTCGCAATGCGGAATCCCCTCCGCATTTTTCACATATGCTGCATCATAAAATCTGCCACATTCCATACAGTAATTACGGTGTATACTTCCGTGCAGTTCCAGTACATTCTTACTTCCTGCTGCCTGATGAAGTCCGTCAATATTCTGTGTGATCACAGCAGTCAGCTTTCCTGCTGCTTCCAGTTCTACGATTTTCTTATGTGCTGCATTCGGTTTCGCGTTCAGATACATCATCTTTTCTTTGTAAAATTCATAGAATCCTTCCGGGTTATGCATAAAAAAACTGTGGCTTACAATCTGCTCCGGTGTATACTTATAATTCTGATGATACAATCCATCTGCGCTCCGGAAATCCGGAATGTTACTTTCCGTCGAAACGCCGGCGCCTCCGAAAAATACAATACGGTCTGAATCATCAATCATTTTCTGCAACTGTGTAATCTGTTCTTTCCACTGTTCCTGCATAATCATGCACCTCCTGATTTGTCTTTTTCACAAGATATCCATATACTACCGATATCATTTTGTATTACATCTATGTGCTTCCAGCCACCCAATCACTTTCCCCAGATCTGCAAGTGTTTCTGTCACTTTCGCTGTCACTTGTTCCGGCACAATTGCAATATCCGGAATATAAATAACTGCACCGCCAAGTGCGATTCCTGCGCGAAGTCCTGCTTCACTGTCTTCTAATACAAGACATTCTTCTGGCTTACATCCGATTTTCTCTGCCGCTACACGGAAAATCTCCGGATCCGGTTTGCTTTCTTTAATCTCATCACCATAAACAAATGCGTCCATTTTCTCATACACGCCCGCATCCTGCAAAAGTTTGCTTGCACGTTTCTTTTCTGTGGATGTTGCCACTGCTTTTTTAATTTCTTGTTTTTCAAGATAACCAAGCAATTCCTCTAATCCCTTTTTGACCGGCACACCATCTCCGGCTATAATCTCATTAAAAATTACATGCTTGGCAGCTCTTGCAGCGTCATAGTTGAATGTCTCTCCAAATGCTTCCATATATAATCTACGAATGACTGCAGGGTTCTTCCCTCTGCAGTCATTCATCAATTCGTCTGTTACATTAATTCCAAGATTCTCTCCTGTTCTCTTCCAACAATAGCTGGATAATCGCTCCGTATCAAACATGGTGCCGTCCATGTCAAAAATTACGCCTTTTATCATGCCTGTATTCTGCCTCTTTCTTCCTGCCTGTTCTCGTGAATGTTTTATTCTCATATATACGCTCTCGTTCATTACTTCTGCCTGAAAGCATTTCACACTGTGAAATTACTCCTGGCGCAAAGCAATTCATGCCGTGAGATTATTTATTCTCCGGCTCTTCGCTGTATCCGTTAAAAAATTCTGACAATGCATCCAATGTCTTGATGAGTACCGGCAATTCTTTTTCATCCAATTTGTCCAAAATTGCCTCTGTCATCTGTCTGTGATAATCTGCATGGTGGTGGTAAGCACGTTCTCCACGCTCTGTCAATTTCACAAATACAACTCTTCTGTCTTTTTCGCTGCGCTGTCTGGTCACGTACTTTTTGTTCACAAGGCTGTTCATTGCTGTCGTTAATGTTCCGACCGTTACATTTAGCTTTCTGGCTATCGAAGACATATTGCCACCTTCTCCAAGTCCGATTGCCTCAATAACATGCATATCGTTGTTCGAAATATCTTTAAATTCTTCGGTAATGATGGCTTTTTCCTCTAAGCGCCATATCTCATTGATCAGCGAAACTAACGTGTCATTGATCACCTTGTAAGCATCTTCCATGTTTTATCCCTCTTCATTCCCTGGCACTTTCCTCCCGTGCCATTCCTTGGCTGCCTTCATTCAGGCAACTTCTCATACTTTTATTATATCCATCACTCCAGGCAGAATCAAGCCTTAAACAAATCTTGTATCACCTCTTCAACCGTTTCTATTTTCGTCGCCTTATATGCATTTGCACCACAAAATAAAAGTGCATCTTCCACTTCTCCTTTAGCAGCATGGATCAACGCATCTGTAATACAATACGGAATTTCTGCAGGATTGCATTTGTGCAGACATCCGTGACATGGACTGTGTGGGATTTTCTCACCGGCACGCACCTTTTTCTGAAATGTATTTAATATTGCCCGCCCCGGCATGCCCACCGGGCTTTTCACAATTACAATATCTTCTTTCTTTGCATCCAGATATGCCTGTTTATAACGAATATCCGCATCACATTCTTTCGTTGTCACAAACCTTGTTGCAACCTGTACGCCGTCCACTCCAAGTGCAAATGCTTCTTTCACTTTTGACGCATCATCTATACCGCCGGCGAGTACAACCGGAATTTCATGATCGCATTTTTCTTCGTAAATCTTCACTGTTTCCAGAATCTTTCTGACTTCATCTTCATATTTCTTTTTCCCTCGATTTTCAGATCCGCTATTTATAGAACCATGGCACAGATTTCCACATTCTGCTTCATACATTTCCAATTCTTCCACAGAAAATCCGAGGTGTCCACCTGCGAGCGGTCCTTCTATTACTACCAGATCTGGCTGCCGTTTATATTTTTTCTCCCAATATCTGAAAATCACACGTGCGGATTTTTCTGACGAAACGATCGGCGCAAGTTTCACCTGACTTGCTCCTGCTATTTTCGGCAGATCCATCGGAAGTCCTGCCCCGGAAATAATAAGATCTGCACCTGCCTGTATCGCCGCTTCTACATATTTTTCATAGTGGCGCATTGCTACCATGATATTAAAACCAATCACGCCGTCCGGCGCAATCTTTCTCGCTTTCTCGTATTCTTTCTGAATCGTTCTTAAATTGGCTTTTTCCGGATTCTGATCAAAATCCGCTTCTTTAAAACCAATCTGGGCGGCAGAGATAATCCCTATGCCGCCCACTTTTGCAACAGTTCCGGCAAGATTTCCAAGGCTGATCCCGATTCCCATTCCACCTTGTATCACTGGAACTTTTGCTGTCAAATTTCCTGTTTTTAATGGTTTATAGTCCATATTTTGCTCCTTAATGTGCAAATATCTGTGTTTCCTTACATCTTACGGAAACGCTGATATCTGTGTTCTGTCAGTTTTTGCTCCGGCATTTGCTCATAATTTTCTATAAACGCCTCTACTTTTCCCCGGAGCTGATCTGCAACCGGTTTCATCGTCTGTACCGTATATTGTTCCGGCTCTTCCAGCACACATTCAATCACGCCCATTTGCTTCAAATCATCTGCTGTCAGCTTCATCACTTTTGCCGCTTCTTTTGCTTTCGTGCTGTCTTTCCACAAAATGCTTGCAAATCCTTCCGGTGAAAGAATCGAATAAATGGAATTTTCCAGCATCCACACTTCATCTGCGACTGCCAGCGCAAGTGCTCCGCCACTTCCACCTTCACCGATCACAATTGAGAGTACCGGCGTTTTTAAACCGGAAAGTTCATATAAATTTCTCGCAATTGCTTCTCCCTGTCCACGTTCTTCTGCTTCCAGTCCACAAAATGCTCCCGGTGTATCTACAAAACAGATTACCGGACGGTGGAATTTTTCTGCCTGTTTCATAAGACGCAATGCTTTCCTGTAGCCTTCCGGGGATGGCATAGCAAAATTGCGCATAATATTTTCTTTGGTGTTCGTTCCTTTTTCCTGTGCGATCACAGTCACCGGTCGCTCTTTAAAATATGCGATCCCGCCAATGATTGCCGGATCATCTCCATAGAGACGGTCTCCGTGAAATTCTGTGAAGTCCTGGAACAGCATCCGTATGTAGTCACTGCCAACCGGACGGTTTTTCCTACGGGACAGAAGGACACGGTCCCATGCATTTATCTTCTGAGTCTGTGTCTTATCTACGATATCTTCTGAGTCCTTACTCTTTATCTCATCCGCTGTATGAACCGTCGTCTTACTTACTATCTTATCTGTTGCCCGGTCTACCGCCTGATCTCCTGTCTGACTTGCTGTCTCCCCTGCCGTCTTATCTATTGTATCTTCTATGTCAGTCTGCACTTTCCCGTGAAATTCCAGAATTCTGCCTAATGTTTCCCGCATCTTTGGACGTTCTACGATCTGGTCAATAAATCCATGCTCCAGCAGAAATTCCGAACGTTGGAAACCTTTTGGCAGTTTCTGTCCGATTGTCTGCTCAATCACACGCGGCCCTGCAAAGCCGATCAGTGCCTTTGGTTCTGCCAGTATAATATCTCCCAGCATTGCAAAACTTGCAGTTACACCACCGGTTGTTGGATCTGTCAGGACACTGATGTATAAAAGTCCCGCATCGCTGTGACGCTTCAATGCTGCGGATGTCTTCGCCATTTGCATAAGGGACACGATTCCTTCCTGCATTCTGGCGCCTCCGGAACATGCAAATATAATAACCGGCAATTCCTGCCTTGTGGCGCGTTCTACTGCTCTTGTAATTTTTTCTCCGACAATTTCTCCCATACTTGCCATCATAAATCTGCCATCGCAGACTGCCAGTACGGCGGGTTCTCCAAGAATCGTTGCTTTTCCTGTTACAACGGCTTCCCTAAGTCCTGTCTTTTCCTGCAGTTTTTCAATTTTTTCTTCATAGCCTTTATAATCAAGCGGATTCTCTGTCTGAAGATCCATATCCCACTCTTCAAAGGAATTTTCATCTGCGATCATTTCTATCCTGCGGTATGCATGCACACGGAAATACCCTCCGCATTTCGGGCAGATAAAATACTCTCTTTTTACATCTTCCGCTATGATTGCACCGCCGCATTTGTTGCATTTGCGCAATAATCCTTCCGGCACTTCCGGTTTTCTGCCACCCAGATGAATATAATTTTTTCTTCCAGAAATCTGCCTGGTCTTTTTAAACATATTGTCCAGTTTCATAAAATGTCACCTTTATTATCTCTATCTTTATGCTTTGTGTTACTGTGCTTTCACCTGCATATTTTCAATAAACCCAATGTCAATATTGCCTTTTAAATAATCCGGATGATGCAGAATCTCATACTGGTAATCTACATTTGTATCAATTCCTTCGATAATAATTTCCCCCAGTGCACTCTGCATTTTCCGAATGGCTTCTTTTCTGTTTTTTGCCCATACGACCAGCTTGGCAACCATGGAATCATAATATGGTGGAATCGTATATCCGCTGTAAATTGCTGAATCGATGCGGATTCCTTTGCCTCCCGGAAGATACATATCCGTAATTGTACCCGGAGACGGACGGAAGCCTTTTTCCGGATTTTCTGCATTGATCCGGCATTCAATTGCATGGCCGCTTAAGTGAACATCTTCCTGTTTATAAGAAAGTTTTTCCCCTGATGCGATCCGAATCTGCTCCTTGACCAGGTCAATCCCTGTAACCCATTCAGTCACCGGATGTTCCACCTGGATACGGGTATTCATTTCCATAAAATAAAAATTCCCGTTTTTCTCCAGCAGAAATTCAATCGTTCCGGCATTCTCATATCCGGCTGCTTTTGCCGCCGTAACTGCCGCATATCCCATCTTTTCCCGCAATTTGCTGTTAAGTGCAATCGACGGCGATTCCTCGATCATTTTCTGATGATTTCTCTGAATAGAGCAATCTCGTTCTCCCAGATGAATGACATTTCCATATTTGTCAGCAAGGATCTGAAATTCAATGTGTCTGGGATTTTCCACAAAATGTTCGATATACATTGTGTTATCCCCAAATGCCATCTCTGTTTCTTTCTGCGCTGTCTGAAATGCATTTTCAAACTCTTCCGGCGTATCTGCAACACGCATTCCTTTTCCGCCACCGCCAAGTGCTGCCTTGACAATGACCGGATAACCGATTTCGGCAGCTGTTTTTGCGCCTGTCTCTACATCATAAATTGCTTCTGTACTTCCCGGAATCACCGGTACACCAGCCGCTGTCATTGTATTTCTTGCTTCCTGCTTATTTCCCAGTCTCGAGATTACATCGGAATCCGGACCGATAAATGTAATGCCACAGTCTTCACATAATTTTGCAAATTTACTATTCTCGGATAAAAAACCAAATCCCGGATGAATGGCATCTGCACCGGTTATAATAGTTGCGCTGATAATGCGGTCCATGCTCAGATAACTGTCTTTCGACGGAGCCGGACCGATGCAGACTGCTTCATCTGCAAGTTTTGTATGTAATGCTTCTTTATCTGCTTCTGAATACACCGCAACCGTTTCAATTCCCATTTCCCGGCACGCACGAATGATGCGAACTGCGATCTCCCCGCGGTTTGCGATCAGAATTTTCTTAATCATACATGCTCACCTATCCAATCATAAATGTCAATTCTGCACTTGCAACAACTTTACCGTCTACACTTGCAACTGCCTCTCCGACACCTACCGGACCTTTCTTTTTAATGATCCGTGTCTCTAATTTTAATTTGTCACCCGGCAGTACCTTTCCGCGGAATTTACATTTATTTATTCCGCCGAAAAATGCAATCTTTCCTTTATTTTCCGGTACACTCAAAATCGCAACCGCACCTGCCTGTGCCAGAGCTTCAATCTGCAATACTCCCGGCATGACCGGCTGTCCCGGGAAATGTCCGGCGAAAAAGTCTTCCCTGTAAGTTACACATTTATATCCAATGGCATATTCGCCCGGCTCATAATCTTCAATGTAATCCAGAAGTAAAAATGGATGTCTGTGTGGAATAATTTCCTGAATTTCTGCTATATCTAAATGTTTCATCTGTTCCTCCTGTGAGACTCTTTTTCCTAAATAATGCGGAATAATGGCTGTCCGTATTCTACCGGTGCTCCGTTCTCTACCAGAACTTCCGCAACTGTTCCATCGTAGTCACTCTCAATCTCATTCATCAGTTTCATCGCTTCTACGATCGCCAGCGTCTGTCCTTTTTTCACCGTATCTCCGATTTGTACAAATGCTTCCGCATCTTCCGCAGGTGCTACATAAAAAGTTCCGACAAGCGGGGATGCAACTACTTTTCCCGCCGGCACGTTTTCTTCATTTACATTTTCTTTGCCTGTACCGGTACTTTGAATATCCTTTTCATTTCTGCCTGCCGTAAGAGCTACCGTTTCAGATGTCAGTGCCTCTGATACCTGGATCGTCTGCACTTTTCTTTCTTTTTTACTGAGTTTTATCTTCACACCATTTTCTTCATATTTCAGTTCGGTCAGACCAGATGCTGACACGGACTCAATCAATGTAATCAGATTCTGAAATTCCATGTTATTCTCTCGCTTTCCAGTATTATCCTTCATAACGTTTCAACAACAGTGTTGCATTATGTCCACCAAATCCCAGTGAATTGGTCAGCACATAATTTACGTCTTTCTCTACCGGCGCACCCACTGCATAATCCAGATCACACTCTTCATCTGTCTCGGTAGTTCCCACTGTCTGATGGATAAATCCATCCTGTATCGTTTTCACACAGACGACACACTCTACGCCACCTGCTGCTCCTAATAAATGTCCGATCATAGATTTGGTCGAATTTACCACTACATTTTTAGCTGCTTCATCTCCAAGTGCCAGCTTAATTGCGCGTGTTTCAAACAGATCATTGTGATGTGTACTTGTCCCGTGTGCATTGATATAATCAATCTGCTCCGGCGTTACATTTCCTTCTTCCATTGCAAGTTCCATCGCTTTGGCCGCACCGCTTCCGTCTTCTGCCGGTGAAGTAATGTGGTAGGCATCTCCGGTTGCTCCATATCCTGCGATTTCCGCATAAATCTTCGCGCCTCGTTTTTTGGCATGTTCCAGTTCCTCCAAGAACACCACTCCCGCGCCTTCACCAAGTACGAATCCATCCCTGTTTTTGTCAAACGGAATGGATGCGCGCATTGGATCTGTTGATGTAGACAATGCTGTCAGACTTGTAAATCCTGCTACTCCGGTCGGACAGATACAACTCTCTGTTCCACCTGCCACCATAACATCTGCATCGCCGTACTGGATTGCGCGGAATGCATCACCGATACAGTTTGTCCCAGATGCACATGCAGTCACAACATTCGTACATTTTCCGCGGAATCCAAGCTGAATCGAAACATTTCCTGCTGCCATATTGGAAATCATCAGTGGCACCATTAACGGATTCACACGTCCCGGTCCGCGGGTTTTGATTTTATCGTATTCTTTCTCTACTTCCTGCAGGCTTCCGATTCCGGAACCAATGATCACACCTGCACGGAACGGATCTTCTTTTGTAATATCAAATCCTGCATCCTCACATGCCTCTTTTGCAGCTGCCACTGCATACTGGGAAAATGGTTCCATTCGCTTTGCAGCTTTAAAATCCATCCGCTCTTTTGCTACGAAATCTTTCACTTCAGCTGCGATCTTCACTTTATAATCTGTGGTATCGAATTTCGTAATCTCTCCGATCCCGACTTTTCCTTCTTTAATTCCCATCCAGAACTCTTCCACCGTATTTCCAATCGGAGTTACTGCGCCAAGTCCGGTCACTACTACTCGTCTCTTCAAATCCTTTTCTCCTTTATGCCATTACACACTTGTATCTTTATCACGTCTGTAATCACTGCCATGCTTTTTTTCTTCCTGCTTACATCACCATGCCGCCGTCCACATGGAGCACTTGTCCGGTAATATAAGCTGCATCAGAGGACGCAAGAAATGCGACTGCAGATGCTACCTGCTCCGGCGAACCGAATTTCCCAAGTGGAATCTGCGATACTGATGCTTCTTTTACTTTTTCCGGGAGCACTGCTGTCATGTCCGTCTCAATAAATCCCGGTGCAACTGCATTGACTGTGATTCCTCTGGATGCCAGTTCTCTTGCTGTCGCTTTTGTCAGTCCGATCACGCCTGCTTTCGATGCAGCATAATTTGCCTGTCCGGCATTTCCTGTCACGCCTACAACGGATGCCATGTTAATGATCCTTCCACTTCTCTGTTTCAACATCTGACGTGCCGCAAACCGGATCGTGTGAAAAGCACCTTTTAAATTTGTATCGATCACCCTGTCAAAATCTTCTTCTGACATTTTCATCAGCAGGCCATCTCTTGTAATTCCTGCATTGTTTACAAGAATATCCATACTTCCTTCTGTCTTTATTACATCCTGTATAAATGTCTGACATGCACCATAATCTGAAACATCACACCGGTAAATCACTGCTTTTCCGCCTTCTGTTTCAATCTGCGTCTGCACTTCTTTCGCTTTTTCTTCTGAACCGTTGTAATTGATCACAACTTTTGCTCCCTGGGATGCCAGTTTTAACGCAATTGCTTTCCCGATTCCGCGGGATGCGCCTGTGACAACCGCCACTTTTCCTTCCAGCATATATATCCTCGCTTTCTGCCTGTTTTATATGAACCTGTTTCAAATTTTTCTGTCTGTTTTTTTGTATAAACCTGTTCCAATTTTTTCTGTTATTTTCCGGAAAGCATTTCTGCAACTTTATCAACATCTTCCCATGCCGCTACATTGTATACGGCAACATCCCGGTTGATCTTACGAAGAAATCCTGCCAGCGTTCTTCCCGGACCGATCTCCACAAATGTATCGACACCATCGGCGATCATCTGCTCTACACTCTGCATCCAGCGGACCGGTGCACTTACCTGTTCCTTTAACAGTGCCTTTGTTTCTCTGATGTCCTCTACTTTTTTCGCAGTTACATTTGTATAGTACGGAATGGCAAGCGGATGTAATTCTGTCTGTTCTAATTCTTTTTCCAGCTCTTCACCTGCCGGTTTCAGCATCGGCGAATGAAATGGTCCGCTTACATTTAAAAGAATGGTCCGTTTTGCACCTGCTTCTTTTAATTTCTCCGCTGCTTTTTCTACACTGTTTTTTTCGCCCGTAATAACAATCTGTCCCGGACAGTTATAATTTGCGACCGTTACACCGGAAATGTCTGCAATGACATTTTCAATCTTCTGCGCATCCAGCGCCATCACTGCACACATGGCTCCTTCGCCCGCCGGCACCGTATTCTGCATCAGTATTCCTCTTTTTCTGACTAAACGGATGGCATCCTGATCTGTCATTCCGCCAGCCACAGCAATGGCTGTATATTCTCCCAGGCTCAGACCGGCTGTTACATCCGGTTTTACACCTGCATTTTCCAATACTCTCTCCATAGCAAGGCATGTTGTCACCATTGCCGCCTGTGTATATTCTGTAACGTCAAGCTTCTCATTTTTTTCAAAGCAAAGCGCCTTCATATCTATTCCCAGATGTTCTGCTGCTTCATCGTAAATCTTCGCCGCCAGTTCGCTGTTTTCATAAAAATCAGCTCCCATTCCGGCTTTCTGCGCTCCCTGTCCTGGAAAGATAAATGCTGTTTTACTCATAAAATCCTTTCCCTCCGATCAATTCATCGGTCTCTTTCACCAGTTTCTGGATCAATGCCTGACAGGACATTCTTTCTTTTACCATTCCTGCAATCTGGCCTGCCATGACACTTCCATTTTTCACATCTCCGTCTACAACTGCTTTTCTTAAACCTCCAAGTGTCAGATGTTCCAGTTCTTCGAAGCCTGCACCCTTATTTTCCAATTCTATATATTTCTTTGTCATATCATTGCGAAGTGCTCGCACCGGATGTCCGGTCGTTCTTCCTGTCACACGAGAATCAATATCCTTCGCTTTGATAATCCGCTCTTTGTAATTATCGTGTACCTGCGACTCATCTGTGACTACGAAATGCGTCCCCATCTGTACACCTTCTGCGCCCAGCATGAATGCTGCTGCAATTCCTCTTCCATCTGCGATCCCTCCGGCTGCGATCACCGGAATCTTCACCGCATCTGCGATCTGCGGGACAAGTACCATCGTTGTATTTTCTCCGATATGTCCGCCGGCTTCGCATCCTTCTGCTACGACTGCATCTGCACCGCAGCGTTCCATTCTCTTCGCAAGTGCGACAGAAGCAACCACCGGAATGACCTTCACGCCGGCTTCTTTCCACATTTTCATATATTTTTCAGGACTGCCCGCTCCTGTTGTCACAACTTTTACGCCTTCTTCAACAATCACTCTGGCTACTTCATCTGCATATGGACTCATCAGCATAATATTGACTCCAAATGGCTTGTCAGTCAGCTTCTTTGCTTCTCTGACCTGCTCTCTTACCCAGTCAGCCGGAGCAGATGCAGCACCTATGATACCAAGACCTCCGGCATTTGAAACGCCAGCCGCCAGATGGTATTCTGCCACCCATGCCATACCGCCCTGAATAATCGGATATTCGATTTCTAATAATCTGGTTACTTCTGTCTGCATAGTTCAACCTCACTTACTTATTTGTACTTTGTGCCACTTGTTTTATTTATGTGCTTCGATATATTTCACAACATCTCCAACTGTTACGATCTGTTCCAGATCTTCTGTCGGGATTTCAATTTCAAATTCCTCTTCCAGTCCCATGACCATCTCAAAAAGGTCAAGAGAATCCGCTCCCAGATCTTCTTTGAAAGAAGAGTTCTCTGTAATTTTGCTTTCTTCCACTCCAAGGTTTTCTGCTACTAACGCTTTAATTTTCTCTAACATATGTCTGTTCTCCTTCATCTTCATTATTTTTCTGTTCTTATAAATACTGCTGGGAGATCTTCTAAGCAGTCTTCTCTTTGATGTCATGTTCTCCCGGCGTTTTATATAAAGGTGGAATTTTCCAGCCCTTTATATCTCTGTGATATTTCGACCTTATACGGTCGCCTGCCGAAACTGCACTGAATGATTATTCCAAATGCTGTGACCACTGAATGATTGTCGCACCCCATGTCAGTCCTGCGCCAAAGCCGGCAAGTACAATTTTACTGCCACTCTTTAATTTCCCTTTACGGTTACATTCGTCCAGCAAAATCGGGATACTGGCAGAAGATGTATTGCCATACTCCTTAAGATTCATTGGGAATTTTTCTATCGGTTCATCCAGTCTCCTGGCAACCGCTTCAATGATTCTTCGATTTGCCTGGTGCAAAATATAGCATGCGATGTTTTCTTTCTTTAATTTGTTCTTTTCGAGCGTCTCCGTTATGACTTCCGGCACTTTTTTTACAGCAAATTTAAATACTGCCTGTCCGTCCATCTGCATGAAATGCTCTTCATCAAATACTGTTTCCTTATCGATCTTTTTTGTAAGACCATTTGCATCATGTCTGCTCTTTAGCGTAAGTGCTTTTCCGCTTTTTCCATCGGAATGTGTCACCGGAAAATACATTCTGTCTGTCGTTATTTCCTCATTCTGTGCGTCATACGCCTGTACAACCGCCGCTCCCGCTCCGTCTCCGAATAAAATGCATGTCCCGCGATCTTCCCAATTTGTCAGATTCGACAGGCTCTCACTTCCAATAACCAGTACTGTCCGATACATTCCTGCCGCAATATAAGCTGCTGCCGTATTATATGCCAGTACAAATCCGGTACATGCTGCGCTTAAATCAAAACAAGTTGCATTTAACGCACCTATTTCTTTCTGCACTTCACATGCTGCACACGGAAGTATTACATTCGAAGAAATTGTTGATACAAGGATCAGATCTACTTCTTCCGGTCTGACATTTGCATTTTCCAGTGCACGCTTTCCTGCCTCTGCTGCCATTGATACGGTTGTCTCATTCGTGATAATGTGCCGCCTTGCCACGCCGGTGCGTTCCTGAATCCATTCATCACTGGTTTCCACTAATTTTGCAATGTCGTTATTATCCATACAATATGACGGGATATAAGAACCCGTTCCTGTTATTCTTCCAATCATGTTCATTCCTCTGTATATTTCCGCCGGAAGACAGATCGTGACATCGCATTTTATCTCCGACGAATTATTTTGACTTTCAAAGTATATATTCTTTTCCTTTGTTTGTCAAGTATTTTGATATTCAAATTATATTGCCCTGAAAAATTACCCCACCGCCGGTCAGGAGATATTTCCAAAACCTGCGGTGGGGTTGAACTGTATGTACACATCAACCAATTAAGGTCTCTGTCCCATTCCACCTTCCAATGTAATTGTCTCACCATTCATATATTTAAAATCCGGAGAAGCAAGCTGTACGCATGCACGTCCGATTTCTTTCTCAACGTCTCCGTAGTGTCCTGCCGGCGGCATCTTAACATTTGCCTTAAATGCGTCAGGATATGCTTTCTGGAAGTTCTCTAACTGTGCTGTCCATGCAAGCGGGCAAACAATATTGACATTGATTCCATCTGCTCCCCATTCTGTTGCTGCAACTCTTGTAAGTCCACGGATACCTTCTTTTGCAGCCGCATATGCACACTGTCCATAGTTACCAAACAATCCTGCTCCGGAAGCGAAATTGATTACTGAACCTTTAGTCTCTTTCAGGTAAGGATAGCATGCTTTCATATAATAGAATACTGCATAAAGTCCGGAATATACTGCAAGGTCAAACTGCTCTGTTGTGTGATCTGCAAGTGTTACACCCGAAGCAGATGCCTGTGCATTGTTGATCAGTACATCAATTCTTCCAAATTTGTCAACTGCCTGTTTTACTACATTCTGAACTGCCGCCTGATTGTCTGCTCCAGCGTTCACATCTGCCTGTACCGGCAGCACTTCAATTCCGTATAATCTCTCTAATTCTTCTTTTGCATCTTCCAGCTTCTTTACATTTCTTCCGGTAATAACAAGATTAGCGCCCTCTTTTGCATAAGCAGTTGCAATACCATATCCGATCGATCCGCAACTTCCATCACTTAATACAGCGCGTCCTCCTCCTGTAATGATTGCTGTTTTTCCTGTTAAAAATCCCATAGTTTTAACTCCTTTCTGTGCGTTATGTCTTTCCTGATCCATACCTTCTGTCACGGCACCTGCAAGTTATCTCTCCTGCACTGTGGAGTGGTCTTCTTCTCGTCCTTTCGAGTTCCCCCTTAAGCAGCTTCATATCCTGGCTGCACACTTCCCGAAATGGGCAACTGCGCTTCCCCAGCGCGAAAGGTATAAGAGTATAATAGCAAATTGCTTCAGCAAATTCAATATACAATTTCGTTTATTTTCAGTCATATTTGTTAATTTTTTGCTAATCTTTCTTATTGTTAGAAAATTACCATTTGAATACTTATTTATTCCATCCCCACCTGAATATCTGCTTTATTTTTCTTTTCATTTGTCCCCCGGCTTGTTACAATAAGGTATGATGTCAGGGTTAAAAGTCTGAAAACACGATATGCTTACACAAGAGCGGTTTTATGGCTTTATGACCCGTCTCGATATGAGCATAAAAAGAAAGCGTTAGCTTCATGATATGCGAATATGGGGTAGAATTTAAGAAAAGATGAGGTAACAAAATGAAATTAATGATTGCATCCGATATTCACGGTTCAGCTTATTACTGCAAAAAAATGCTGGAAGCATATAAAAAAGAAGAAGCAGACCGTCTGCTTCTTCTTGGCGATATTTTATATCATGGACCACGTAACGATCTTCCGAAAGATTATAACCCAAAGGAATGTATCGCTATGTTGAATCCGATGAAAGAACATCTGCTCTGTGTCCGTGGGAACTGCGATACAGAGGTTGACCAGATGGTTCTGGAATTCCCGATCCTTGCCGACTACTGTTTCCTGGAACTGGATGGACATACGATTTTCGCCACCCATGGTCATCATCACAATCCGAAGAATCCACCGATGTTAAAAAAAGGTGACATTCTTTTAAACGGACACACACACATTCCGGCACACCAGGATAATGGAACTTTCATTTACATGAATCCGGGATCTGTCTCTATTCCAAAGGAAAATTCTGCACATGGGTATATGATCTATGACGGTGAATTCCACTGGAAAAAACTTGATGGGGCAGAGATTCCTATGCCACTCCAAAAGGTTTAATAATAATTTAAAATAAAAAATAGACCGCGTCCAACCTCATTGTCTGGCACGATCTATTTTTTTCTTAATTTTTCTGTTCTTTCTTAAACACTCTTCTATATAAATTACGCATTCCACTGACTAACAGTGTCAGATAACGAAGTACCGGTTCTGTTGCAATGGAAAAAATCACAAACAACATAATGCATTTTTCTGACATTCCTGTGATTGCAAACAGCTTTGGCAGGAAGATACTGCAGAGAATGAGACCTGTCATGGACCCAATCCACACAATTCCGCGCAGAAGATTCAAAGGCTGACAGATCCGGTACAATATCATAAATCCAACAACCGCAAGCAGCATAGTTGCTGCTGTCGAAATAGCCGTTGCTCCAACTCCGAATTCCTGCCCAAACACAACCAGTGCCCCAACTGCAAGTACATCCGTAAGCCCCGCCGGAAGTGCTTTTAATACAACATTTGTAAGAAAATGTCCTTTAATAATATCTTTATTCGGCTGGAACGCAAGGAAAAATCCCGGTATTCCGATCGTAAACATACTGATCAGCGAAACCTGTGATGGTTTCAGCGGATAAGAAATCATAAATACAACCGAGAACAATGACAACAGGAAGGAGAATATGTTCTTTACAAGGAACAGACTCGCTGATCTCTGGATATTATTTACTACACGTCTTCCTTCCAATACAACTGATGGCATACAGGCAAAATTGGATTCCAGAAGCACAACCTGTGATGCCTGTACCGCAGCGTCACTTCCGGATGCCATTGCAACGCTACAATCCGCATCCTTTAATGCCAGTACATCATTTACTCCGTCTCCCGTCATTGCTACGGTTCTTCCCTGGGCTTTCAAAGCCTGTACAAACTGACGCTTCTGCGCCGGTGTAACACGTCCAAACACAGTATATTCCGCAATCGCTTCCGCTGTCTCTTCTTCTGTCCGAAGCGTAGACGCATCAATATAACGATCTGCATTTTTAATTCCTGCTTCTTTTGCAACCTCAGAAACCGTCAATGGGTTATCACCGGAAATAACTTTCACATCTACTCCCTGCTCTGCAAAATAGGCAAATGTTTCCGGTGCCTCCTGACGGATTGGATTTGCCAGAAGAATATAGCCGTAAGGAATCACCTTATCTCTCAGACGTTCTCCGTCCAGTTCTCCTTCGTATTTACCAAACAATAGCACACGATATCCTTTGCCGGCATATTTCTGGACCTCATCCCTGCACTGGTCATAATCTTTCCGAAGCACCAGTTCCGGTGCGCCAAGTACATAATTATTCTCTGTGCCATCCTTTTCCTTCAAACACACTGCACTGTATTTCACTGCGGATGTAAAAGGAAATACCTTCACCACGTTTCGTCCGTTTCTATCCTGGAAATACTCTTTCAGTGCCGCCATTGTTGCATTATCATTGCTCATGGCTTTTGCAAAATCTCCAATTAACGTACGGAGCTCTTTTTCATCTGGTTTTCCTGCTGACTTTTTCTCACCGATTTCTTTTTCTTCGGTTTCTTCTTTTTCTTCATTATCTTTTTCATCTGCTGTAACTGCTACCAGTTGCTTCACACACATAGATGGTTCGGTAATCGTTCCTGTCTTATCGACGCATAATACATCTACACGCGCAAGTGTCTCGATACTCTTCATGTCATGCAGCAATACTTTCTTGCTGGCAAGTCTCATGGAACTTACTGCCAGCGCAACACTTGCAAGCAAGTATAAACCTTCCGGGATCATACCGATCACAGCTGCTACCATAGATGTAATACTTGACCGGAACGGATCATGGTTCATAAAGAAGCTCTGCACAAATAAAACAATTCCAATCGGGATCAACGCAATTCCGACAAATTTGACCAGTTTGTCAAGAGAACGGATCATCTCCGACTGTTCACCCTGTTGCATCTGCTTTGCTTCCAGAGTCAGTTTTGAAATATACGAATCAGCACCAACTGCATCCAGTCTTGCATGACACTGACCTGCCACAACAAAGCTTCCCGACATCAGTGAGTCTCCTTTTTGCTTCGTAATCTCATCCGATTCTCCGGTAAGCAACGACTCATTGACCTGCACCTCGCCTGCCACAACAATCGCATCTGCCGGTATCTGATTTCCCGCTTTAAAAATTACAATATCATCCAGAACAAGCTCCTGTGCATCTACTCTGGATATCTTACCGTCTCTTACCACACTGGCATGCGGTGCATTTAACATATTCAGATTATCCAGTACTCTTTTTGCGCGGACTTCCTGTATGATACCGATCAATGTATTAAAAATAATAACCGGAAGAAATGTCAGATCTCTGAACGCTCCGACAAGGCAAAGTAAAATTGCCAGTACGAGAAAAATCAGGTTAAAATAAGTAAATACATTCTCATGTATTATTTCTCCTGTTGTCTTTGACGGCGGATCTACCGCTATATTCGACCAGCCATCTGCTCTGTGCTTAGCCACCTGTGCCGCTGAAAGCCCGATCTCATAATCCGGCTCGTAACGGTCTGTAGTTCTCTTTCTAACACCTGTTTTTGTAAATGTTTCTGTTATTCCTTCATCAAAAGGTTCGTCCTTATAGCCTTTATTTTTATAGTAATTCTGTCTTTCTTTTTTATATTTCCAACCGGCGGGCTTTTTTCTTTTCATTTAGTCCCTGCCTCCTTTTATTTTATGTTAGGATTAAAAATGCCATACGAATTGTTCCGTACTGTATACTCCTACAATTCTCCCCAATCTTCTATATCATCTTAGCACATTTTTCCATCTGCAAATCTAAAGATTCTGTGAATAGTTTCTTAGTTTTATCATAACATACTTTAAAATATTATCACAAAATATCTTTTGACTATCTGTCCATTCTTCGTTATAATCGTAAAAGCAAATAGAAAAGGAGACAGAACATCTATGAATTTCAATCAGATTACCATGTTATCAAAAATGAAAAATGCCATGGAAACATTTCGCCGGAATCATCCAAAATTCCCATTGTTTTTGAATGCCGTATCACAGGATGCTCTTGTAGAAGGAACTATTATTGAAATAAATGTAACTACACCAGAAGGAAAAAACTACTGTACTAACGTAAAATTAAAAAGCAGCGATCTTGAATTAATGGAAACCTTGAAAAATATGAACTCTTAAGACCTGTTGTTTCTGTCGGGCAATGCTAAAGTGAGCTACAAAGCCTGCCGCTGACAGTTTTCTCCGGATATTAGGGCAATACAAAAACAGCACCGCAATATCTTTCTGAGGAATTCCCTCATTTTCAGATATTACCGTGCTGTTTTTTATTACTACATTTATAGTCTGACTTTTAGCTATATATGAAGAATCTGTCACTGACATTCTTCAAAAACGACATAACACTTCAGACTCCCACTTTTTTACAGATATCTGCCAGACAGCATCTGTCACAGTGTGGCGTTGTCCGTGCTGTACAGACTTCTCTTCCGTGATATACAAGACGATGGCAGAGCTCACTTCCTTCTTCCGGAGGGATGATCTTCCATAGTTCCATCTCTACTTTCTTCGGATCTTTGATTCCATCTACCAGTCCGATCCGGTTAGACAGCCGGATACAGTGTGTATCTGTAACGATCGCAGGTTTTCCAAACACATCTCCCATAATCAGGTTTGCGCTTTTACGCCCAACACCTGGAAGTTTCAGAAGCGCTTGAAAATCATCCGGTACATTTCCGTCGTATTGTTCATCCAGAATCTTCATGCAAGCGCTGATATCTCTTGCCTTACTTTTGCCAAGTCCGCATGGTCTGACAATTTCTTCAATCTCTTCCGGTGAAGCCTGTGCCAGCGCTTTCACCGTCGGATACTTATCATACAATGTTTCAACGACTATATTCACTCTGGCATCCGTACACTGTGCGGCAAGTCTCACACTTACCAGTAGCTTCCATGCCTGATCATAGTCCAATGTACAGTCCGCATCCGGATATCTCTTTTTCAAACGTTCTATTACTTCAAGTGCTCTTTGTTTTTTTGTCATTCTGTCTGCTCCTTCTTGCTGCCATCACTAATCATCTGTAATCTTGGAATGATGTATTACATACCCAGTTTTTCTGCAACAGCCTGTCCTGCCGGTGTGCCTGCGACACCACCGATACCCGTCTCACGAAGAGTAACATCCATCTTATCTCCAACATCTTTCATTGCATCAATCACCTGATCGATCGGGATCTTACTTGTAATTCCAGCCAGCGCCATATCTGCAGCTGCCAGTGCATTCACTGCACCTCCGACATTTCTCTTCACACATGGGACTTCTACCAGTCCCGCTACCGGATCGCATACCAGTCCCATCAGATTCTTAAGCGCCATTGCACATGCATTGGCGATCACTTCACTGTTGCCACCACGTACATGACAGATTGCACCTGCTGCCATTCCGGAGCCGGAACCGATCTCAGCCTGACATCCACCTGATGCACCTGCAAGATATGCTCTGTTGGCTATGATCTGTCCCAGACCTGCTGCTACATATAATGCTTCTATCATCGTTTCCTCCGGCACCTGATACTCTCTGTAATAAGTAACAAGAACTGCCGGAAGTACACCACATGCTCCAGCAGTCGGTGCTGCTACTATTCTCTTCATGCATGCATTATTACAGCCCATTTTCAATGCATTTGCCATAACTTTTGCCATAAAATCGCCACATAACGGTTTCTCATTCTCTCTGTAGGCATCCATCTGACCGCCGTCTTTTCCGACCATTCCACTTTGTGAAACCAGATTCTCTTCATAGGCATCCAGGTTTTCCAGCATAGACTGCCACATACCTGTCATCTGTTTCCAGGAGTTCTCCAGTGTAACTCCTCTTTCATTTGCATCTTCTATCTGTACAGCCTTCCAGAATGGAATGCCATCTTTTTTGCAGCGTAGCTGCGCTTCTTCCATTGATTGATATGACATACGCTTCTATCTCCTTTTACTATTCTTACTCTACTCCGTTCGGATCCAGGAATTTTACCCGGATAATTCCCGGCTTACTCTCCAGATCTTCGATTGCTTCCTTCGGAATCACCTGATCTGTCTCAACAACCATTACCGCACAGCCTCCACGTTTATCGCGAAATACCTGCATTGTCGCAATATTAATCTCCGCTTTGGAAAGTGCTGCTGATACATCCATGATCCGTCCAGGTTCATCTATATTTCGAATAATCAAAGTGCATGTCTCACCGCTGAAATTCACGTCTATTCCATCCAGCTTGCAGACTTTGATACGACCACCACCGATGGAATGTGCCTGCATCTTCATCGTCGGAACACCTTCTGCTTCCATCACAATCTGTGCTGTATTCGGGTGTGCACCTTTAATGTCCTTGTTCTCAATTGTAAATTCCATGCCTTCTTCTTTTGCTACATCAAAGCTTACCGGAATCCGCATATCGTCTGGCAGCATCCCCAATAATCCTGCGATCAGTGCTTTGTCCGTTCCGTGTCCTTTCCCCGTTGCAGCAAATGAGCCATGCAGATATACTGTAGCTTTCTCTGGCTGTCTCCCGAACAATTGTCTTGCAATAAGACCGATACGCGCTGCACCTGCTGTGTGGGAGCTTGATGGACCGATCATAACCGGTCCTAAAATGTCAAAGATATTTCCCATTTTTTTACCCTCTCTTTTCTATTTTTTGACACATATCTACTTCTTATTATACGTTTTCTCACCTCTCTTTACAATCTTTTTCTGTACGCCGTTCTACTTATTTTCTTTCTCTTTTTTGTTATAAAAATCACATAATTTCCACCGCACTTTCCACTCCTGTATTCATCTATTTTGACACTGCAAACTTGTAAACAAAGTCATGATATGCTAACATTGAAGTCAGTCTGAAAAAGGGAGTGTATGACCTATGAACAAGAAAGAAGTACTGGAAATCCGCAAGCAGTTCACGCCGGAAAACTGTGCAATTACACGTATTTGCGGCTGCTATGTGGATCACGAGAAAGAAAAAAAGACAGAACTGAAAAAGGCTTTTCTTTCCATGCCGGAAGAAGAAGCCCTCAAATATTTTGATATTTTCAAACATACGTTATCCGGAACACTTGGGAAAAATCTGATGAACATGGAATTTCCGACAGAGCAGGAGATGCCGGGGGGAACGCAGGAATTTCTCTTAAAGCTCCGTGACAGCAAGCTTACCGATGACCTTCTGGTTGAGGAATTTTACGATAAGGTCATTGAAAATTATATTTACCCGGAAAATTATTACATCATACTGATCCATGCGGTCTATGATGTGCCGGGCAAATCTTCAGACGGTCTGGAGATGTTCGATGCTTCCGATACTGTATATGAACATATCATGTGCAGTATCTGTCCAGTAAATCTTACCAAAGCGGGACTTACATACAATGCAGAGACGAACAATATTGAAGACCGTATCCGCGACTGGTTTGTGGAATTACCTGTCAAAGGTTTCCTCTTCCCGGCATTTAATGACCGCGCAAGTGATCTTCACGGAGTTCTGTATTACTCCAAGAAACCAGAAGAGCTGCAGCCGGACTTCATTGAAAATGTTCTCGGAAGCCAGATCCCACTTACCGCAAAAGATCAGAAAGCATCTTTCCAAACGATCATCAGTGACACACTGGGGGAAGATTGTGATTATGAAGTTGTAAGAAATATTCACGATAATCTGAATGAAATGATCGAAGAAGCCAAAGAAACACCGGAACCGCTAGAACTCGGCAAACCGGAAATGAAGAATCTTCTTGCCAGAAGCGGCGCTTCCCAGGAACATCTCGAAACTTTCGATGAGGAGTTTGAGGAAGTGGTCGGCGAAAAACAGACATTACTTGCCGCCAATATTGCAAGCACAAAGACTTTCCAGATTGAAACTCCGGATATTGTTCTGAAAGTAAACCCGGAGCGGTCTGATCTCGTTGAAACCCGAGAAATTGACGGGCGGAAATGTCTCGTTATTCCGATTGATGAACATCTGGAAGTCAATGGAATTGAAGTCCATTAAGCATGGGATAAAAAGTATGGACTTTCGTTTTGCAATTGAGTGCAAATAAAAATTTTCATATTTTTTCAAATAATACAAAAAAACATTTGCATTATCTGCCAGAATGTGATATTATACTTTTTGTCAGCGAGCGGAGATGGCGGAATGGCAGACGCGCTAGATTCAGGTTCTAGTGGGAGTTAATCCTGTGAGGGTTCAAGTCCCTTTCTCCGCACTAGCGATAAGAACTCTTGAGTAATCAAGAGTTCTTTTGTTATTGCAACGAAGCAAATGCATCCTATTTGCATGACAGCATTTAACGACCGCTAATCAGAGCAAGATTCTCGAGAGCATATCTTATCTCTGTGTATACGATGAGCCAAGTACAGATTTGTGCTTGCACAAGGATCCGTATTTGGCGAACAAAACAAAAGACTTCACCCTGGGCACGCCCAAAAATGAAGTCTTTTTCGTTCCCTTACTATTTTCCTGCGAAACTTATTTAATAGCATCTCTCCATGTTGCAGGCTCGAACTTGTCCTGGATTGGGATCAGTCTCTGATCAACATCGATCTGTAATACAGAGTTGAAATTATTTGTTGCCATCATCTGGCATGCAAATCCAACAATAACTACGATCTCTTTGTCAGTGTAATATTTCTTTAACTCTGTAAATGTCTCGTCAGATACTTTTGTAGGGTTCTTAACGATCTGCTCTGCAAGACTCTTCAGAAGTGCTTCTTTCTCAGTTGGTTCAAAGTTAGATGGATCAATTCCGATCTCTGCTAAATCGCTTACGAAGAATAAGGAGCACAGAAGGCATCCGTTTGTTGATGATACAGAATGTGCATAAACAATTGCTGCACGCTGTCCAATAATTTCAACCAGTCTGTTCCATGATGTATACCATCCCATAAATGCGTCATATGTTGCATAATCCTGAAGCAGTGCTTCTTTCATATTTGTTAATTTTCCCTGATTCTTTAACTCAAGATAAGCTTCCAGTTCTTTTCCTGTAGCTTCTTTTTCATTTGTAAATGCTACTCTTGCCATTTCTTAATGCCCTCCATTTTTATAACATATTCTTTCAGTAGGTTTATAGGAACATAATACTACTTTCCACATTTTCCGTCAATCATAATTCACATTTTCTCACTTTTTTGTTTGTTTTTTTGGTGTTTTGACAAATGTATTTCTGTTAAAACGATGTAAATTTACTTTATTACATATAAAAGCACTTGCGCCTCATTATCGAAAAGGCTATAATATTCTACGGGAGATTTTGCAATTTTCGCAATAATTCCAACAATCATTTCTAAAATTATTTTAAAGGCAGGTGAACAGCATGGACGGTTGTGATAGTCACGGGCGAAGTAAGAATATAGAATCGGAAACAAGCAACAGTCGATGCTGTTGTTTTCTATAATTTTTGATTCTATTTTCCATGCCCTGATTTTCATTTCTTAAGACAGCACAAATTCATTTCTTAAGGATATTTAAACAACTGAAAATCACACAGCAACTTGGAGGTAAAAATGGAAAATAAAACACAGAATTACACACCGGAGATTCTAAAAATCATCCGGAGCAACACCTCTCCGGGGATTATGCGAAACAAACTGGAAGACTACCACGAGAATGATCTCGCAGAAGTTTTTCCGGAACTGACCATAAAAGAGCGTGTCAAACTTTGTCGTATTCTCGACCTGGATATGCTTTCTGATATCTTTGAACACACCGATGAAAAAGAAGCAGCAGAATATTTGAATGAAATTGATGTCAAAAAAGCGGCATTAATTTTGTCTGCAATGGAAACAGATGCCGTTGTAGATGTTTTGCAGATGGTTCCAAAAGACAAAAAGAATCTTTTTATCGAACTGATGGATGATGATGCCAGAAAAGACATCGCCGTTATTGCTTCTTTCGACGAGGAAGAAATCGGTAGCAAAATGACAACCAACTGCATCATGATCCGTGAAAATCTCACGGTCAAGCAGGCAATGAGCAGCCTTATTGACCAGGCGGCAAAAAATGATAATATTTCTACTATATTTATGGTGACAGACAAACAGACTTTTTATGGTGCTATGGATCTGAAAGATCTGATCATCGCAAGACAGGATCAGCCGTTGGAAGACTTGATCGTAACGTCTTATCCTTATGTATATGGAAATGAACTGATTGATGATTGTATTGAAAAGTTAAAAGATTATTCCGAGGATTCTATCCCGATTCTTGACAATGAAAACAAACTGCTAGGTGTCATCACATCCCAGAGTATGGTAGACCTGGTTGATGACGAGATGGGTGAAGACTATGCAAAGTTCGCCGGATTGACCGCTGAAGAAGATTTGAAAGAGCCATTGCGCGAGAGTATTAAAAAGCGACTTCCGTGGCTTCTGGTTCTGTTAGGTCTTGGCATGGTTGTTTCTTCTGTTGTCGGATTATTTGAAACAGTTGTAAGCCAGCTTACATTAATTATGTGTTTCCAGTCACTGATTTTGGATATGGCCGGAAATGTCGGTACACAATCGCTTGCTGTTACGATTCGTGTCCTCATGGACGAGTCATTAACCGGAAAACAAAAATTTGAACTTGTATTAAAAGAAATGAAAATTGCATTTTCCAATGGTTTTATCCTTGGTGTTCTGTCCTTTGTATTAATTGGATTGTATATTGCACTTTTCAAAGGAAAGAGTTTCCTGTTCGCCTATGCAGTCTCCGGCTGTATCGGTGCTTCACTGTTATTGGCAATGGTTATTTCCGGCGCCGTTGGCACATGTATTCCTCTCTTCTTCAAGAAAATACATGTCGATCCGGCTGTCGCATCCGGGCCACTTATTACAACCGTCAACGACCTTGTTGCCGTCGTATCCTATTACGGACTTAGTTGGATCCTTTTAATCAACCTGATGCATTTAGCAGGTTAGAAAAGGGGACGGGGATTTTCTAAAAAGGGACAGGTGCAACCGCAAAAGGGGACGGGGATTTTCTAGAAAATCCCCGTCCCCTTTTGCGGTTTTTTACATTTTCATCATGCCAGACATGATACACCCACCAATTGCTCCACATTTTCCCAATTCTATCCACTGGTCCATGTGGAATTTTATTCCACCGATTCCATATACAGAAATATCTACAGCTTCACAGACTTCTCGTAAAAAGAGCAAGCCTCTCGGCGGCAGCCCTTTTTTGCAGTCTGTAGCGTAAATGTGCCCTGCTGTTATGTAGGTTGCACCGAGTTTTTCTGCTTCTATGGCCTCTTCTACAGAATGTACAGAAGTGCCAAGTTTCGCAAATTTTTCTCTCCACCGCCCAGATGCACTTTTCCCAGCCGTCACTTCCCGTAACAATGGCAGTGGCAAATGAAGGCCGTCACACGGCAATTCCATCGCCACTTGATAGAATGTATGCAAAATACATGGAACCTGATACTCTTTGCAGATTGCCAGCACTTTCTCTGCAAGATCTTTATATTCTTTTTCGGTCAGATCTTTTTCCCGCAAAATTATGGCATCCGGTCCCCATTCACAAATTTTTCGGATCTGTTCTAAATATGGTCTCTTGCTTAATGTACGGTTTGTCACTGCAACTACATGAAACCCTTGCACTTTCTCATTTGTACATCTATCATCCGTATTTTTTATTTCTTTACACATACTATAATCTCTTTATATCTTTTACTTGTTCACACATAAAATATAATCGCTTCGTGCATTTTATTTCTTTACGAAAATATAATCTCTTTATATCTTATAATTCTCTATACATAAATATAATCACTCATGACCGGCTGCAAATCATTTTTCAGCAATGCATCATAAACTTCCTTCACACTTCTGCCATCAGAAATTTCAAACTGATCATCGCCTTTGTCCTCGATGTCTTCCACATGGCTTCCGATTCCGGTGCTGACTCCTGCAGAAATCTTAGTAGCCGCAATACCTACGAGATGATCTCGCACGCGTGCGCACTCTCTTGTTGATACGGTAATGCTTGCAAATGGCATAAAGAGACGATATGCGCAAACAACCTGCAACAGCTGTGTCTCATGCACATCCATCGGGTTGATCCGGTCGTTATTGATGATCGGACGCAACCGTGGACAGGAAAATGCAATTTCTGCATGTGGATATTTTCTCTGTAATAAATATGCATGATATCCGGTTGCAAATGCATCTTTGCGGAAATCATCCAATCCCAAAAGTGCGCCGAATCCGACACCACGCATGCCACCTTTTAAAGCACGCTCCTGTGCATTCACACGATATGGATAAATACGTTTATGTCCTGCCAAATGTAATGTTTCATATTTATCAGAATTGTATGTTTCCTGGAATACGGTCACATAATCTGCACCACATTCGTGTAAATATGCATATTCGTCTGAATTGACCGGATAGATTTCAAGTCCGATTACTTTGAAATATTTTCTTGCAATCCTACATGCATTTCCGATATATTCCACTGTGGACTTACTTCTGCTCTCCCCAGTCAGAATGAGAATTTCCTGTAATCCAGTTTCTGCAATTGCCTGCATTTCTTTCTCAATTTCTTGATCATTTAACTGCGCACGGTTAATTTTATTGTGACAGTTGAATCCACAGTAAATACAATAATTCTCGCAATAATTTGCAATATAAATCGGCGTAAACATATACACACTGTTTCCAAAATGTCTGCGTGTCTCGTCTTTTGCTGCCTGTGCAATTTCTTCTATAAACGGAAGTGCCGCAGGTGATAAAAGCGCCGCAAAATCTTCTGGTGTTCTGGATGTGTGTGCGATTGCCCGCTTTACATCTGCCGCCGTGTATTTATCATAATCGTAAGCTTGCATAGCTTCTACAACCTGATCCAATACTTCTGAGCCGATATCTTCCATTCCTGGCAAATATGTCATATGATCGATTCTGTTTTTCTTCTGATCTTCCAGAATCTCCTCACTTAATATACTTTCATTGATATGTTGATTTTCCATCTTTTTTACCTTCTTGTATTTTTGCAATTTTTGTTAAGATTAATCCTCTAAAAATCCCGTAAGCGGAGAGGATGCGCTGGCACCTCTTTCGATTTTTCTTCCAAGTCCGGACAGATAAGCACTGCGCCCTGCCTCGATTGCTTTCTTAAATGCTTCTGCCATGACCGGAACATCACCTGCTGTTGCGATTGCTGTATTTGCCATCACTGCCGCTGCGCCCATTTCCATTGCTTCGCATGCCTGTGATGGGCGACCGATTCCGGCATCCACGATGATCGGTAGATCCATTTCATCAATGAGAATCTGTATAAATTCTTTCGTCGCAAGTCCTTTATTGGAACCGATCGGCGCTCCAAGTGGCATAATGCATGCTGCTCCGGCATCTGCCAGCGCTCTTGCCGCATTCAGATCCGGATACATATATGGCATAACTACAAATCCTTCTTTTGCAAGAATTTCCGTTGCTTTTATTGTTTCGTAATTATCCGGCAATAAATATTTGGAGTCGCGGACAACTTCGATTTTTACAAAATCCCCGCATCCAACTTCTCTTGATAATCTTGCGATTCTGACAGCTTCTTCTGCATTTCTTGCTCCGGATGTATTCGGAAGTAATGTTACATTGTCCGGAATATAATCCAGAATATTTGCCAGTCCGCCTTCATTTGCGCGGCGAAGCGCCAGTGTAATGATCTGCGCATCTGCTTTTTCAATGCATGCTTTTACAAGATCCAGTAAAAATTTTCCTGATCCTAAAATAAATCTGGATGTAAATGTGTGTCCTCCCAGACTCCATGTGTCTTTTGTACTCATATGTTTGTCCTCTTTTCTTATTATTTTTTGATTTATATCTCTTCCTCACCAAGAAGCAAGCGTGTGATCATATTTGCTTCATGGGCAGCGCAGATTGCAACTCTTGGCGCCATCAGTCCATTTCCATAACCTGGCTCTGTCACACGGTCACCACACAGGTAAAAGTTCTTCATCAGATGTTCTGTGCGAATTGTATTACTGCTCCCATAGCCTGCCATTCCGGTTGCCGATACCAGTTTCTTTTTCGGAAAATGCTGTAGAATTCCATTTACCAGCATTGCTTTTGCTTCTGGATTATCAAACGCTTCGCATACAATTCCTGCATCTTCAAAAAGAGAAATCAGATTCTCTTCTGTCACTTTCACGCAGTCTGTCCGGATATCAAGATATGGATTGATTTTCAAAAGCAGCGATTTCAACGCATCGGTTTTATACATTCCAAGATGTTCCATAAAGTACTGCTGCCGGTTCAGATTCGTAATATCCACTACATCAAAATCAATCAAGTGCAAATGCCCGACACCAATTCTTGCAAGTGCATACGCCACATTTGATCCAAGCCCTCCAAGTCCGGCAATTGTCACATGTCCGGCAGATAATTTTTTCTGGATCTCCGGCGAATGACGTTCTTCCAACGCCGCCTGGATCTCTTCTTTTGTTAATGTCTTTGTTGTCTGTCCTTCCATCATTTTCTCCTTTATGTCATTAACTTCCTGGCTCATCTCTTTTTGGTCCGGAACTTCTTTTTCCTCATCGGTTTCCTCACGCAACTGTCATAATCCCTGTGCTCATCTCTTTCTGTCCCGGACTACTCTTTCTTCCGCTTTAGCCTCCTCCGACAAATGTCACAACTTCCAGACGATCACCGTCTTTCAACATCGTATCGGAATATTCATATTTCGGAAGAATATCTCCATTTAACTCTACCGCAATCCTTTTCATCTGATATCCTGCGTTTTCTAGATAAGCAGCAACAGATATTGACTGTTTCATCTGAATCTCTTTTCCATTTACTGTGATCATTTCACTACACCTCCTTTTAATCTTAGAAAAAAAGAGTTCACAAAGAAACGTACCCGCGGTGGTGCGCCCCTTCATGAACTCTTGTTCACTCTCAATCTTTTATACCTGTTAATAACAAAAACGGAAGATACCAAAGTATCTTCCGCTCATAGCATATTCCTTGCGTTCCTACGTTGGCATTATCCAAATCAGGTATATGGGTCGAAGTTTTAAACTTCCTCTCAGCCTATCACATAAGCTCCCCGGTTCTATTTGATTGTTCCTCTCCAGTATAAATGTATTTCACAAATCTGTCAAATATATTTTATATCACATCCTTATCTGGAGCATCTGAACTGAAGTTCTTCCCATCTTCTGTCTACTTCTTTCTGGAAAGCCTCTAACAGATACTCATTGCCTTTCTTGAAAAGATGTTTGAATCTTCCCTGTGGTCTTAAGAAATCTTCGATTGGGAGTTTCTTCTTCGGCTCATAGTTCAGAATCCATTTTCCTTCTACGACCTCAAATAACGGCCAGTAGCATGTCTCTACACCAAGTTTGCAAATCTCCATAATATCCGGCGTATTGTATCTCCATCCACGCGGACATGGTGCCATAATATTTAAGAAAGCAGCGCCTGGTGTATAAATCGCTTTTTCGGATTTGATATGCAGATCTTTAAAGTTCTGTACAAACGTTGTCTGTGCCACATACGGAATATCATGCGCAGCAATTACAGATGCAAGATCTTTTCTGTTCTGTGGTTTTCCGTTACTCTCGCTTCCTACCGGTGTAGTTGTTGTATCTGCATACATCGGTGTTGCAGAAGAACGTTGGATGCCGGTATTCATGTAAGCACCGTTGTCATAACAGACATATACCAGATCCTGATTTCTCTCCATTGCTCCGGACAGTGACTGCAGACCAATATCATAAGTACCGCCGTCACCACCAAATGTGATAAATTTGTATGTTTCGTCTAATTTTCCTTTTCGTTTTAATGCTTTGTAAGCACCTTCCACACCACTCATGGTTGCGCCTGCATTTTCAAATGCATTATGAATGTAGCTATCTTCCCATGCTGTGTATGGGTATGTAAATGTGGATACTTCCAGACATCCTGTTGCATTTCCGATGACTGCTTTATCACCTTCATGAAGACCGCGCAGTACATTACGAACTGCGATTGTTCCGCCACATCCGGCACACATTCTGTGTCCTGGCGCCAGGCGCTCTGATTTATTCATTGTCTCTTTAAAATTATAACTCATCTTCTCTACGGCCCTCCTTATTCTCTAATTCCAAGATAGCGGTAGGTTTCTCCTGCATCGCCATCTGCGATCATCTGTTTCAGGGCTTCAAATACGCCTTCCATGTCTTCTACGCGCACGTCACGTCCGCCAAGACCGTAGATGTAATTCACTGCCAGCGCATCTGCTTTTGCGCGGTATAATGCACTCATCACATCTGCACCTAACGGTCCGCCATGGTTCGTATAGCTTTCTGCACGGTCCATAATTGCAACTGCTTTCACATTTTTGAGCGTCTCCGCGATCTCATCAGCCGGAAATGGGCGGAACAGACGGATCTTCACAAGTCCGACTTTCTCTCCCTGTTCTCTTAAGCGGTCAATTGCATCTTTTGTTGTTCCTGCTGCAGAACCGATCATTACAACTGCACGTTCAGCATCTTCCATGCAGTAAGATTCAAACAGACCATATTCACGTCCGGATACTTTCGCAAATTCCTTTGCAACCTCCTCTACAACTGCTGGTACATGTTTCATGCCTTCTGCCTGCGAGCGTTTTGCTTCCATATAATAATCTGTGATCGCATATGGACCAACTGCCATCGGGCATTCCGGATTCAGAAGATAATTTTCCGGTTCATATTCTCCAACGAAATTCTTTACCTCTGCGTCATCCAGTAATTCGATATTTTCTACTGCATGACTGGTGATAAATCCATCCTGACAGATCATGATCGGCAGTCTGACATCTGCATGTTCGGAAATGCGATATGCCTGCACCATGTTGTCATATGCTTCCTGATTATTTTCTGCGTAAATCTGGATCCAGCCTGCATCTCTTGCTCCCATACTGTCGGAATGGTCACAGTTGATGTTGATCGGGCCGGAAAGTGCACGGTTTACAAGAGCCAGTGCTAACGGCAGTCTATTAGATGCCGCAATATATAATTCTTCCCACATATAAGCAAGTCCGCAGGAAGAAGTCGCTGTCAAACTTCTTGCTCCTGCTGCCGAAGCTCCGATTGCAGCGCTCATGGAACTGTGCTCACTCTCTACCGGAATAAACTCTGTGTCTACCTGTCCGTTTGCTACAAAAGAAGCGAAATACTGTGGAATCTCTGTGGACGGAGTAATCGGGAATGCCGGGAACACATCTGGATTAATCTGTCTCAATGCGATTGCAACCGCTTCATTTCCTGATAAACGTTCTCTTTTTCCCATCTTATTTCACCCCTTCCATCTTAATTGCGTCAAATGGACATGCTTTTACGCAAATGCCACATCCTTTGCAGTGTCCATAATCAAAATCCAGTCTCTTCATGTCTTTTACCGGGATGCAGCTGTCCGGACAGACCGGTACACAAAGCAGACACTGTTTACATTTATCTGCGATAAATTCTGGTTTTACTTCTGACCATTCCCCTGTGTTGAACTCTTTGGAGGTTCCTGCACCGGCAACGATCATACCTTCTGTCAGCTCTTCCCATGTTGCTTTTACACCTAATTTACTGATATCTGTAGCCATTAGTGCACCTCCTTAAATGCCATCTCAAGTGCTTTCATATTGCCGTCAATAACTTCCGGCTTGCTGGCGAATTTGTGCTTGAAGGATGCTTTCATTTCTCTTAAGAAAGTCTCCTCATCCATAATCCCTGCTACTTTTACAATTGCAGCAAGAAGTGGTGTGTTCGGGAAATATTTTCCCATTGCCTCCATTGAGACTTTGTGTGCGTCAATAATATAAACTTCTCCTTCGTATCCATGAAGATGCGGAATGATCTCCTCTTTTGTGCGCTGTGTATTTACAAGAATTGCTCCATCTTTTTTCAAACCGCTAGTCACATCCACGGATTCCAGTAAGGATTCATCTACTACAACTACATACTGTGGATCATAAATATTAGAATGTACACGGATCTTTGTATCGCTGATTCGGTTATATGCTGTAATCGGTGCTCCCATACGTTCCGGGCCATACTCCGGAAAACCCTGTACGTATTTGCCTGTCTGGAATGCTACATCTGCCAGCAACAATGCGGCTGTTTTTGCACCCTGACCACCACGACCGTGCCATCTGATTTCTGTATGATTACTCATCTTTCGTATTCCTTTCTTTAAAAACTAGTATTATTCTGATTATACTGTATAAATATGTGCATGTCTAGAGTGCACTCTGTTTTTATGTTTTTTATAATTCTTGAGAATTGCATCTGCATCTTGCTTTTTCTTGCAGATGTAGATACTTTTCCGGCGTAAGACACCAAGAATCAACTTGTATCTCTCAAGTCCACAGAAACATCTCACCACGAAAAAGCACCCCAGAAGATCTGCTCATCGACAATTCTCCTGGGATGCTTTTTCGTGACTTTCGACTGTTATTACGGATATTTACTTTTTCTTATATTTTTACTTTTTCATTCTACAACCCTGGTATCACTACTTGATACCGCTATCTACCTGATACATATGTTTGATCAGGCGGAAAATCTGATTTGTGTACCCCCACTCATTATCATAGAAGCTGATAAGCTTGAAGAAATGTCCATTGATCTGGATTCCTTCACGTGCATCAAAGGATGATGCATGGCTGTCTCCGATAAAGTCAGAAGATACTACTTCGTCATCGATATAATCTAAAATTCCTTTCAGATATGTCTCTGAAGCTTCTTTCATTTTCTTACAAATATCTTCGTAACTGGTTTTTGTTTTTAAAGCAACATTCAGATCCACAATGGATACATCTGAAGTCGGTACACGGTAAGAAATCCCATTCATGCGATCTTTTAATGTTGGAATAACGAGTGAAATCGCTTTTGCAGCTCCTGTTGTGGATGGGATCAGGTTGCCAAATACGGCACGTCCTGTACGCCAGTCTTTAAGTGAACGGCAGTCAACTACTTTCTGCTTAGCTGTAGCAGAATGTATCGTAGACATTAATCCATACTCAATTCCGTAATTGTCTTCTAAGACTTTACACAATGGTGCAAGACAGTTTGTTGTACACGATGCATTCGAAACAACATGCATAGACGGCTGATAAAGTTCGTGGTTGATTCCCATTACAAATGTCGGTGTATCCTGGTCTTTAGCAGGTGCGGAAATGATTACTTTCTTTGCGCCACCTTTGATATGTGCCATTGCTTTCTCTGTAGTACAGTAAGCACCTGTCGCATCTATAATATATTCTGCTCCACATTCCCCCCAACGAATGTCTGCAGCATCATTTTCCGAGTACACACGAATCTTCTCACCATTGACGATGATTCCATCCTCATACTTTTCGAGCGTTCCCTGAAAACGTCCGAATATTGAATCGTAACGGATCATATAAAGAATATAATCCAGATCAGCGTTTCTTACGTTGATCCCACAAAGTTTAAACTGCTCCGGCTGATTGATGGCAATACGGAATGCGACTCTGCCAATGCGTCCAAATCCGTTGATGCCAATTGTTATTGCCATAATAAATACCTCCTGTGTATGACATATTAATACTTTTGTATCTTTCCCCATTTGCAATAACAGTCCGCCACAATCTATCGCGAGTGTAACATACTTTTTCCCGGAATACTACCGAATTGATAGTAATTAATCATTTAACGGGATACGTAAATATTTAACAAGATTTCGATTTTTTCACAGATATTTCTGACTGAATATGCCTCCTTCCGACAACCTCCTAATCAGGATTAAAAAGAATAGAAATGAAGTTTCCTATTATATAGAAAATGGTGCCTTGCGTATCTGCGCAAAGCACCATTTTATTCGTATTATATTCTTTATTTATAAATCATTATGCTTAAACCATTTCATACCTGTAAGCACTTAGATTCATTTTATTGAGCCGGGCTTACAACAACTTTGTATGTTGCCTTATTTCCAGCTTTTGTTCTTGCAGTAATAGTAGCTTCTCCTGCTGCGACTGCTGTAACTTTTCCAGTTGCATCTACTGTTGCAACCTTCTTGTCGGAAGAGCCATAAACAACTTTACTGCTTACACGTGCCGGCCAGCAAGCCAGTTTATTTTCTGCTGCAGAAGCTCCTGCAACAAGCATTTTACCGGAAGCATCTTTGTTTACTTTTTCTGCTGCAAAGCTAAGCTGTGCATAGTTCTTTACAACATCTGCAGATACGTCCTGAATTGGCCATGCAGCTTTGTCTTTCTGCCAATTCAGCTGCCATAACCACCATCCGCCATCATACAGGCTGATGTTCTTCACACCATTCTGATAACAGATCAGGAATGGGATTGTAGCTCTCCATCCGGTTCCGCAATAGAATGATAATTCATTGTCTAAAGAAGAGTCAGACTCTGCAAGGATAGATTTTACTTTGTCGATTCCTACAACTTTACCGTTTTCAACATAGCTTCCATCATCTGTGTTATGTCCCCATACAGCACCTAAAGGCTCTCCTGCATAGTCGATATATCCATAACCTGTTTCTTCGCCTTCAAATTCTTTTGTAGAACGGATACTTACCAGACGGAAGTTTGCGTCATTCTGTAGTTTGTCTTTTGCATCCTCTGCTGACAGGATGTACTCTGGATGCGCCGGAACAGTTGTACCGAAGCTGTAATTATCTCCTCCGGCTTTCTGCTCGTTTACTTTTGTCTCCACATCGTATCCGGCAGCTTTCCATGCCTGCATACCGCCATCGACAACTTTTACGTCTTCAACTCCTGCATAAAGCATTGCAAACGCAACTCTTGTTACGCTAGAATCAGATGCGCTTCTGCCGTATAAAACTACTTTTGTATCTTTTGTAATTCCGTTTCTTTTCAGGAACTCGCTTAACTGTTTACCGCTGCGGATATTAAAGTTATCTTCCGGTTTTACATCTTTTTCGTCATAAAGTCCGAAATCGTCTTTTCCATCTCCATATGGCCATGGATCACAGTCGTCATATTCTACTGCATCTGAGTTGATATGATATGCTCCCGGAATATGACCTGCATTATAGTTTTTATCTCCTGCTGTGTCTCCCCATGCAACTTCTGATACGAATACATTTTCATATCCTTTCTGAAGTCCGGACATTGCACTCTTTAACCATTCCGGCGATACATATACCTGCTGTTTGGATACGGATGCAGCTGTTGTTTCTACAGAATTTGTATTCTTATTGTAGAATACTTTATTTCCGTTTGCATCAATGTATGGATTTCCTTCGTTACTCCAGCCGATCCAACCATCGCTGTAAAGAGATACATTATCATATCCTAAAACAAGAGCATCCCACATAGTCTCAGCAGCTCTCCATCCACTTCCGCAGAAGAATGACAGATGTTTGCTTACATCTATACCCTGAGATTTCCAAAGTGTTTCCAGTCCTTCTTTGCTTCTCATAGATTTATCAGCATTACGATAATAGATCATAGAGCTTGAATATCCACGTCCTGATGGGCCAAATACGGATCCCTCGATTCTACCTTTCAGATCATGGTAACTATATCCTGAACTCTTACCGTCCCATTCTTCCTGAGTACGTGTATCTACTAACTGTACGTTATCATCTTTCAGAAGTTCTTTTGCTTCTGAAATTGTATCAATATATTCCGGATGTAAAGGTTTGTCGGTTCCAAAGCTTGCTACTGCTTTTGGTTTGTTGATGCCTTTTTCCATCTCATATCCTTTGGCATTCCATCCAACCATACCTTCGCTCATTACGTGAACATCCTCGCATCCAAGATATTTAAGGATAACACCCATACGTGTTGTTGCCATCGGCTCTGAACCAACGATGATTACACTGCTATCTTTTGTAACACCTTTGTCTGCTGCAAGTTTCAGAAGTGTTGCATCATCATTCAGTCTCCACTCTGAACGGTAGGCTTCGTCTTTTTCCGGTACATATACCTTTGGAGTCTCATATTCATCTGTATTTACATGAACAGATCCCGGTACATGTGCATCTTCATATCCAGATCCTGTATCCGGGTTATTTGTCTCATCTCCCCAGGCTACATCCAGTATTACAATATTGCTTCCACCTGTTACTTTCTTAGCTTCTGAAGAAAGTGCTGTATTCTTTGTAACATGGTCGCTGACATTCTTTACAACTTCTGCCGGAACATACAGATCATAATTCTTGTATGATTCCATTGTAAATGTTCCTTTGTTGATTGCAGATTTTGCATTGTAAATGGAAAGGTCCTTGTATCCTTTTTTCTGCAGATAAGCTGCAACAGTTGCTGCATCTTTTCCGTTTGTATCATAGATTACATAGCTTTTAGCAGTCGTAACACCAATCGCTTTTAACTCCTGCTCGATATAATCTTCTCTTGTAGAATTTTCGGCAGATTGTGACGAAAATCCGGCTGTCATCCACTGTGAAGATACGTTTACAGAATTTTTGATATGTCCGCCTTTGCTGACACCATCTAATGCCCATCCCTGATAAGCATCTGTAAGTCTTGCATCAACTAATACTTTGTTGTCGCTTGCGCTCTTTGCATACTCTTTTACCTGAGTTGTTGTAGCGGTTGCGAAATCAACAACTGTCACCTTGCATGTAGTTGACAGATATTTGCCTTTGCTGTTTTTCTGTGTTGCTTTTATAGTAATTGTTGCTGTACCAGCCTTCTTAGCTGTTACTTTCCCATTGCTGCTTACAGTTGCTACTGCTTTGTTGCTGCTTGTCCATTTTACAGGGCAGTATACGCCAGCCGGTTTTACAGTTGCTTTCAGTGTGTTTGTTTTTCCGACTACTACAGTTGCTTTGACAGCACTTACTTTAACGCTGCTTGGTTTTAAGTTCTTAACAGTAATCTTAACAACTTTTTTCACTTTTTTGTTCTTCTTGGATGTTACAGTAATGTTTACCTTTCCGGCTTTCTTACCTGTTACAACACCTTTGGAAGATACGGTTGCAATCTTCTTGTTGCTTGATTTGTAAGTAACTGCCTTGCTTGCATTTGCAGGCTTTACTGATTTGACCGAAATTGTAGACTTTCCTTTGATATCAACTGTTTTTGTTGTTACCTTCACGGAAAGGCTCTTCGGTGCTTTGGACGCTGCCTGTGCCGGTACGCTTGTACCGAAAACTGCTACAACTGCTAACATAGCAATCATTGCTACCGCAGCCTTTTTCATAAAATTTTTCATGATTTACCCTCCTTTTGTAAATTTGTATCAGGGTATATAATCCCTGATAATATTTTACTGCAATAGAAACTTTCACTCCAATTGGTATTTTTGATATATAAAAGCACTTATAGATTCTTATTGATATTTATTATCAATAATCGTCATCAGATACTATAGCAACAAAATTCCCGACATACACATCCGATTATGTACATGCCGGGAATTTTTTTATTCGTTATTCTCTTCGACTATTTTGTTTTCACTTTTTTAGCAGCTGACCAGCCTGAGTAAATCTTCACACTCTTCTTGCCAACTTTGACTGTCTTATAAGTACGGACTCTTACATAGTAAGTTTTCTTCGCCTTTAATTTCTTCACTGTTTTCTTAACAGTTGTATTTTTAGAAATCGTAGATGTCTTTACAGATTTTGCGAACTTTTTGTTTGTAGAATACTGTAACTGGTATCCGCTTGTCTGTTTGCTCTGTTTCTTCCATGTTGCGCTGAAGCTCTTTCTTGCAGCTTTTACTTTTGAAAGGCTTGTTCCCTTTGGATTAATGTTGAATGTCTTTGTAAATGTTCCTTTGTAGTCTCCCTTGAAAGTAACTTTTACTGTGTATGTTCCGACATTTTTGCATCCTGCTGCATATTTTACTGTGTAATCTTTGCTTGTAATTTTCTCACCTTTATTGTTCTTTGCAACAACGGCTGGTTTCTTTACCTTTCCATCGTATACATAGCTTGTCTTAGCAAGTTTTACGGAAGCTACTTTTTTCACTTCTGGTTCCGGTTTTGGAACTTCTGCTTTAACTAATGCTGCTTCTGCGTCTTTCACAGCCTGGATCGCATTCTGGTAATCTGCAGCTGTAACTCTTTCTGCTCCTGCTACCTTCTCAGAAATAGCCTTTGCAGCATCTACTGCTTCTTTGTAAGCATTCCAGCTTTCTTTTGTGAAGTCAACTTCATTTTTCTGCTCTGCATCAGCAAGAACTTTTTCCATCTGCATTTTTGCTGCATCTGTAATATCGTATTTTGGATTTTTCTTAACAGCAATACGAACATCGCCTGCGCTCTCAACTGAGAATCCATCAATACTTGTAATTACTGCATTCTCTCCTTCACTTACTGTAAAGTTATGTGCATTAACCAAAATTACACTGCTTACCCAATCTGTGTCATCTGCAACTGTTACATTATAAGTTAATCCACTGTCTTCTGCCGGATTGATCTCATACTCAGCTACACCTTTATTATTTGTCACAATATTTCTGACACGAGTTTTGTCATTATCTGCTGTTAATTTAAATTCTACGCCTTCTACCGGTACACCTTCAGCATCTACTGCTTTCACACGGTATACATCTTCTGCTGAGAAAGCGGAATTGTTTGTATATTCTTCATCCTGTGATGCCGGAATAACAGTTACACTCACACCTTTCAGGTTTGTATAAGTACCTTTTTTGCTTGTTGGTGTGATCTGATATTCTTCTTCCTTCTCTGTTGTATTTTCAGGAAGTGTTACTTTGATGATTGGATTTTCCTTAGAAATCTGAGTTGGTACATTTGTCTGTACTTCATCCCACATCGGATAACCCTCTGGAGTAATCGTTTTCTTACGCACACGATAGTAAATTGTTCCCTCGTCTGCTCCGTAATTGTCTAATACAAGTCGAAGTTCTACCGTTCCACCTTTGCTTGTCAGCTTATCCCTTGACACACCAATATTTGCTGAATCCCATGATGGAACTTTTTTTAATGCTTCCATTGCATCTTCAATGTTCTTCTGTGCAGCTTTGATTTCTTCTACAGAAGCATTGTCAGTTAATTTTTCTGCTGCATCTACTGCAGACATAACTTTTGCTTTGCTTTCATCTGTATACAGACTGTAATCAAATTTCTTAGCCTCAGCGACCTTAGCTTCCAGCGCTTTTCTTTCAGGAGACATTTCTACCAGTCCCTTTTTCGCTGTCTCTAAATTACTTTTTGCTGTCGCAATCTGCGCTGTTGTTGCATTTTTGTTTTCATATACTGTCTTTGCTTCTGTAAGCGCCTGCTGAAGAGCTGCCCAGCTTTTTGATGTATAATTGTCTTTGTTTAATTTTTCTACTTCATCGATTACAGCTTTTAATGCCACTTTTTGTGCATCATCAGCCGCTGCCTTCTTAACTACAAACTTAATTTCGCCAGCCTGATTGATTGATTTTCCGTTAATTTTGGAAATAATCGGACTCCATGATTGATCATGACCAACTTCAAATGTACATCTGTTCTCACTTGTCCATCCACTGTCTTCCGAAACTCTGATCGTGTAAATACATGTTATGTCATTATCTTCTATTTCATACTCTGCCACACCATTTGCATTTGATGTAAATTCCGGCTCATTTCCAAAAGACTCATCTTTTCCGACTAATTTTACACCTTCTACCGGAGCTCCATTTTCATCTACTACTTTTGCACGGAATGTAGTTTCATCAGATAAAACTTTCTCTTCCTCTGATCCTGCATTGGCTGCTGCAACAGTGAAAGATGCTCTCTTGGCACCTTGTTCCGTCCCACCCCAAGAATTCTCGAACTTTCCACTTGTCAGGTTTACGATCAGTTTATATTTCACTTCTGTTGTCTCTTTGTTTGCCGGAATATTTACTTTCAGTTTGTTCCCGACAACCTGTCCTTCAACATTCTCATATCCTTTTACTATTTCCCAATTATAATCACCAATATCTTTCTTTAACTGGTAATAAATCGGACTGTCTGTTGTTGAAAAGTCGTCAAACTTAATTGTTGCGACAAGTTCTCCTCCTTCACTCGGAAGCTCTTTTGAATCAAGAGCATAGCTGTAGATTCCATATCCTGCAGCTTTCGCTACATTTACCTGTCCTGCAAACAATCCTAAAACCATTGCTAAAGACAGGAGCCAGGCAAAAATTCTTTTCATTTTCCCCATTACTTTTTCTCCTTTTCTTTTTTCATTTGTTAATTACATTACGATTACTATTATACGTTGTTTTTCGCATTCTCTCCAATCGGTATTGTCAATAAAGCGATTCATTTATTCATAGTATCTATGCAAGAAGAAGGCTTTCTCCTGCCTTTTATAGCAAGTGAACGCCTTCTCTTCGTTCTCTACTATTTCGTCTTCACTGCCTTAACTTTTGACCATCCAGAATACAGCTTCACTGTCTTCTTTCCGGCCTTGACATTTTTGTATGTGCGAACTCTTACATAGTAAGTTTTCTTAGCACTTAATTTTTTCACTGTTTTCTTAACAGTTGTATTTTTAGAAATCGTAGATGTCTTTACAGATTTTGCGAACTTTTTATTTGTAGAATACTGTAACTGATATCCACTTGTCTGCTTGCTCTGTTTCTTCCATGTTGCGCTGAAGCTCTTTCTTGCAGCTTTTACTTTGGAAAGGCTTGTTCCCTTTGGATTGATCTTGAATGTCTTTGTAAATGTTCCTTTGTAGTCTCCCTTGAAAGTAACTTTTACTGTGTAAGATCCGACATTCTTGCAACCTGCAGCATATTTTACTGTATAGTCTTTGCTTGTGATCTTCTCGCCTTTGTCGTTCTTAGCAACGATGCTTGGTTTGTGTGTCTTTCCATCGTATACATAGCTTGTCTTAGAAAGTGTTACAGATTTTACTTTCTTTACTTCCGGTGTTGGTTCCGGCTTTGGCTCCGGTGTCGGCTCCGGCTTTGACTCTTCTTCGCCCGCTTTACTTAATACAAACTTCAGCTTTTCTTTTCCGGTTGCTTTCACCCCATTGACAGTTGCTGTCATTCTCGGCGGACCACCTTCTACTCCATAAGAAACGGTATAATAGATTTCTTCTGGATTTGCAATATATTCATCTGCCGGTCTGATTGCAATCTTATCGTAAATAGTATCCATCATCTTATGTGGAACGATGAGCATACCATTTTCATCACTGACAAGCTCCTCCGTGTCTTTTACGTAAGGTGTAGTCTTTTCTTTTACAAATTTCACACCCTCCATCGGAACGCCTTTTTTATCTACCACTCTGATTTCAATGCGATCCCAAATTGCATTCGACTCGTTCTCGTACTCTGGGTAAGCATCCGGTGCCTCACCTTTTTCAATCTTTTCTTTATTGCTTTTAATTGCCTGAATTTTCTTTTCATCGATATAAGTTTTCTGTTCCTCTGTCAGCTTATCATATGTATCCAATGCCTTCTGCACGGTTTTTAAATCTGCTGCACTCATATTACTGATACTGAATTCATCAATATATTTATTCACTTCGATTGCGGCAAACAGATCCTCTTTCTTTGAATTATCAGGCAGATAAGTCATTTCTTTGTCTAGTGATGTCAGCTCTGCCAGTGGTCGTATATCCTTTACTTTCGAATCTCCCGTAAGGCTGATTCTCTCCAGCGATTTAATCTTGCTTACTGATGCAATATCTGTAAGATCCGGATTGTCTGACACATCTAATGATGTAAGGCTTGTAAGTCCGCTCATATCCGGAAGTTTTTTCAATGCATTATAAGATACATCTAATGTTCTAAGCTCTGCCAACTGACCAACCGGTGCAATATCTGAAACTTTATTACGAATCAGACTTAAACGCGTCAGTTTTTTCATATTTGCAATCGCAGAAATATCTGTAATCTCATTTTCATTGAGTAGCAGACTACGCAAATTCGTCAGACTCTTAAGCGCGGAAATATCTGTGATCCCATCACCTTTTAAGAATAACTGCTCCAACTGACTTAATCCTGAAAGTGGCGTAAGGTCTTTAATTCTTGCGCCCTCTTTGTACACTGTAAATCCGATTACAATCTGCTTTGCGGATGTGGCATATTGCAAACCTTCCAGGCTTTCCACATACCATGGCATTTTCCAGTTTTTAAATCCATTTGGATTGGAGCTGGATTCATAAAAAATGTACTGTACAGTCGAGGATGCTACATCTTCTTTTGTCAGTACTAACTTCTGATCATTTTTACTCATTGCCGAACGAATCGCCCAATTAAGTATTGGATCCGGAACGACATCTTCCTTCTCCGGATAATAGACATCCTTTTCTGCCAGCCCGGAACATCCTCTAGCTTGTGCATAGACATTGCCTGTCCATGCACATGTAGCGAGCATAATTCCGGTCATTAGCATTGCGACGTTTTTCTTTACTCTGTTTTTCAATTTCATTTGCTTTATTTCACCTTTACACTCTTCACTTTAGACCATCCAGAATACATTTTCACTGTCTTCTTTCCGACCTTTACATTTTTGTAAGTACGCACTCTTACGTAGTAAGTTTTCTTTGCGCTTAATTTCTTCACTGTTTTCTTTACAGTGGATGTCTTTGTAATTGTTGTTGTCTTTACAGATTTTGCAAATTTCTTATTAGTAGAATACTGTAACTGGTATCCACTTGTCTGTTTGCTCTGTTTCTTCCATGTTGCGCTGAAGCTCTTTCTTGCAGCTTTCACTTTGGAAAGGCTTGTTCCCTTTGGATTGATCTTAAATGTCTTTGTAAATGTTCCTTTGTAGTCTCCCTTGAAAGTAACTTTTACAGTGTAAGTTCCGACATTCTTGCAGCCTGCAGCATATTTTACTGTATAGTCTTTGCTTGTGATCTTCTCGCCTTTGTCGTTCTTAGCAACGATGCCAGGTTTCTTTACCTTTCCATCGTATACATAGCTTGTCTTAGCAAGTTTTACAGAAGCTACTTTTACTTCCGGTTTAGCCGGTTTTTCCGGATTTGATGGTTTCTCCGGTTCAGTTTTTACCAATGCTGCTTCTGCATCTTTCACTGCCTGAATCGCATTCTGGAACTCCGCATTTGTTGCACTATTATCTTCTGCAATTTTCTTTGCAGCTTCTACTGCATTCTTATAAACATTCCATGACTCTGCTGTATAATCAGATTCATTTTTCTTTCCAGCCTCTGTGAAGATTTCTACCATTGTGTTTTTCGATTCCTCTGTCACTACTGTTCCTGCAATCTTGACACCATTCTCGCCTTTTGCCATATAATATCCATCTTCTGAATTTGGAATAGTCTCTACTCCGATTTCCCAGTATGCGGCTTTCGGAAGGTGTAAAACAGACGGGAATTCTGCTTCAAATGTACGAAGAGTTTCTGTACCTTTTGCTTCCGCTTCTTTTTCTTCCACCTGGCTTAATAAGACTCCTTTTGGTGAATAACAGTGTACTACGTAATAGAACTTTGCAGGAAGACTTGTTCCTTTCACAGTAATTGTAGCTGTACCACCCTCGCGACTTACTTCTGCACCTGCGCCAGATACCTCTGAAATACTTAGTTCGTTCTTTTTTACAACAAGCTTTACTTCTTCGCCATTGTATTCCTGTCCATTTACTTTAGCGATGTAATTCTCATTCTGGTTTGTGTCTCTTTCAAAATAAATATTTTCAATCGGTGTAACGATTTCATAATCTTCGCCTTCTGCAAGTGCTATCGCAAATGGCATACCGATTCCTTCTCTTTGTGACAGTGTATAGCTTGCTGTTCCGACCGCATCTGTCGGTTGTGCGAATGAATTCCTACAGCAATTCGGAGAGAAGATCTCTAAGTGTACGCCCTCTACCGGAAGACCCTTTTCATTTACTACTTTTACGTTCAATGTCTTTGGATGCTCTACTGGTTCTACTGGTTTTTCACTTTCTATCACCTTTAGTGCCAGATCAACAGTCTCCCCTGCATATGCTTTTCCATTTACAGATACAATGCAAGGATATCCCCAGCTTTCACCAGAATTTTGTACATCCATTTTTATGGAATCATTTGCAAGTGTATATCCGCTTCCTGATGCGGGTTTTACTTCATAGATTCCAAATCCTGTTCCATCACCGTCCGCAGCATCCATGTTTGCCATAACAAGATCAGTAAAATCATTTTCATCCAAGTATGCTTCTCCATCTTCATCTGTTGTGGCAAAATCATAAGTTTCCCCATCTTTTTCAAAGACAAGCTCCACGCCACTTAAAGCTTTTCCTGATTCATCCACTGCGCGAACTGCAAGTTCTGTCGCATGACTTGCCGCCTTTGCCGTCAAAGGTGCTGCTCCTGCAAATGTACCAAGCACCATCGCTGCTGTAAGCACACCTGCAAGAAGTTTTGCTTTTAATTGTTTCATAATCTTCCTCCTTTGTATTTTATTTTATTTTGATTTTAATGGTTTTCTTAATACCACTTCCATCCGTTGCCTTTGCGGTTATTTTTACTGTCTTTCCTTTTCCCGCTTTCTTTGCTGTTACTTTTCCTTTCGCAGTAACTGTTGCGTATTTGCTATTTGAGCTATTCCATGCCAGTTGTTTATTCACATCTTTTCCGGTTGTTTTTACAGTCGCTTTAACTGTAATTGCTTTTCCGTTCTTTAATGTGTCAGAAGCCTTTAATGTGATTTTCTTTACGGCATGTTTTCTTATACGAATCGTATAACTTCCGGACTTTTTACTTCCGTCAACCGCTGTTGCCTTTATGGTAACCTTCTTTCCTGCTCCTGCCTTATTTACAGTAACTTTTCCGGCAGAAGTTACAGTTGCATATTTTTTATTGGAAGTTGTCCATTTCACTTTTTTATTCGTTACTTTTGCAGGAGATACTTTTGCCTTTAACTGAATTTTCTTCCCTGCTGCAATATCCCTGGATGCTCCAGTCACCTGCACCTTGCTTACCTTTATCGTTTGCAAATCACTTGCTTTTCCATATTCTACTACGACCGGATACATGCCCAGACTGTGCATTGTAAACTGAACATCAGTGCCGTTCTTCGTCTTCTGATTTTCAAAGGCCAGCTTCTTTAATTGCTTCTCTCCATCAAGGTAATATACGTTCTTTACTGTTTTTCCTTCCGGAACTTTTCTTGTTACCTGAAATTCTCCGGCTGCAAGTTTCGCTCTTTCCCAGCGATGTGGATTTACGACACTGATGTCCAGGACTTCATAGTCTTTATTCGGAAGTTCACTCACAAGATCTTTGCTTAAAGATTTCTCATATAAAAGCATATCCTTGAAATTGATTCCTGTCACACTCGTATCACCTGATTTGCTTACAAGTATTGTATCCGAATGATGTGTCTCGTTCTTATCTACTAGTCGAAGCTCATCTACCTTTGCACAGCTGGAATGATTGTACGCATATCTTCCTGCACCGTACTCAGATTTATCTTTTGCTACAAGTGGAAATGAATCCATATCCCATTGTTCATTCTCAATTACTACCATGTAATTTTGATCTTCCAGAAGCTCTGTCTGCAATCTTCCATTTTCCCCGGTAGTACATTCTAATGTCTCCACCGGACTTACAAGCTTGAGCTTTACATTTTTTAAAAGTCCTGTTCCATTTTTATAGTACACCGGCAGGCTGATTCCAACACGCATATCATTTTCCAGCTTATCGTATACTTTGTTCGGATCTCTCTTGTACATTCTAAATTCATCCACTTCTGGATAATCGTAAATCATCTGTCCGTCATTATCCTGGATGTTTTTCTTAATATTGTAAATCTTTCCTTCTTTTACCCAGATATAAAGAATCGGTGTACGGTATTCTTCATCCTGCGCATAGATCATATAGTTATTGTTATTGACGAGACTTAAGTCCGGAAGTTTTCCATTTTCTACTGTTACTTCGCCTTCCGTCTCCTGTTTAGTCGTGTTATAGATTACAAATTTAACTGGTTTCGTCATTGGTCGCATAACGATTGGATTAGCTGAAGCAATTACTACTTCATTGACCTTTATTCCTTTCACTGTCACACGATCCGTCGCGTAAATATCCTTGTATTGATATCCCGGTACTCCGTTGTATCTTTTTTGTTCCAGCTCATCTGTAGTCTGCACAACTTTCTTCTGTTCTGTACTTGTCTGTGCGCTCGCAGCGCTTACACCGCACATCATCCCCGGTGCAACGCCTGCGACCAAGTTCCCCACAACAGCCGCACAAAGTAAGCCTGTAAGTATCTTTTTCCCTTTCATATTCCCTCCATTTTTCTTGTAATTCTTCGTTAAATCATTACGTTTCTTTACTTTTATTGTAATATATCCTCCGCACTCCTTCCAATCGATTTCATTGATAAATGAGCCTTTTTATAGATGTCATCTATTGTATATTATTGCTATATAACAAATGAGCAGGTCCCTTATTGTAAGGGTTTCCTGCTCATAAAATGGATTTAATTATTTTACTGTTGTCTTCTTAACTGTAGACCATCCGGAATATAATTTCATTGTCTTTCCGTTTACTTTCACCTTCTTGTATGTACGAACGCGAACGTAATAAGTTTTCTTCGCGGTCAGATTCTTTACGGTCTTTGAAACGGTTTTGTTATTAGAAATTGTGGAAGTTTTTACGCTGCTCTTGAAACTCTTGTTTCTTGAATACTGTAGCTGATATCCACTTGTCTGTGTCGACTGTTTTGCCCAGGTTGCCTTTAAGCTCTTCTTTGCTGCTTTCACGGACTTCACCTGCGTTCCTTTTGGAATGATTGTAAATGTCTTTGTATATTTTCCTTTGTATCCGTTTTTAAATGTTACGGTTACGGAATACTTGCCGACATTCTTACATCCAGATGCGTATTTTACTTTGTAGTTGGATGATGAAATTACTTTCTTCTTATCATCCTTCGCTACAACTGTCGGACGTTTTACTTTTCCGTTGTATGTGTAAACCGTTGTCTTAAGTGCAACAGAAGATACTTTCTTTACTTCCGGTGTTGGTTCTGGCTTCGGTTCTGGTTCTGGCTTTGCAATCTTTTCCAGTCCTGCTATAGCCTGCTCCAGCTTCGTTCTTGCTTCATCTACCTCCTGTTGAGTTGCATCTTCATTATTTCTGACTTCATTTGCTTCCCAGAATACCGGGTAGAAAACGTTCCATGATTCTTCTGTATAATCAGCCTTTTTCAGTCCTCTTGCAATACTAAGCTGAGTCTGAAGTCCTTTCAGATCAAGCTTTTCTTTTTCTTTTTCTGCTACTTCTACAACGAAACTAAGATCCGCAGGGTCATCTACAGTGATCGACTTTATAAGTTCACTGTTTGCGCCATATTCGCCTTTCACATAATATACTTCTATTTTCGTTACTTTTGACTGTTCTTCTACAAGACGAATTCTTACTTTTTCATACTTTTTCGATTCACGCATGTCTATTGTATAGTAATTATAAGATCTGCCCTGTGTCGTATATTCTGCAAGTCCATCTGCATCGGACTCTATCTCTGTAGTTCCCGGTGTCCAGGAATTTCCAGCCGTAAATTTAAGTCCAGGAATTGCAACACCTTTACTATCTACAAAAGCGATGTGCAGTGTCTTGTAATCCGGTCCTTTTTCGAGTCCATCAATGGCATTGATCAGTTTTTCTTCTGCTGCATCGATCTGCTCCTGCGTCGCGTTTTCATTTTTATTGACACTATTTGCCTGAGCAAGTGCATTTTTCAATGCTTTATAAGACTCTTCTGTGTGCCCAGCCTCTTTAACTGTTTCCGCTGTTTTGATTGCTTTCTCAAGATTCTGTTTATTTACACAAAGTGTCTCACCTGCGTTCAGCTGTAGTGTACGATTAATGGATGGCTTATCAACTGCTGTTCCATTAATCTTACCAATTTGTCCTTCTTCATTCACCTCAACTGTGATCACATCTTTGTCTCCGGTAAATTTAGACTCTTCATTCAGTGAAATATTATATGTAAGTGTCTTTACTGCTGTCGGGAATGTGTACTCTGCAATTCCGTTGCCATCTGTACTGATTTCAGAAAGCACTTCATCGGAGCCCTGCTTTTTCACACTGAATTTTACATTTTTCAGTGGCTGTCTGTCAGCATTGCCAACAAAAATATTAATTGTAGATTTGTCTGCTTCATAGTACTTATCGTATTTGGAAAGAGAACTGTCTGGCTCAACAGCCTTTCCTTCTTCTAAAAGTTTAATATTCTTCTCTGCAACGCTGATACGATTCTCATTAATATAGGATTTCGCATCTTCGGAGGCTTTGTTATATGCTTTTCTTGCAGCAATCACATTTGTCTTGTCACCAAGTTCTACTGTATTCGCATTAAACTTCTCAATCAAACGATTTACATTTATTACTTCGAATAATAAATCTTTCTTTGTCTCAATCTTTGTACCACTTAAGTTCAATTTACCCTTTGTAAGTTTTGTAAGCTCTGTCAGCGGTGTAATATCTGAGATATTTTTATTATTACCCAGATTCAAAGATTCCAGATTTCTAAGATTTGCAAGTGGAGTAATATCTGAAACCTGATTGTTAATAAGATCAAGTTCTTTTAACTTTGTCATATTCTTAAGAGCACTGATATCTGTGATCTTATTATCTCCAAGCCACAGCATCTTCTCTATATTCGTAACACCTTCCAGTGCAGAAATATCAGTAATATTATTATTACGCAGTGTTACTTCCTGCAGACTTGTACATCCCTCTAAACCGTTCAGCGTTGTGATGTTGTTAGATTCCATCGCCAGATATTTCAGCTTGCTCATCTTCTTTAACGGTGTAAGATCTGATATTGTGTTATACCCACAATTCAAACGTTCCAGATTCACTAAGCCGGAAAGTGGCTTGAGCGTTGTAAGCTCATTCATGTAAAATCTTAAATCACCAAGATTCGTCAATTTTGAAAGCGGGCTTAAGTCCTTGATCTTATTGTAAGATAAATCAATCTTGTAAAGATCTTTACCATACTGTAGTCCTTCTAAGCTGTGTACATAAATATCCAATGTCTCCGGATATGCTTCCGGATGTGTACCTGCTGAGAAAGTAAACTGTTTCAGCCCTTCAAAACGTTCCGGTGTAATTGGTTTATAATCTTCTTTTTTATAACTCTGATCGAGTGTCACACCACGGATAACCCAGTTTAACATCCAGTCCTGGATCACATCTTCTGGTGCCGGTTGGAAGACATCCTCTTCCTCTACATTCACTCACGCATCTGCTGCATGGGCTGCCATAGATATGTTTCCCGCACATAACATAGCTGCCAGTAACGCTACTGTAATTTTTTGTCCTAATTTTTTCCAGTTCATTACTATTTTCCTCTCTATTTTAATACATCTATATAGTACCAAAATTAATTATAACGAGAAGCTTACTCTTTGTAAATTCATTTTCTGTATAACACTTATAGATAATTTTCATATGCCATAATTTGTGTTATAAAAAGAAAACGGTGCGTAAGAATCTTAATTTTCTCACACACCGTTTTCTTAAATTATTATGCAACTCATATTTATTATTTTGTTTTAACAGATTTAGCTGATGACCATCCTGAATATAATTTCACAGATTTTCCATTTACTTTTACTGTCTTGTAAGTACGAACACGTACATAATATGTCTTTTTCGCTTTTAATTTCTTAACTGTCTTAGAAACTGTCTTATTCTTAGTAATTGTGGATGTCTTCACGCTCTTCTTAAAGTTCTTGCTTGTAGAATACTGTACCTGGTATCCACTTGTCTGTACAGACTGTTTTGCCCATTTTGCTGTGAAAGCTTTCTTAGCTGCTTTTACAGAACTCATCTTTGTTGCTTTTGGAAGGATTGTAAATGTTTTTGTATATTTTCCTTTGTAACCATTTTTGAATGTTACTGTTACAGAATATTTACCAACATTTTTACGTCCTGCTGCATACTTCACTGTGTAATCAGATGCCGAAATAACTTTCTTCTTATCATTCTTAGCAACTACAGCTGGTTTTTTCACTTTTCCATTGTATGTGTAAACAGTTGTCTTAAGTGCAACAGATCCAACCTTCTTTACTTCTGGCTGTGGTTCCGGCTCTTTTTCAACTAAAGCTTCGATTGCTGCTTTTAAGCTTTTTACCTGTGCATCTACTTCTGTCTGTGTTGCTTTTTCATTTGCATATACTGTATTTGCTTCTGCAAGCGCGCTCTTGAGTTCTTCTACTCCTGCACTGTATTTGTTTGTATCGATTGCTGTTGCTTCATCAATTGCTGCCTTTAATGCTGCTTTGTCAGCTTTTTCTACTAAAGCTGCGATTGCTGCTTTTACTTTTGTAACCTGTGCATCTACTTCTGTCTGTGTTGCTTTTTCATTTGCATATACTGTATTTGCTTCTGCAAGTGCATTCTTGAGTTCTTCTACTCCGGCACTATATTTGTCTGTATCGATTGCTGTTGCTTCGTCGATTGCTGCTTTTAATGCTGCTTTGTCAGCTTTTTCTACTGCACCTTTTTCTTTCAGAACATATACTAATTCCTCATTGATATCTTTGAGATTCTGTCCATCAATCTTCTCAATTTTTCCTTCGTAGTAATATGTCGTATAACTATGTGTTGTTTCACATTCCCACTTATCATTCTCTGCGAGAGAAATCGTTTTTGCTGCATCAATGTCATACTGATCAATTGCAATTTCAACTACACCATTTGCATCACTTGTTACTGACTTTGGAGTTAAATTGTTGTATGAATTTTTTACATCAAATTTTACACCAGCTACCGGATTGCCATTCTGATCTACTGCTCTTGCGCGGAAATGGCTCTCATCTGGTAAAACTTTTTGTGTATCAGGAGTTCCAGGCTCTGTTCCTGTTGCTGCTGCAACAGTAAAAGTTGCTCTCTTTGCACCAGTCTCTGCCGTTCCCCATAAAGTTTCAAATTTTCCACTTGTCAGGTTTACAATCAGTTTATATTTGACATCTTTTGTTTCTTTGTTTGCTGGGATATTTATTTTGAGTTTGTTACCAACAACCTGACCTTCTACATTATCATATCCTTCTACTACTTCATACTCATACTCACTGACAGCTTTCTTCAACTGATAATAAATCGGGATGTCTGTTGTTGAAAAGTCATCAAACTGAATATTTACGACAAGTTCTCCACCTTCACTTGGGAGTTTGTCTGATTCCAGTTCAAACTTGTAGATACCTAAACTTGCAGCTTTTGCTACACTCACCTGTCCTGCAAACAATCCAAAGACCATTGCAAGGGACAGAATCCAAGCCAAAATTCTCTTCTTGTTCCCCATAACGTTTCTCCTTTTCTTTTTTTAATCCGTTGATTTTAGACATTCTTTTACATTTTCATTTTACCTTCTTTTATGATATGTGTCTAATCGTTTTTATAAATATATTATCCGATTTATTTGTTTTATCTATATATTATAATGCAAAAAAGCGTGGTCTTTAGCCACGCTTTCTTTTTATTTCTCTGTTCCGGTTACAAGCTGGTCTTTGTAATTCAACACCAGATTCTTGCCACCACCGGTCAGAATATACAGTTGTTTCTTCGCAACCCCTGCATCCATCAGGACTGCTGCCGCACGCTGAGCTCCCTGCTCACCAGCCATACATACAATAACTGTCGGAACATCCAGATCTTTGATCTTCGCTTCTTCTTTCCGCACATTCGCCTGTGCTTCTGCTGTCTTCGTCGGCCATGCAGGCGCCCACATAGATCCTTCGATATGTCCGGCTGCATATCCTGCCTCAACACCGCCTACTACTTCTTTTTCAAATCGAATGTCGAGAACATTCAATGTTCCGGCTTTTACCCTTTTCAGAACAGTATCTGCATCCAGATACATATCATCCCACCGCATGAGATAATCTTCGCCCCTTGACACTGCAACTTTATAACTTACTTCTTCTGATGCTGTTGTCTTTGCCGTAATAGTTGCATTACCAAAGCCAATTGTATTCACTTTTCCATCCTGATCTACATTAACAATCCGATTACTCAACTCGGAACCATAACCATATATTATGTTCTTACGAACTCTCGCCGGCCAGCAGGTCAGTTTATTTTCGGCAACAGTTGCCTCAAGCGCCATCAGCTTATGTCCTTCACTGTCTGTTGTAACTTCTTTTTTTGCAAATTTCAGCTGACCATAAGTCTTGGCATCTTTCGGTGAAACTTTCTGGATTGGCCAATTTTCCGGCTCTTTCTGCCAGTTTACCTGCCATGCCCACCAGCCGCCATCGAAGACGCTGATATTTTTTATCCCATTCTGATAACAAATTAAGAATGGAATCGTTGCACGCCAACCGGTACCACAGTAGAAGGATAATTCATTATCGAGGGATGAGTCGGATTCTGCAAGAATGGATTTCACTTTATTAAGTCCGACTACTTTTCCATTTTCAATATAGCTTCCATCGTCTGTATTGTGTCCCCATACTGCACCTAACGGTTCACCTGCATATTTAATATAGGAATATCCTGTCTCTTCGCCGCGGAATTCTTTCTCCGAACGGATACTTACAAGGCGGAAATTAGCATCATTCTGTAACTTTTCTTTTGCATCATCGGTGGACAGAATATATTCCGGATGTGCCGGAATCATCGTACCAAACGTATAATCTGTGCCACCGGCTGTTGCTTCATTTACTTTTGTCTCTGTCGGTAATCCTAGTTTATTCCATGCTGTCATGCCACCATCTATCACTTTGACATCTTCTACACCGGCGTATAACATAGCGAATGCTACTCGTGTAACACTGGAATCCGATGCACTTCTTCCGTACAGTACTACCTTGGTATCTTTGGTGATTCCGTTGTTTTTTAGAAATTCTCCAAGCTGCTTTGCACTTCGGATATTGAAATTGTCTTCTGGTTTTACTTCTGTCTCTTCATATAGCTGCTGATCGTCGATTCCATCCAGATTCCAGTCGTCATACTCTACTGCATCGGAATTGATATGAACCGCTCCCGGAATATGTGCTTCGTTATAAGCTTTGTCATTTTCTGTCTTGCCATAGGCAACTTCTGCTAAAAACACATGTTCATATCCAGGCTGCTGTCCTTCTGCCGCACTCTTATACCACTCCGGTGATACATACACCTGTCTCTTAGGAACATTTTTCACTTTCACCGTTACCTTGCAGCTCTTTGCCAGGTATTTTTTCTTATTGTTCTTCTGTGTTGCGCGAACAGTAATTGTTGCTGTTCCCGGCTTCTTTGCTGTAATCTTTCCGGTGCTGCTTACTGTTGCAACTGCTTTATTGCCGGATGACCATTTTACCGGACAGTACACACCTGACGGTTTAACTGTCGATTTCAATGTCTTTGTCCCACCAACATATAATGCTGCCTTTGATGCACTGATTGAAATGCTTGTCGGTTTTAAATCTTTTACTTTCATTGTTACCGACTTTTTCAGCTTTTTATTTGCCTTTGCTGTTACTGTAATCTTAACTTTTCCAGCCTTTTTTCCTGTCACAACACCCTTGGATGATACGGTTGCAATCTTTTTATTGCCGGATTTGAATGTTACCGCTTTGCTTGCTTTTGACGGTTTGACGGATTTTACAGATATCGTTGCATGTCCTTTGATATCAATCGTCTTCGCTGTAACTTTGAGTGACATCTTTGTTGGCTTTTTCGATGCCGCTTCACTCGGGATTGCAGTAAATGCAACTGCCATAACCAAAACTAAGGCAAGCAATCCCAGTGCTTGTTTTTTGATTTTCTTTTTCATCACGCATTTCCTCCAATGTAATGATTTATTCCGCAACGTTTATCCACAGTATAACATTAACTCTCCAGTTCTTCAATTTGTAAAAGAAGCAGCCGCCTCAGAATTTTTCCGGAAACGGCTGCCTCTCTTATTTAAGCAAAATATTTCTTTATTTTACCTTTACGCTTTTTACTTTTGACCATGTAGAATAATATGTAGTCTTGCCTACTTTCTTGTATGTGCAGATTCTTACATAGTATTTCTTATTCTTTTTCAATTTCTTGATGGTCTTGCTTGTATATTTGTTCTTTGTTATCGTTGATGCCTTCACAGACTTCTTGAACTTCTTGTCCGTTGTGTACTGGATCTTGTAACCGGTTGTCTGCTTCTTCTGCTTCTTCCATGTTACTTTAATCTGTTTCTTACCAGAATTCTTCACAGACTTCAGGCTTGTTCCCTTCGGCAGGATCTTGAATGTCTTCGTAACTTTTCCTGTATAGCTGTTCTTCATTGTTACAGTAACTTTGTATGTTCCGACATTCTTTCTTCCGCTACTGTATTTTACAGTGTAGTTTGAAGCAGCAACTTTCTTTCCGTTTACAACAACTTTCACTGCAGGTTTGCGAACCTTTCCGGTATATGTATAAGCAGTTGTTGATAATGTTACGTTTTTAGATGTAACTTTTTTCTTAATCGGTGTATTGTCAACGTAGACGATTTTCTGGCAATCGCTGGATTCAAATTTTTCTGCCTGACTCTTGGCAAATACACGAACTACTACAACATGGTCGTTGTTTGTTCCTGCATTTGCGTAGAATGCATCACTTGCAAGCTCTGTTACAGATGCCGGAATATCTACGCTCTCAAGATATCCTTCCTTGAATGCGTATTTACCAATCTTTTCTACACCGTTTTCGATCGTCAGCTTCTTTAATGTGATTGCTTTGAACGTTCCTTCAAACGCAGACTCACCGATTTCTTTTACGTTACCTGGAATTACAAGCTCTTCGATGTGGTGTAAGTGGAAAGCTTTTCTTCCGATCTTTGTTACGGATGCCGGAATTGTAAGACTTGTAAGTCTTGCTCCTGCAAATGCCATTTCACCGATCTCTGTTACGGTATCCGGAATGTCTACATGATCTAAGCGGATGTTCATTGAGAATGCTCCCTGTGGGATTACAGTTACATTCTTGGATAATGTAAGGTCTGTGATGTCATTCGTTGAAAATGCTCCTGCTCCTAAATCTGTTACCGTATCCGGAATAACAAGTTTCTTCAACTGGTTGGAGTTAAATGCACTTTCTCCGATTTTTGTTACAGATGCCGGGAATTCTACATTGTTAATCTTATTATAACGGAATGCGCTTGCGCCGATGGTTGTAAGTGTGTCAGGTAATACAACCGTATCCATACCATTCGGTGATTCTACGCTGTCTTTTCCCTGTACCCATTCGCCATCCGGAATCTCAAAAGCTCCGTCTGCAACTTCTGTGATTGCTTCCTGTGTCTCAGGATTCAATAACGGGATTACGAGTGTGCGTACACCGTCTTTTACAACTGCATCGCTCTTACGTGTTTTATTCCCCTGCTCGCTCCATCCTGTGATCTTATTTCCATCATAAGTGAAGTCTGCGTGTGTCCAGCCGCTTCCTACGATTTCATCATAGATGACTTTATGTCCGGTTCCATCGTTTTTGTCTGCATATTCTGGATAGAACACATTTGCTACTTCTTCTAAATGTGCTTTATTTGAAGTATATAATTTGACCTGTCCTTTTTCACCTTTGACAAATGCTGTGTTCGCCAGTTTCTGCAGGCTTGATGGGAGATATACACTTGTTAATAATGTTTTTTCAAATGCTGTCTTTCCGATCTCGGTCAGACCTTCGTGCAATGTTACACTTGTCATTCTCGGTGCAAGACCTTCTCCGGTTACATTCTGTGAGAATGCACTCTGTCCGATGGTTGTTACGGATGCCGGAATGTCTAAAGACTCTAACTGGTTTCCTTTAAATGCATCTCTGTCAATTAATTTCACTGTAGAAGGCAGGCTTAAAGAAGTAAGCGGTGCATTTCTGAATGCCATTCTTCCAATCGTTTCTACTCCTTCCGGAATTGTCAGTTCTTTAATCTTTGTTGCATTAAATGCGGAAGTCGAAATTTCTTTTAAGGATTTAGAAAGTGTTACTTTCTCCAGAGAAGCACTTGCTGTAAATACGCCACTTCCAAGCGTTGTTACGCTGTCTGGAATGGTTACTTCTGTAAGTGCGGTTGCTCTAAACGCTGTTGCACCAATAGATGTTACAGTATCCGGGATAGTAACTTTTGTCATTCCGATTGTTGCAAATGCACTTGCGCCGATTGCAGTAATTGCTTCGCCGTTTTCATTTGTCTCAGGAAGTGTTATTTCTGTATCACCATTTGCGATTTTCGCCTTTCCGGCATCATTTAATCCGGTAATGGTTGTTCCGTCAAATGTAAACTGGGAAGTATTCCATGGCTGCTCTTCTGCCGGCATCTCACCGTAAATAACTTTCTGTACCCAGGATTTGGTTCCCTGTGTATTTGTGCCATTTCCAGTACCCTCTACATGCTGGATCATTCCTTTCTTTCGAAGATCCACATTCTCATTGTACATGTATACGATACGACTTGCCTTTAAGATTGTATTTGTCGGTGCACTTGACTCCAGATCTTCTTTACCTGTGTTTGCTCCAAATGCATATACTGTGACTTTCTCTGTTCTATCCGGAAGTCTTACAGATTTGATGTTGTTATATGCAAAACACATATTATCCAGATTCAGATTGAAATCACATGTCTTCGGAAAGTCAACAGTTGTAATCTGATTTTTAGCAAACGCTGCATTTCCAATCTGCCAAATTGTATGAGAGAATTTTACGCTCTTTAACTTGTTGCTCTGGAATGCTGTTCCACCAACATAGATTACGCCTTCCGGTAAATCCAGAGATGTTAGATTATTGCTTGTAAAAGCATTGCTCTGAATAATAAAGTTTCCTCTCTCTGTCACTCCTTCTGCAATTGCGCTTCCGCTGTAACTTGCCATCACTCCCTTCGGGAATGTTACAGATGTAAGTCCTTTCTTATAGAAAGCTTTTGTTCCGATACCAATAATCGGATTTCTGTCTGTATCCTTTGCAGGAATCACAAGGTCTGTATTTGTTTTTAATTTTTCTTCTCCGGATGCAGATAAGCCCGTGATACCAACACCACTGATTGTTGTTACATCCGATGTATTTGATGCCGGATATAATTCCTGACTGATCGTATCATATGTAAAGTCTTCTGCGTTCCATTTATCTTCCTGTCCCGGTACTTTCAGGATCAGGCTGTGATAATCAGACTGTGGGAAGTTCTTTGTATCGTTGTACTGTGTTTCCGAACTTACATATACTTTTGTCTTCACTGCTGCAGCACCGGAAGAATATACTTTTTCAAATGTATTTGCCTGCAACTTCTCAACGGTCGATGGTAATACTACCGATTTAATCGTTTTATTTCGGAATGCTCTGCTTCCGATTGACTTTAAGCCTTCCGGCAGTGTCAGTGTACACTCATCTGTCAAATATTCCTTAGTAGAAAATGCATAATTTCCAATCGAAGTTACCGTAGATGGAATGACAATCTTATGAATGTTATTTCCTGCGAATGCATTATTTCCAATCGTCTTAACTCCTTCCGGAATGGTCAGTTCCGTCAGATCCGTCATGTAATTCTGTGCGTCACTGCATCCGAAGGCTCCTCCCGGAATGTCTGTCATGTTCTTAGAAAGAATAATCTTCTTTAACTTCGGATTCGTTCCGAATGCGCCACCGCCGATCTTTGTAACACTGTCCGGTAAAATAATACTCTCTAACTGGTTCTTCTGGAATGCTGCCACACCGATTTCTGTCAGTGTCTTTGGAAATTCAATCTTCGTAATACCGCAGTCTGCGAAAACTTTTGCACCAATCTTTTCCAGTTTTGCCGGAAGTGTAACACTTGTAAACTTCTCGTCTGCTGTTGCAAACATTCCAGTATAGCCATTTCCTGTATAATCAGCGATTGCTGTCACATACTCACCATCTGAATTCTTGTTCGGTAATACCAGATCTGTATTGTCTTTTCTCTTTTCAATACCGCTCTCAGAGAAACCGGTGATCGTTGTTCCGTCAAATGTAAAATCATCTGCTGTCCATGTCTTGTCCGCATTCGGATCTTCACCAAGGATCAGTTTCTGATGCCAGGAGTGCTGTGACTCTGCGGTACGATCCATATGGTGGATACGTTCCATGTCAAACAACTTCTCATTGTCTGTGTACATATAGACAACGCCGCCAAATTCCTGCTCTTTCTCCGGTGCATCTTTGGAACACTCTTCCATTCCCGGATTCCAGTAGAAGACTTTCTTTTCTACTACTTCCATATAATCCGGAAGTCTTACGGATTTGATGTTGTTGTGTGCAAATGCAAAGGCATGAATCTGTGCCTGGAAATCACAGGTTTTCGGGAAATTGACCTTTGTGATCTCATTGTATGCAAATGCGGAGTTCTCCAACCACCAGAATGTATGTGGAATGGTTACGGATTTCAGTTTATTTCTTGCAAATGAACTTGGTCCGATATAGATCACACCTTCCGGCAAGTCGAGAGAGGTCAGTTCATTTCCGTCAAAAGCACCTGCGCCAATCAGGAAATTACCTCTTCTTGTTACTACATGTGTAACTGTGTCATTATAATCTACCATCATACCATCCGGCAGTGTCAATTTTTCAATCCCCTGCTTTTTAAATGCACTGTCAGCGATACCTACGATTGTAGTTCCATTCGGATCTTCAGACGGAATGACAAGATTCTTATTCACTTTAATCTTCTCTGAACCTGTCTCAGAAAATCCTGAAATTGCTGTACCGGATACGGTAAAGTCACGACTGTAATCACAGCCGTTCAGTCTCTGGCTAATCTCTGTGTAAGTGAAATCTTCTGCTGTCCATACAGATGTGTCGATGTCACTTGCAGATGCGTCAGAGTCTGCCTGTTTCTTATCCGTCTTGGTCGTCTTGGTTACTTCTTTTTTCACTTCTGCGTTCTCATAAGCATCCTCTGCCTTCTCATCTGTTTTGGAGGCTTCTGTTTTAGAATCTTCTTTTACAGTTTCGGCAGACGCATCTTTGGACGTATTCTCGTCTGCAGATACGTTCTCATCGTTCGAAGTTTCCGTTACTTCGGACTGCACAGCCTGGGCTGCGCTTGCTGTATTATCCTGTGCAAATGTCGGCATTGCAAGGGAAAACGACAACGCAAACGATAATACAACCGCTAAAAACTTTTTCATTTTCATGCTTTTAGCCCTCCTTATTACTTATTTATGTAAACTTTATTTACATACACCTTTTACCAGCACACGAAGCCAGGTCTCATATATATTATTTTTAAATGGCGCTTCTTCCCCGATTTCCGGAAGATTTAAATTGGTTTGTCCATCCTCGGCCCATCGCAGGAATCCGGTTTTTAAATCTTCTTCTGATAAGCAGTAAGTACCCTTCTGATCATCGAATAACTCCGGATGAACCAGATACACCGCTGCTATCACATCCCAGTTATAGAATCCATGGATTCCGTAATCTCCTTCGTTATAACCGAAATAATAATCGGTTTCTCTCAGGATATACTCACCCATCGGGTTATTCTGCCCACCTAATCTCTGCTGATATTCCTCTTTGGTAAATAGCACTTTCAGGCAATTATTTCCTGTAATAACAGAAACATTATTTCCTTTTGTCAGCACCAGGTATGTTGCCTTTGGATCACAGGAAAAATTCAATTCATCCATCTGTTTCTTTTCAAAAATCAATGGTTCTGTAATTCCACCCATCAATACAATTTCTTTTACATTTTCAAAGAAATGTTCATCCGCATAATAGGCATGCTTTAGATTCGTAAGCGACCCGGTTGCAAGAATAGAAAGTTCGCCTTTGTATTTTCTTGCCATCCCTGCGAGATAATCTCCTGCCGGACTTTGCTCTGTTCCAGCGGATTCACCACCTTTTTTCACAGTCAGATCTGTGCGGCCGATATCTTTTAACAATTTTTCTGTCTGTGCGTACACAACCGGAAGCTTGTTGTTTCCATAAGTGCAAGTCACCCCATGCACAGTTGCTTCTTCACATCCAAGCAGGTAGAGAAGTGCCAGTCCGTCATCGACATCACAGTCCTTTACGCCCAGTGTATTGTCACAATCAAATATTACATGTTTCATTTCTAAATTACTCCTTCTCTTCCGGAAATAAACAGATGCTCTCCGGCGCAAATTCTATTCCTGCTTTTGCCCCTTCCATAAGTCCGGCAGCATGGATTCTTGCACTGATGTCCTGAGCATAAAATGTCTGCTTCTCATCCCGTAAATATAGATCCACTGTCTCTCCTAAGTATGTCATTTTCCTGATCTCCACAGCAGAACCCTCCGCTATAACTTTTACATCAAAAGGCCGGACAAGAAGCTCATACTTTCCATCCGCATAACCTTTCGCCTCACAGGAAATATAATCGCTATCAAACTGTTCTTTCTGCACGGTTCCTTCAATATAATTGGCTTTTCCGAAATATGCCGCCACTTGCCGGTTTTCCGGATGCTGGAAAATCTCTGTCGGTGAGGCATACTGCAATATATGTCCGTTGCTCATAAGTGCGATCCGGTCAGACATCTGCAGCGCTTCTTTCTTATCGTGTGTGACAAGGATTGTCGTGATCTTTCGCTCTTTCTGTAATTTTCTGACGAGCGCACCCATCTCCAAGCGTAGCTTTTCATCCAATCCGGAAAATGGTTCATCCAGAAGCAGGATCGACGGTTCACAGGCAAGTGCCCTAGCAAGCGCCACTCTCTGCATCTGTCCACCGGACATTTCTTTGATCTTACGTTTTTCGAATCCCGGAAGCTGTACGTCTTCCAACAGTTTCTTTATGATCTCTTTCTGTCTTGCCTTCGGGACTTTCTTAAGTTCCATTGGAAATGCTATGTTCTTTTCCACTGTCATATGTGGGAATAATCTTAAGTCCTGGAACACAATCACGGTTCCTCGTTTCTCCGGTGCCATATTGTGGATCTCTTTTCCATCCAGACAGATTCGTCCTTTTTCAATATCAAGCAATCCGGCGATGCCCTTTAACATCGTGCTTTTTCCACAGCCGGAAGCTCCCAGTAAGGAAATCAGTTCGCCGCTTTTGACAGTCAGGCTCACTCTATTTAATATCTTATTTTTCTGAAGTGTTACTTCCAGATTTTCTATTTTTAATTCCATTTCTTATTCACCAATTTCTGTACTTCTTTATCTCTTTTCCACATTTCCCGATCTCTTATGTGTAATATTCTCCGCTTCCATTTTTCGTCCACAACTTACTGATTCCTTCAAATATCGCAAACACGATCAAAGTAATTCCCAGGAAGATCATGCTGTAAATACTTGCGATATTGCGGTCGCCACCTTGCAGATACGGCACCATAACAATCGCAAATGTCTTGACGCTTCCTCCACCGATCAGCAATGTAATGAAATACTGGCTGAACGAAACAATATAAGACATACTCATAGAAGCTAACATCACAGGCATTAACATCGGAAATGTCACTTTGAAAAATGCTTTCCATGGTCCGGCACCAAGTACTCTTGCCTGCTCTTCGAGTTTATTTCCAACTGCCTCTGTTCCTTCAATCATCAGATGTACTGCATACGGAAGCGAACAAATCGTATGTGCTACGACGACTCCGGTAACGGTATTGCTCAGTCCCCAGCGTATGAAAGATACCTGGATTCCCATCGCAAATACGGTAGAAGGTACTAAAAACGGCAACATCGAAAGGAAATAAAAGAAGCCTTTTCCTGCAAAATCATACAGCACAAGCGCTCTTGCTGTCATTGTGCCTATCATTACTGACAACACACCTACAACAGCAGAAATAAAAATGCTGGATGCAAACAACTGTATTAATTCTTCTTTTCTTCCAAATACTTCATCTAATGCACGAGTAGAAAAAACCTGTGGCAGGAGATTCGGCCATGCCCACCGTTCTGTAAATACCCAGACGATCATCGTCAGTATCGGAAATAGAATGAGAAATACAAATATCCCAAGCAGGATTTTGCCTAAATAACTGTTACTTTTTTTCATTGTGCTCTTTCTTAGCCTTTCTACGATTTAAAATCTCTGTATTTTTCTGCATCAGCCGAAAATATGCAACTGCACAGATCATGGAAATAATAGTAATAATTCCATTCAATGCCATTGCATACGGACGATTTTCAAGATCCGGATGAATGTACTGTGTATGTGCCAGGATCGGTAATGCTTCCGGGGAGGTCGGTCCCAGTAAAAGTGGAAGCTCATAAGCGCCCAGTGCAAATGTAAAAATGATCAGAAAACTGCTGCCAATCGCTCTTCGGCAAAGTGGCAGTGTAACTTTCATAAATGCCTTCAATCTGGATGCACCCAGATTGATCGCTGCTTCTCCAAGACTTCCATTAATATTGGCCATCAATGCAATGACAAAATAAATCACAAACGGAATCTCTTTCCACAAATATGCAATAATGACTCCTACACCATTCGTACTGTACAAAAGCTGTACAAAATCCTGCTGTTCTTTAATAAATCCCATTGCACATAAAAATCTGGCAAGCAGACCATTCTGCGAAAGAATATTCACTACAAACAGTGCAACGACTACATGAGGCACAATGATCGGGAGCTGAATGATCCGCATCCCTTTTCCTTTTGTATCTGTATTCATAACAAGTACCGCACACATTCCGACTCCGATCAGAACTGCCAGAGTTGCTGATGTGACTGCAATATACAAGCTGTAAATGATTGATTTTACAATATCCGGTCTGGATAAGATCTCTTTATAATATTTAAATGTTGGTTCTGTAAGACCAAAAGCCGGAATCACCCCAAGACTTTGGGTGATTCCGGTTGCCAGTCCTGCTATAAATATGATTCCAAGTATAATCTGCGGAACCAACAACGCATATGGTATGAATTTTTTCCACATGTATTCTTTTCCACACTTACTAAATCTTATTTTGCTAAATTATTTGCCGACTACTTCTTCCTGCCAGATCTCTTCAATAACCGGAACAAGCTGTGCAGGCATCTCAGGAAGTCTCTTGGAAAGGAGCTCATCCTGTGCGATAACACCTTTTCCTAAGTCAACATTGTCAAATTCTTTCTTCTGGTCATCAGACAGTTTGTCATAAGATACAACCGGAAGAGTCTTCATCTCCTTGTAACGGCTTGCCTGGATCTCCGGTGACATCATCTCATTGATTGCTACCATTGCTCCGGCTTTGTTAGCAGAGTTTGCTGCGATCGCCATAAAGTTCGTATTACCGATTGTTCCTTTGTCAAACTGGAATGTCTGAGTTGTCTTCGGATAGGTTCCGTTGTCAATTCCTACAGCTGCATCATAAGCGTCATATGTCATATACATAACCAGTTCGCCGTCAGAGTACATCTTCTCACACTTTGTAGATGAATCCGGGAATGATTTTCCATCGTTCCACAGATATGGATTTAATTTCTTCAAGTAATCCAGTGCTGGCTGAATTGCTTTTTTCACAGTTGCTTTGTCTGCTTTCATATCCATGAACTGCTCGTATCCACCACAGGTTTCATAAATGATATTTCGTACAAATACGCTTCCTGTGAAATCCGGAAGTTTTGGATAGGTTACTTTTCCTTTGTATTTCTTGCAGAACTCTAAGAATTCTTCTGCATTCTTTGGAGTTTCTTTTGCAACAGCATTGTCTTTCATAAATACAAACTGTGCTTTTCCGTATGGTGCCTCGTATCCTTTGATCGGATATGCAAAATCATAATTTACATCTTCAGACTTGGTGTCAATATATTTTGAGAAGTTCGGAAGCTTGTCTGTAAATGGTCCGTACAGCATGTTTTTCTCTTTTGCTGATTTGAAGTTCTCTCCATTGATCCATATCATGTCGATGTCGCCATCTTTTTTGTTTCCTTCCATTTCTCCGGATAACTGGCTTAAAATCTGGTCGATGTCCATCGGAACACGTTCCATTTTAATGTCGTATTTTTCTTTCATGTCCGGTGCGAATACATCATCCAGCCATTTATTCAGGACTTCATCACCGCCCCATCCATAAAATGTTACGGTTGAGCCTTTGGCTTCCTTTTTCATGTCATCAAATGACATCTCTTCCACTTTCGAATTTTTCTTGTCCGAAGAGTCTTTGCTGCTGTTGCTGCTGCATGCTGCAAGTGAAAGTGTCATCATAGCTGCAAGCAACACCGACAAAAGTTTCTTTTTCATTGTGTCTCTCCCTTTGTATCATATATTTATGTAAATTTTATTTACATACAAAATGTATCTTTCAGAAACTGATGCATCTTCTCCAGAAAATCTGCGTCCAGATATGCGTTCAATTTCTCAAACGTAGACTGGTTAAATAACATTTTCCCAGGCTCTCTGTACTGTACCCATGCCATGGCACACCATGTAATTCCACGCAGGCAAGTGATTCCTGTAAACTGCATGGCACGTTTCTTCAATCCTGTGACATCGAATCTTCCGGCAACCGCCCTAATATATGTATCGAGGAAATCTAACATCTCCTCTCTTTCTAACAGCACATCCGTCTTCCAGAATGTCGTTGTCGGTGCCAGAAAATGTCCGAGGTCCTGCGCCGGATCGGCATATAACGGTTTTTCCCAGTCTACGAGATAAGTATATCCATTCTCATCTACAAGAAAATTCGTATTGTTCAATTCTGTATTGACGCAGCACTGGTAAACCGGCTCATTCGGAATGCTTCTTACAATCTTCCAGCCCGTATCCAGCATCTCACGAATCTTTTCTTTCTTCTCTTCTTCACCAAGCGATGATTCCATATATGTCTTCACCATTTCCTCACACTCATCCAGAATCGCTTCCAGCGGATTCTCCGGTGTGATCAGTGTGTGCATACCTTCTTCCGGCATCTTCACACTGTGAATATCTGCAAGACATTCTGCTGCACCGCCCAGTCCTTTGTGATAATCCAAAGTTGTTCCAGGCAAGAATTCCATGACCATAATGCCATGTTCCAAATACTCCAGACTGCCATCAACATAAAGTGGCTTCGGTGTTCTTCCGGAAGATTCCAGAAGTTTCAATGCGTGAAATTCATATTCAATCTGATGTCTTAAATGCATCTGGCTTCCGCAGTTCACGCGGAGCACCAGTTTCTTACCTGTCACCGGATGTGTAAATACATAATTACGGTTATATTCACCCTGCGCCAACATCTCATATCTCTCTGTCACTTCCTCCGAAAGCCCCAATACCTCCCGGTAAAAGGGAAGGCGGATATATTCTTTTAATCCTTTAATGCTATCCATATTTATCTCCTAAATTACAATACATCTATCGCACATCCTTATAGAGACTTGCGATCTTCTCGATCGAAACACCATCCCGATACATCTTGCGTAACCGGTTCATCAGCCACATGAGCTTTAATTTTGGAATGATTCCATCCGGGAAACGTCTGTCCGATGTGTAAATACGGTGTCTTGCCATTCCTAAGCGGATACCTTTTTCTTTTAAAGTCAGTGAAAACTGATAATCTTCCAGTATCGGCAGTTCTGCAAACATTCCTGCTTCAAAGAACAGCTCTCTTGTCACGAATATACCCTGATCTCCGAACATGACTTTCCGGTCTTTGATCCGGTGATTGGAAATCACGCGGCATGTCCACATAAAGAAATTTTTTGAATGAAATGCGATTCCAAAACATCCTGCCTGATGGTCTTTCATTACATACCGGATCTCTGGTACAAGTGTAACCGGAATTTCGCTGTCACAGTGCAAAAAACATAAAATATCTCCGTGGCTGTTCTTTGCACCGACATTCATCTGTGCTGCCTTTCCTTTGTCCGAATGATATACCGGAAATGTATCTCCCAGCAATTCCAATGTCCGGTCTGTACTTCCACCATCTACAAATATAACTTCACATTTATCTTTCAGGCCTTCCATCTGCCGTTTCATAGCAAGGATCGTTGTCTCTTCATTGTAAATCGGTATAATAATTGATATCTTCGTTGTACGCATCAGGTATTTTCCAGTCTGCGTTTTCTGTAATTTCGAATTCTCCCGCATCTTCTGCCGTAAAGCTATGACATCTTCTTTTCTGTCAATGTCACTTAATTCCCGGATACATCCGACCTGTAATCCGACTTCTTTCAGTCCTGCCAGTGTATTTTCCATCACACTGGCATGTCCATAACTCTGCTTTTCGAATACTTCTTTGTGCGGCTCATTCATTCCAACCAGATAGTAACCGCCGTCTTCCGTTGGTCCGAATACAATATCCTTCGTCTCTAATATACGGAATGCATTTTCCATATCTGTGCTATGAAGTTCCGGGATGTCTGTACCAAATAAAATGCAGGAATCATATCCCATCTTCAGGACATCTTCAATCGCAACATACATCCGCACACCAAGGTCTTCGCCTCTCTGCGGAAAATATTTTGCTTCTTTTCCAAAAATCTTACGGATCTTCTTCTCCTTATCTTCCGGCGTGTAACAGACAAAAATATCTGCTGCCGCCTGCTCACATTCTCTCTCAATATCCTTAAGCAGACAAATATGTATCTGCTCACACTGTTTCGGTGTAAAATACGGCATCAGCCGCGTCTTAGTCTTTCCCGGAACAGGCACTCTTGTAAAGACGATCACCGCCCGTTTATTCTTCATGTTCATTCTCACTCTCTTCCGGCTGTACATAACGTTTTTTGAGGAACGCACCCATTGCAAGCACAACCACTGCGAGTACGACTGCAATTCCAATATATAAAATTCGATTCTCTTTATCTGCCAGTCCGGCTGTCCCTACTGTATATATTGCCGTTCCCGGCAACATAAAAAGGAGGGAACATACGGAATAGATCGTAAATTTGATATCCGTTACTCCATACGCAAAATTCTGTAAATTGTATGGGAACAGAGGCACCAGTCTTGTGATCATTAAGATAAAGATCTCGTTGTTTCCAGATTCATCAAATAACCATTTTTTCAAATATTTGTTCTTCATAGCTGCCGGTTTGATACTGTCTTTCAGGAAAAATCTTCCTGCAATAAATGCAAGCATCGCACCGATCGTTGTTGCTACGGAACATGCGATTGTTCCGAGCACCGGTCCGAAGAGAAGTCCGGCTACAATGGCAAATGTGATTCCCGGCAATGCCAGTACTACACAACCGACAATTGTAAGCCCTGCATAGATTGCCAGTGCCGCCGGCAGGTTATTGTCTACCATATCGTCTAACATCTTCAGGTTGTTGATATTGCCAATATATTTCGACCATCCGAATATATGGTTCAGCACCAGAATTGTTATGATGATTACGACAAAAATAATTAATTTTATATGGTTTTCTTTTTTCTTCTCTTCGTTCATACCGCTACTCTTCCATACCTTTTATCTTTATAACTAGTGTTGGGACAAAGCCCCTGCTTATTGTTGAATGTAATTGTGTTTCCTTGACTACCAGATCATTTTCACTATTTGATCTTTACTGTTACTGTTTTCTTCTTATTACTTCCGTCAGTTGCTGTTACTGTAATCTTCACTTTTTTGCCTTTTCCGGCTTTCTTGGCAGTTACTTTACCGGAAGATGAAACAGTTGCATATTTTGTATTACTGCTTGTCCATCTGACTGTTTTGTTTGCACCTTTGCTTGCAGTTACTTTTACTTTTAATTTTAAAATCTTCCCTGCTTTTACAGATTTGGCTCCGGAAATGCTGATCTTTTTCACAATTCCTTTCATAGAAGTGATCGTATAACCGGCTTTCACTTTGCTTCCGTCTTTTGCAGTTGCTGTAATGGTAACTTTCTTACCACCTGAATTTTTCTTTAATGTCACATTGCCATATTTATCTACAGTTGCAACTTTTGTATTGCTGCTCTTCCATGTGACTGCTTTGTTTGTCGCATTGGATGGTGAAACCGCTGCGGTAAGCTTCACTTTCTTTCCTGCTGCAACTTTTTTATAAGAACCTGTAACTTTAACTTTTTTCACTTTTACAGTTGCAGGTTTTAATCTGCGATATGTGTATGTGTAATTGCGGCCAGCATCCCCGATCAGATCTTTATCCCATTTTACTGCCGGGCTGATGACCGGTTCTCCCGCTTTGTTTTTCACTACTTCATATCCCGGGATACTCTTCGGCGCAATGTCAAACTGTTGTACCATTGAGATTGCATAAGCCTCATATTTATCCGGTTTTGCAAGGGCTTTTCCTGTGCCCTCTTCTTTGTAATTTACAGTGACTGTTCGAATGTCTTCTTTATCTGTAAATGCGTATTCTGTTTCTTCTCTGATTCCAGTATTATCTACTCTTAATACTACGGACGGACTTTCCAGGAAATGTTTTCCATCCAGTGCTACCTGAATTGTAAATTTCTTAGGTTCGTCTGTTCTTGTGCCGGCGAATCTTGCCGGAAGGACTTCGATCAGCTGACTGTTTCCATCACCAACTGCTCCGTTCTTATTCATTCCTGCGATTGCAACGAATCGTAAGGTGCCATCTCATTCCGGAATGTCGTACACCGGGAAGATAATTCCATTCTCATCGATGGCACGAACTTTTACTATTTTGGAATCAAGATTTGTTCCATACAGACGAAGAACGGTTTTTAATTCTCCGACCTGTGGGGATACTTTTACTGTAATATCTTTATTGGAATCACCCGTGTTGTCTTTGTTATTACCGGTGATCGTCATTGTTGCCAATGTCTGCTTGGCCGGGTCTGTTCCTTTTGCCAATACAGAAATGATTGCCTTCTTCGCCGGGTTTCCACTATTTCCTTCGTATACTAACATGCCCTTATACTTTACATTAATCGCATAAGCCATGGTATTGTCTGTCGTATTCTCCGGCACAGTGACAGTCATCTGCGGACCATTCTCTGTCTTTACAACGTCAAGCGTTGTTCCGACTGCCGCATCTGTCTCTCCCGCTCCGGTTAAATACGCTTCTACATCCTTCTCAATATCAATCTCATCTACACGTACGCCTTTGAGTGTGGCAGTTACAGTTCCACCCTGATAGTCAAGAACCTCTTTACTAAGATCGATCTGACTGATCGTTGGTTTAGTAGTGATTGACCATGAAACTTCTTTGTTATACTTGTTATCGTCATTTTTTAATGCACCGGCTCCGACATAAAGACCGGAATCCACTCCAAGTTCGTTTTTCGTAAAATCTTCTTTGAAGCGAACGATAAGCTGATTTCCTTCGATGATCACTTCATCTTCATCTGAAACCGTACGGATTTTCTCGAATGTACCGTGCATTTTCGCAATATAGATTTTGCTCTTAACTCTCTCCATATCCGCATATCCAAACTGGATATCTTCCTTGAAAGTTGCTGTGATCGCATTGGAACCTGTCTGTGCGATCTGCTCTACTGGAAATTCCACCATATCTCTTGTCTTCTTTTCCAGTAAGACTGTTGTCTCAGCCTGTTCCTCAATTGTTTCCCCGTTTTTGACACCTGCTTTGATCTTTAAGTCAATATCATTCCTCATCGGGTTCTCCGGAACTTCGATGATTGCAGTGTCTTTTTTCACTTCTTTGACTGTAGGCTGTATCTTGTTCGATACAGACATTCCTCCCTCTTTCAAAGTCGCATCAAATTCTACTCCCCAGTTTTCGGATGTGAGACCTGTTCCGGTTGCTTTAACTGTAATCGTCCCTCCGTCCTCCGGAAGCGTGTCTGGCGTAGCTTTAACAGCTGTTACTACTGCCTCTTCCTGCGCTGCTTCGTCCTGTGCATGAACAGTGAATCCCTGTCCTGTTCCAGCCAGCATACAGCAGACGAGAGCAACAGAAAGTGCCTTCTTCCATCTGTTGTTTTTCATGTTTTTCCTCCTAAATGACCCGATAGTCTATTATGTAGCGTATCATATTTTCCGGCTTTTCTCTAATTGATAAATTCAATAAATATGGCTTATTTATCATTTGTATCAATAAATAAGCCATATTTTATATTTTTGTCGTTTTAATCAATAGATTTTCTATCTGTTTCCTTCTTCATCGATACTTTTCTTAGATTTCCCTTTAATTTTCTTCTTTAATCGCTTTATTTTCTCATTAAGAGCCAGTAGGAATGCCAGTCTTCTGCGCACCCTGCGAAGCGTATATTTTAACTGGTCTCTGTCATTCATCCGTTCCGTTGCTTTACATAGAAGAAAGTCTCCTGCCGACATCGACTTCATTCGCATGAGATCCGCATACATCCATGGTTCTTCTACCATATCTTCTGTCACGTCCTCCAGATCAACCGCATGCATTCCCTCCTCTTTCAGAAAATCATACAATTCTTGGTAAGCGGCAAAAGAAGTCTGTATATTCAAAGACCGAAACAATCCTCTTATCATCTTATTGCGAAAACTTTTCTCTACCAACGCAAAATCATCTTGCTTTTTCAACTGTTCCCATGTATAACGATACGATTCAAATGGGCATTTCCATGTCTCTGATGCCTGTGACGTTAAACTTCCTGGATTGTTCATTCTATAATAAGCAAGCTCTTTACTGACCGTTGTAATCCGCTCTGCATGATACATTGCCTGCATGACAAATGCAGTATCATTTCCCTGCCGGATATCCTGGAATGTAATCTCATTTTCCACAATGAACGCTCTGCGAAGCATTTTATTCCACAGCATGTTCGATGCAAAGCCAAAGATATCCCCCGGTATGTCATATTTATTAAATGGATCTTTCTCCGGCAATTTATCTTTTTGCAGATATCCGCCTGTTTCATATAATTTGCCGTCCCCGCGAAATTCACACACTTCACAGACACAGATGTCTGCCTGCACCTGCTCGGATTTGTGATACAGTTCCTCCAGTGCTTTTGGATGAAACCGGTCATCTGCATCCCAGAACACAACATATTTCCCCACTGCACATTCCAAACCTTTGTTTCTTGCAACTCCGGCATTGTGCTTTTCCTGCTCGATCAGATAGATTCTCGGATCTTTCTCCATGCGCTCACGTATAATCTTAATGGAGTCATCTTCTGATCCGTCACTGACGCACAGAATCTCAATCTCCCGGAATGTCTGCGCTTCTACAGAATCCATCATCTCTTCCAGGTGACTCTGCGCATTATGAAACGGAATGATCACTGATACCTTCGGCACATGCTCTCCCGACTCTTCTCTGACATTATTCACTTGTATCATTTTTTTATCTTCGTTCTTATCTCTGCTCCTGTTCATAAACTCTCCAGCTTTTCTTTCGAATATTCTGATACTTGCGGTATTCTCCCTTCTGGTAAAAATAAAACGCTTTTTTTCCGTCTATTCCCAGTTCGTGAAACCAGGTTTTCTTTAATATCTGATACAGTTCTTTCTTCTTTGGGCCATTCAGCGTCTCCAGATTCCAGAGCGAAAAATGCAATGCATAATTGATATAGTCCTGCTCCAGTTCATGATAGAGTCCTCTTTTTTTCAACTCCTCTCGAAGTTCCAGAAGTGCTTCATAAAAGCAGGTCCATGACTGTTCTCTTGTGTTAGACAGCGAATTCTGATTGTCTCTGCGCTGATGGATGAGTACTTCATCCAGAATCTCTATATTCTTTGCGGTCACAATAGCAAGGAAGGTAAATAGCAGATCGTTTGATGTGCGCTGTTCCTGGAAATAAAGTCTCTGTTCCTCTACAAAGCTTCGAAGAAAAAGCTTGTCCCATGTCCATCCGACAAATACTTTGAATACATTATCGGTAAACTGTCGGTAATTCATCGGGCGGTATGGAGGAAGTGCATGCCGCCTGATCGTCCATGTCACACTTTTGTACTCGCCGGTTGTTTCGTAGTATTGATCTGATCCAAACACCAGAAGCTCTGCCCGACTTTCTTTTGCTTTTTTATATGCTTTTTCCAGCATATCCGGTTCAAAGAAATCGTCTCCATCCAGAATGGATAAATATTCTCCTCTTGCAATGCGAAGTCCTGCATTTCTCGCCGCTCCGGCGCCGCCGTTCTCCTGACTGATTATTTGGATACGGCTGTCTTTTTCCGCATATTTTTCAAGAATCTGCTGTGTCCGGTCTTTCGATCCGTCATTTACACATATGATCTCAATCTCTTTTAACGTCTGTCCGATGATACTGTCCAGACATTGCGCAAGATATGTTTCTCCATTATAAACCGGAATGATCACCGATATTTTGCACATTTTATCTGCCTCCACGAAGTTTCTTCTTTAAAAGACTCGGTGCTCCAAGGAGAAGTTTTCCAACACGAAATGTTTTGGAACTCCTGATCTTTTTAATCTCTTGGCGAAGTTCCTGATTTTCTTCTTCCAGCTTCGTAATCTGTTCGAACACCTGCTGATTGATGGTTCTTGGATACACGCACATTTTATAATAATGCTCCGGATCTTGCACTATCCGTTCAATGTTATTCCATGTTTTCTTTGTAAATGTATCCGGATTAACATCTCCTAATGCAATTCCTCTTTTTAATTCCTCACTGAACCGCATCAGATACTCATAGCGGTATTCTTCTGCGATCCGCCAAAGTGTACCGAGGTAATTGTGATATTTTTTAAACCAGTATACATGACGAAAACGATTCCACAACGCTTCATCCCGCATTAAAATATCTTTAATATAGTCATATTCCTGATTAATACAATATACCTTTTCACGGTTATTCACGGATGAATTCGGATTATCTCTGCGATTCATATAATAAGGTGTATCTAAAATCATTGCACGCTTCGCATAGATAAACGTCTGAAACCAGAAGCCATTATCCTGAAAAGATGCTCCTGGTGTCTCATGATGTCTTATTTTATACTGTTCAAGAAAATCTCTTCTGTAAATACCACTCCATGTATTCATAATAAAGCGGATTGCATCCGATGTTTCACTCGGATTAAACACATGATTATAATCTTCCGGATTCAAACTCAGATGATTATAATATAATTCTTTATTTCCATTCTCTGCGGTTACAAAACGGTAAAAATCAGCTTTCACAAAATCCAGATTCTGTTCTTTTGCTTTTCTATACAAATCTTCATACATATTTAACGGAACATAATCATCCGGCTCCACAATGCCGATGTATTCTCCGGTCGCCGCATCCAGTCCACAGTTCATCGCCTTCCCATAGCCACCATTTTTCTGTGAAATAATGCGAATCCTGTCATCTTTTTTCGCATACTGCTCCAGAATCTGCTGCGAATGATCCGTTGATCCATCATTAACGCAGAGAATCTCAATCTCTTTCAGTGTCTGATGGATCACGCTCTCCATACATTCTTCCAGATATTCTTCTACATTATAAACCGGTATGATCACCGATACTTTCTTCATATTCCAAATTCCTCGTTTCTTATTGTTCCTTCGCTTTTTTGAAAAGTTTGCGTATCATACGAATGGGAAATCCAATCACTCTGGCTACACGGTAAGTAGCCGAATATTGGATGCCCGACAGCTTTTTCTGTGTCTTTGTAAGCTCTTTTCTGGTTTCCGCAAGTTCTTTTTTCAGCTTCTTAATCTCCACTCCACGGTCAAATTTCTCTCCATATGTGATCTGAAGTTTACGGTTGATCTCGGATTTTTCCTTATATGTCCGAAACAGTTTTTCCGTGATCCGTGTATGCTCTCTCACCAGCGTCTGGAACTGGATCTTATCCAGCCCCCACAATCCTTCATATGCGTACTTCTGTGCCTCCGGCATCTCGGAATATTGTTTTGCCGCACGCCATAATACAGTATGCATTGTATCATAAAGGACATCTGCCATCTCTTCCGGCATGGAATGGATTCCCAGAAAATGTTCCATCGCCACATAGCTCTTCATCAGTCCATAAATATGTTCAAAACTGGTCTTTGCCGTCATAATAGAACCCAATCGCACTCTGCGGTGGAAGAATTCCTTCTTCCAATATCCACATCTCTCTGCCATCAGCATTGTCATAAATGTAAAATCAATATCCTCATGCAAAATACCCGGCTGAAAAGCAAAATGATGTTCCTCAAGATACCGGCGTTTAAAAAACTGCATGCCTACATTTGTGCGGTACTCTTTTGTTTTCTGCATCCTTTGAAACATTTCTTTCCCATCACAACAAGCAGGATAGTTGCCCTTTCTCTGGTAATATCCGTCAAATTCGTTGTGCACATCCTCCATGTCTTTCTCTTCAAAGAACGCACAGCCATCGTAGTATAAAACTTCCAAATCATGTTCCTGACATCTTCCGGCAAGCTGTTCCAGTGCCTCCCGTTCCAGCCAGTCATCACTGTCCATAAAATAAATATAATCTCCGGATGCTGCTTTCATTCCTCTGTTTCTTGTCACAGACAATCCGCAGTTTTCCTGTGTATATACAGAAATTCTCTCATCTTCTTCTGCATAATGCTTCAAAATTCCCAGTGTATAATCCGTGGAACCATCATCAATACAGATAATCTCCAACTCTTTTAAAGTCTGTCCTGTAATGCTGTCCAGACACTCTTCCAGATATTTTTCCACATTATAAGCGGCAATCACAACAGTAACTACCGGATGCCCGATTGACTTTCCTTCCTTTATGCAACGTATAGCTCCATAATTCTGTCTGCGTTCCCGTTCTTTTTTCACCTCTCTGGCGTATGGAAGTCCACGCAGATAATTGATATTTTCAGGCATATCGTATTCTTCATCCGCATGCTCCAACAAATGCATATCCAGAAATCTGTCCGAACATAATTTATCGATCACTTTCTGGCGCACCTGTTCCGAATGAAGTGTCCGGAGATTATAAACACAGCCGGATGCCACCATATTGCAGAATCCTATCTCCAGTTCTTCATAAATACCTCTTCTTGTCAGCTCTTTATAAACCGATTCATACGCTTCAAGAAAACAAAGCGGGTTCTGATCCTTTCTGTTCTGCAGGCTTCCACCATAATTGACTCTGTAATATACCAGATCTTCTCTCACAGCCGCCACACGGTCCGCTGCTCCAAGTGCCATTAATGTAAAATAGACATCATTGCTATTCGGAAGATTCTGGAACTTAAGTTTCTGCTCCTGAATATATTCTCGCCTGAAAGACTTGTTCCACGGAGCAGGTGTTGTCAGTGTAAACAGTTCCCCCTCCATGGTCTTTCTCGAAAACACTTCCTGTACCGGCAGTAATTTTCTCCAGAGATAACGCGGTACGTGCTCCGATCTCCCTGTCAGATCATCATACCTCCTTGCTCCAAAAAGAATCACGTCCGCATTTGTTTTATTACCTTTTTTGGCAATCTCTTCCACAAGTGTATCTGTGAAAAAATCATCTGCATCCAGAAACAACAGATATTCGCCTTGCGCACTCTCCATTCCCAGATTCCGTGCTGCTCCGGCGCCTTGATGATTTTGCCTTAGTATCTGCACACGCGGATCCTTTTCTGTATACTCTTTCAAAATGGAAGCCGAGGCATCCGTCGATCCATCATCCACACATATGATTTCTATATTCGGATTCGTCTGTTTAAGAAGCGAATCCAGTGCTTCTCTTAAATAAGGTTCTGTGTTATATACCGGCATAATCACCGATACGTCTGTTTTTCCTACTTTTTTCATCCTCTTATCAATTTTCTCCACATTCTGACCGGGAAGCCTATACATCTTGCAAGGCGGTATGTTTTACATCCTTTGATTCCGTCAATCTTCTTCTTCAGCTCTCTGTTGATCTGTTTTAATTCTTTAATTTCCACACCACGGTCGAATTTCTCACTATAAGTCTGTTGCAATTTCCTGTTAATCTCCGATTTTTCCTCATAAGTCCGCTGTAACTTTTCCTGAAGCTCCGTTCTTTCACGCACCAATCTGTCTTTCCATTCTTCCAGAAATTGATTCCGTTCTTTTAATTTATCATTTTCTTTTATTTTTTTAGCCGTTTCTTTCCAGGTTCTCTCTCTTCTTTGTCTTTCAGCAACCTTTATTCTTTCTTTCAGTCCCGGAAAGCAAGATTCAAATTGAATCCGCTTCTTATCTTCCAAAAGCTCTTCAGACCTCTGCGCCATCCACGGGAGCTGCATATACACTTCCTTTATTGTTGTATATTTATCATGCCATGTCTCATAATCCAGTGTATCCGCTTCGTTTTGTAATTGCTCAAACTTCTTATAAAACATATCAAATATCCCTTGATTTTCTCCCTGCAATTCTTCTCTTAATGTCAGCAGCTGCTCTACACGGCTTTCAAAGGAATATTCTTCTTGCAACACCTGCCACATCTGTTCTACCCGTTCCCGGATTGCAGGATAATCAACCTGTATTTTTTTTGCCTGTTCTACAAATTGTTCTTCATTAGTATAAAACAGTACCGAATCTCCAAATAATTTTTCTATAATATCTACATAATCGGAAAGAACAGGAACTCCACATGCCATTGCTTCCAGTATCCTAGTATTCATGAAGCCATGTTCCGTCATGTCTTCATAATGATCGTTCAATGTAATCTTCGTCTTCCAGTACAATTCCGGCAGCATATAATTAGGAATGTTCTCTGCCATGACTGCATCGGCGTGCTCCGGCAGTAACTTATCCCATCCTTTTCCCCATATCTTAAGCGGGATATGATGCTCCAGCGCCCAAACAACACTTTTTCTTTTAATTCCTCTGGAATTACCTACAAACACCCAGTCATATTTTTTTTCTTTCTCCACTCTTGCCGGGTGAAAGATCTCCATATCTGCACAGATTAACAACTGACGTACCGGAACCTGCACTTTCCTACAGATCTCTTCCAGATACTCTTCTTTTGCGGAACCAATGCAGACCAGGTCATAGGCATTATACTCTTCCTCCGTAACTCTGTCCGGATGGCTTAAATTCCACATAATGTAAATGGTATCCGGATCCCTTCTGTCCGGATAATATGCTTCCGGTCCCCGCAATGCAACTACAACATCCGCTGCACCTTCGTTTTCCCATTCATCTCTGGATTCTATAACTGTATATACGCCTGCTCTGTTCAGATATTTTTTTAATGTACAGGCAAAAAAATAGTCAGACCAGTTCTTCTTCGATGCATTATTCGGGAATCCGGCTTTGATGACCCATATTTCTTTTCCGTTTGCCAGTTTTCTTCTATCTTCCATATCTGATTTACCGCTTTCTCCTCTGGATTCTTATTTTAGACACAGTATCTCCATTTTCTATATCTTATTAATTATAGAGAATATTTTCCGGACCGTCTAATTGATTTTTTCTATGATAGGTATTTTCTATATATCTTCTTAAGTATAACGAATAAACAACAGAAAAGTCCGCTGCTTCTCCATAACGCACCGGACTTTTCTGTTTATAATTGAGTAAGGGATCTATTCCATTCATTTATGTAGTTTTTCAGCTCTTATTTATACAGCGGATATTTTTCACAGATTTTGTTAACTTCTGCACGGATCTCATCTGCTTTTGTATCGAAATCTGTAACTGTCATCTTGATCAGTTTTGCAATTGTCTTCATATCTTCTTCTTTCAGTCCACGAGTTGTAACTGCAGGTGTTCCGATACGAACTCCGCTTGTTACAAACGGGCTTGCAGGATCATTCGGTACTGCATTTTTATTAACAGTAATATATACTTCATCCAGACGATTCTGTAATTCTTTTCCTGTAATGTTCATATTCTGAAGATCAACTAAGATCAGATGGTTATCTGTTCCACCACTTACAAGGTTAAATCCTTCTGCTACCATAGCATCTGCAAGTGCTTTTGCATTCTTAACAACCTGCTGCTGATACTCTTTGAATTCTGGTTTCAGAGCCTCTCCGAAGCATACAGCTTTTGCAGCGATGATGTGCTCAAGCGGTCCTCCCTGTGTTCCTGGGAAAATGGCTTTGTTAATTGCTTTTGCATGCTCTTCTTTGCAAAGGATCAGTCCACCTCTTGGTCCACGCAGTGTCTTATGTGTTGTTGTTGTTACAACGTCTGCATACGGAACCGGGCTCTGGTGAAGTCCTGCTGCTACCAGTCCTGCAATGTGAGCCATATCAACCATCAGATATGCGCCAACTTCTTTTGCGATATCAGCGAAAACATCAAATTTGATCTCTCTTGGATAAGCAGATGCTCCTGCTACGATTAATTTGGGTTTGCATTCATGTGCAATCTTACGAATCTCGTCATAATCCAAAAATCCTTCATCATTTACATTGTAAGGTACAAAATTATATAAGAGTCCTGATAAGTTTACCGGTGAACCATGTGTCAGATGTCCGCCATGTGCCAGGTTCAGTCCCATAACTGTATCCCCCGGTTTGATGAGCGCCTGATAAACTGCTGTATTAGCATTTGCTCCGCAATGTGGCTGTACATTTGCGTGCTCTGCGCCAAATAATTTCTTCGCACGTTCGATTGCAATATTCTCCAGAATATCTACGTCTTCGCATCCACCATAGTAACGTTTTCCCGGATATCCTTCTGCATATTTGTTTGTTGGAACGGTTCCCATTGCGAGCATAACCGCAGGGCTTACGATATTCTCTGAAGCAATCAGTTCGAGATTTCTTCTCTGTCTTCCAAGTTCCAGCTCCAGTGCTTTTCCAACTTCGTCATCATACTCTTTGATATAATTTGTTACATCTTCAATTCTGTTCATCTTATTGTCCTCCTTCGATACGCCTGTTTCCCCCAATAAAAAACAGGCAAAAAACCTTTGCTTCATTTACTAAAGATCTTTTGTCTGCCTCTGTCCTTTTACCTGAAAGATTGCTGATCGTTTTTCCCCCATATAACTGCCAGTTTACTTCTTCGGTACAATTAAAAATATTGTTCTCCAGAGTGTCGTCCGAATCCATTCCTTTTACCTGAGAGTTTCTGCCTACCCCTTCGGCTCCGTTTCGGATAAAGCCTAGCCCCTGTTCTTTATCCATACGGTATCTCACGAATTCATCTGCCGACTTATCAACTGCCCTTAGTATACACAATGCTTTTGTTTTCGTCAATAATTACAAAATAAGTTATTTTTTTATCATTTTTTTGTGTATTTATTATATCTATAGAGTTATCAATTTTATAGATAATCTATCTGAAAACTTCTTTGATACTGTCATAATGCAGGAAAATGCCTTCTCCGGCAAGATCTTCAATTTCTTTCTTTGTCGCGAAACGGTATCCCGCTGTTTCTTCTTCCTGTAAATGTATATCACTCTCGTCAATATCCAGAACAAAGCGATAAACATCTACAAAGTAATTATCTCCTTCTCCCGGGTTCTCTCTGTGATATGTGAAACAATACCCACCTTCCGCATTCCTTACATCCAGCCCTGTCTCTTCCTTCACTTCGCGTATAACAGCTTCTTCCGAAGTTTCTCCTGCCTGTGCTGCGCCTCCGGATACTTCCCACCATCCCGGTGCCCACGCTTTTGTCATTACACGTTTTGTGATAAGATACGTGTGATCTGATCTTGCAACTACTCCAAGTACTGTCAGATGATATTCATCATCTTTCAAGCACCAGTCATTTCTCTTCATCGTGCGACCGGTTGGATTTTTGTTTTTGTCATAAATATCCCAAAGTTCCATTCTTCTGCCTCCTTCTTCTGTCTTGATATTACTGTCTGCAGTTTCTCTGCCTCATTGCCCCTGTTTATTATACTATAACTGTGCCTGAATTTCCTCTAACATTTCCCGCACTGTTTTTCCATATACCGGATGGCGTTTGTACGGTGCAATTTCGGCCAATGGTTCCAGCACAAAGCTTCTTTTGTGCATTTCAACATGTGGAATACAGAGATCATCTTCTTCCAGTACAATGTCATCATACAGCAGAATATCCAGATCCAGTGTTCTCGGTCCCCAGTGTATAATCCGCTCCCTGCCCGCTTCTTTCTCGATCCGGTTTAATTCTTTTAACAATTCTTCCGGATATAATAGCGTCCGCAGTTTCAGACATGCATTTAAAAAATCCGGCTGATCTGTCACTCCGTAAGGCTCTGTTACAAGATAAGAAGAAACTTTTTCAACTGTACAAGTAGGAATCTGTCCTATTTTTTCGACTGCTTCATTCAGATAAGTTTCACTGTCACCAATATTAGAGCCAAGTGCGATATATGTTGTATGCCATTCGCGCGAAATTTTAACACTGACTGTTTTCAGCGGAAGTCCTACCGGTGCCCATGGTTTCTTGATCTCCAGATCGATCTTGCAAAGTCCCGATATGCTCTTAAGCATCTCTTCCGCAAGGGTTTCTGCCACCCGTTCTAGCAACTGGTAGGTATGTTCTTTCATATATTTTGTGATAAATGCACTGACTTCACCGTAATGGATAGATGCCGTCAGATCATCTGTCTTCCCGGCTTTTCTTGTATCTGTATAAAGCACTGCTGACACAAGAAATTTCTGCCCCAGTTTGTTTTCCTCCGGAAATACACCGTGATTGGCAAATACTTCCAGATCTGTAATTTTTATCTGGTCATAATCCTGACTTGTTTTTTTATTTATATATTTCATAATTATTATTCCTCACACCTGTCACTCTTTCTGCCAGTCTGCTTTCCTGTTTGCAAAACTTCATGAGTATTATTGTCCTAATCAGCTACCTGTTTCCCATATTTTACACTTCATGCTCACGCATAATTGCCTGCGTCATGCGGATTGCGCGAAGATTTTTCTGTACATCATGCACACGCACAAACGCACAACCTTTCTGTACACCATATACAGTTGTAACAAGCGTTCCTTCTTCTCTTTCTTCTACCGGAAGATCAAGAGTAAGTCCGATCACAGATTTGCGCGACGTACCGAGAAGCACCGGATAGCCGAGCTTGTTCAGGCATTCCATTTTATCAATGATTTCCAGATTCATCTCACAAGTTTTTCCAAATCCTACACCCGGATCAAGAATAATCTTATCCTCTGAAATACCTGCTTTTTTTGCAAGTGTCACACACTCCTCCATATCTGTCATGAAATCCGTCAGAAAATCTGTATATTCTGCTTTTTCCCGGTTATGCATCAGGCAGCATGCCACATCATACTTTGTAATCACTCCTGCCATCTTCGGGTCGTATTTTAATCCCCAGATGTCATTCACCAGATCAGCACCCGCCTGAAGTGCCGCTTCGGCAACTCTGCTCTTGTAAGTGTCGATGGAAACAGGAACAGCAAACTCCTGTTTCAGTCTTTCGATAACCGGTGTTACTCTTGCAATCTCTTCATCCTCCGTAATCTGTACATGCCCCGGTCTTGTCGATTCGCCCCCTACATCAATGATCGCAGCACCTTCGTCTATCATCTGTTTTGCATGTGCAAGTGCTCTATCCATACCGTTATATTTTCCTCCATCCGAAAATGAATCCGGCGTTACGTTTAAAATTCCCATTACATACGTTTCATTTTTAATATCAAACTCTTTTTTCCCGATGATCATATCTGTATCTCCCTGTTTTTCTTTTCTTCACTCCAGTTACATTCTTTTTTCGCTGGGCAGGCAAAGCAATTTCTGGAACATTTATCACTTTCGTATAAAAGTCTTTCCAACTTTGTCATATCTTTTCGTTCTCTGCGATGCCCACGGATGGCTGTCAAAATTTCTTTTTTTTCTTCTTCCGTATAGGAGACTGCCTCTGGCAGTGAATCCAGAATCTTCTCTGCAATCTGCGCTCCGGCAATCTCGTGCGGAATCTTTTCTTTGTATTGCAATGCTTTTCCGATATCATGTAAAATCGCTGTCGTATACAGCAATTCCTTCGAATATCCAAGATTATTTTCTAAGTTCCGAATATATGCAATTCTTGCTACATCTAACAAATGTTCCATCTGATGACAGCAGAAGATCCTGTCTCTTTCTTCTTCTCTCAGTTCTTTGTAATACTGCTGATATAACGGATGTCTGAGTACTGTATTTAGCCGTTCCATCTTCTGTTCTTTCTCTGCATGTTCCATTAACTTCCTCTTCGCCATTTCATCTATTTCCCAAGCATCCGGAAGAACCGCTCTTCCAGAGTCGGATCGGTTTCAAATACGCCTCTTCTTGCAATTGTCACGGTCTGACTTCCCGGCTTTTTAATGCCGCGCATTGTCATACACATATGCTCTGCTTCTACCATAACCATTGCGCCTTTCGGACACATATACTGCATCAGCGCATCGGCAATCTGTCCGGTCAGTTGTTCCTGTAACTGCAGCCTTCTTGCAAACACTTCTACTGTTCGTGCCAGTTTGCTAAGTCCTACAACTTTTCCGTCCGGAATATAAGCGATATGTGCTTTCCCATAAAACGGAAGCAGATGATGTTCACAGGTTGAATAAAATGTGATGTCTTTTTCAATAACCATCTCGCTGCTGTCTACGGTAAATGTTTTTGCCAGATGGACTCCTGCATCTTCGTCCATTCCGCCATAAATTTCCTCGTACATTCTGGCAATTCTGTCCGGTGTATCTTTAAGGCCTTCCCTTGTTATATCCTCTCCCATACCTTCCAGTAATAAACGGACTGCCTGTTCTATTTTCTCATGATCGATCATGTCTCTCTCCCTCTATATTTCTACTATCTGTTTTATTCTATCAAAAATGTTGTTTTCTGCAAATATATCACTTTCATGCTTTATCCCATGTTTCCACAATCTGAATCACATCTCCCAGATAAGATAGAGAACCGCAGGCAATCACAACGGATTTCTGATTCTCTTCTATCTCTTTTTTTGCATTTCTATATGCAGTCTTCAATGCCTCTTCCAAATCACTATGTGCGTCTGCTTTTTCAAATGCAATTACGTTTTCACAATATTTCGCTGCGTCTTCCGCAAGCACTCCTGCCAATAATGTGCGTTCTTCATTCGGAAGATGAATCGCATATACACACTCTGCGTCCGGACACAACAATGCTGTGATCTTTTTATATTCTTTATCTTTAAAAACGCCCATAATCAGGTGGATCCTGTAATTCGGAAAATATCGTCTTATTGATATAGCGAGCTTTTTTGCTGCATCTTCATTGTGTGCGCCATCAACAATCAAAGGTGGATTCTCCCGCAGACTGGTAAATCTTCCCGGCCACTTTGTCTCTGCCACACCAATTTGCACAGCTTCTTCCGGTATTTTGTATCCTTCTTTTCGAAGCGCACAAACTATCTCCAGCGCTGTTGCCAGATTTTCTTTTTGATATTCACCTGTAAGTCCACTATGAAGATTTCCAAAATCCGGTGTTTCTACATCCATTCCTTTGTATGTTTCTTTTTGTATTATCAAAAGTTCCGGTTTTGCCTCCGTAAACGGGCAGCCTGTTCTTTCTGCCTTTTCTTCCAGTATCTTTTTCACTTCCGGCTTCTGTTTTGCAGACACAACTTTACATCCCGATTTAATAATCTCACATTTATCTGCTGCAATTTCTTCGATTGTATTTCCCAAAATCCCAATATGATCCATACTGATTGTTGCAAATGCCGCCAACACAGTTGTCTTTACAATATTCGTTGCATCCAGTCTTCCGCCGAGTCCGGATTCCAGCACAACCAAATCACAGCTTTTTTTCTTAAAATATAAAAAAGCCATTGCCGTCTCAACTTCAAACAGCGTCGGTATCGGTGCACCTGCTGTTTCTAATCCGGCAATCGCTTCTTTTATCTCTTCCGTCAACTCTGTAAGTTCGTTTTCGGAGATCCATTCTCCATCCACCTGAATCTTCTCACGATAGGAGAGCACTGTCGGTGAAACATATCGTCCTGTCCTGTATCTTGCTTTACTTAATATTGTTGAAGTATACGCAAGCACAGATCCTTTTCCGTTTGTTCCGGCAATATGAATGAACTTTAAATCCTCCTGTGGATTCCCCAGTTCCTCAAGCAGTCCCCGAATCGTATCCAAGCCAAGTACACTTCCGTATCTGGACATCGCATCCAGATATACCCTTGCTTCTTTATAAGTCACGTTTCTATTTCCTTTCTGAAATTGTTCTAACCTCTTCATAATAGCACTAACCTTTCATTCTCTCAAGAAAAATCACTACCCTATAGTATCATTTTTATTAATAAGCACTTTCTCTTTTGTCTATAATTCATATATTTTATCCCGTTCCTGTCAGGAATAATCTTAAAAGTTAAGAGGTACAGCAACCATTTTTCATTGTTGCTGTACCTCTTAATATCTCTATGTTATATGTCTGCCTTAACCCCAGTTCATTCCTTTTCCTGCTTCCAAGTATATCCTTTTCTGAAATGCTACCGTCCTTTATCGGAATCAATAAATCTCCGGTCTCAGAAAGCGCCGCCTCTTTGGAATCGCAGATGATTTTAGATGCTCTTGGAAGGATCGCCGGATCCATTTCATGCTTATGTGGCTCATAAGTGCCGACACAACTGATCGTTGCTCCGGCTTTGACTTTTGTCCCATCAAATACCGGCTTTGAAGCAGTTCATGGAATTTGCCGCACTCTGGAGCCAGGAACACCAGCTTCTTATATAATACACTGCCGGCGGTGGTCTTCTCGTACTGTTATCCAGTCTTGATTTCATCTACTGTAATCAGTTATCCTGTACCAGTCCTGCGATTACACAGACCATCTTATCTAACTGTATCGGCTTGGAAATATGTGCATTCATTCCTGCTTCTTTACTCTTGCGGATATCTTCTGCAAATGCATTTGCTGTCAGACGCCGGTTCGCAAGAAGGCTTTATACTTTATCATTCACCTTTTCTTCCGTGCGCATTGCCTTTAAAACAGCATCTTTGATGCACTGCGCATAAGCTTCTGCCCCTTTCGGAAGCAAATGTGTATCGTCCTGGTCAAAATATTCCGGATGATCTGCACTTGCCGTATACCAGTCGATCAGATAGGTATGCTCGTGTTCTTTGACAAACTTGCGGATTTCTTCATTATTAGAACCCTCAAAATCTTCCTTCGGAGCATGGACAGTGGTCAGGAACAGTGGTTTGTCTCCGACTTTCTGTCTTATTCGTCCAAGTGTATCGTACATTGGACCATTTGTTCCAAGTGCAAAGATCACGCCATCGCCGTCCCATTTCTTCTGTGTCTGGTATTCGTCAAATACTTTCACTCCTGTCAGGGTAGAACGTCCGATCTTCGTATCGCTGATACTGTTTGGAAGTACTTTGTAAAAATAATCTGTTACATCTACAGTAATGGAATCACCGATCAGCAGCATCTGTACATTTTTCAGCAGTTCTTCATCCGTCATTGTACTCTTGCTGGTCTTTGCTGTCTTTTTTGCTTTCGCTTTCTGTTCTTTTAATTTCTGATTCGTCAGCTTTGTTACTTCGGTTGCTTTCTTTTCACGCTTTGCTACCGTATCCAGTGTTGTCTTCTTCGGAACAAATGCAATACATAAGCTTAATGCAAGTCCTGTGGCTAATACTGCTGCCATCGCCTTAAGACTTCTCCGTGCCACCTGGATCTGTCTATGACGTTCTCTTCTGTTATGCGGTCTGCTGTTGATGATTCCGATATATTCTCCGATAATCCCATGACGGACCGGTGTCTCAATAAAACGATAGGAAAGTTCTGCAAACCCCACACTTAAGACTACTTCTAAAATCACAATCCACCATGCCGCTCTCTTTCCGCCGCTCATCAGCACAATAATCGGATAGTGCCACAGATAAATACTGTAAGAGCGGTCTCCGATCCATTTCAGTATGTTGGAGCCTAATATTATATTTAAAAGGCTTCTGCTTACTGTCACTGCATATACAACAAATGCCGCCAGGACAGATACGATTGCCTGACCTCCATAATATAAGAAACTGCTGTAGGAGCTGATGAGCATCATCATTCCGATCAGGATCAATACAGAAATACTTCCGATCACTGCCCATAGTTTTCCCCGCAGCTTTACCTTTATAATATGATATTCCTTCTGGATCGCAGCCAACGCTCCGATCAGAAGAGAAAATGCTCTTGTGTCTGTTCCATAATATACGCGGCTCGGATCTCCGTCCGGGCTGTAGAGTACGCCCATCAATACTACTGAGATCATCGCAAGCACTGCTGTGACTGCCGCAAACACTTTTCCTCTGTTTCTTGCCTTCGATAACAGAATCAAAAGGATTGGATAAATCAAATAAAACTGTGTCTCAATCGCCAATGACCAGCAGTGGGTAAATGGAGAAGGCGCTCCTGCATTTTCAAAATAGGATACTTTTCTGAAAATCTGCCACCAGTTGTTATACCCAAACACTGCGGATAACAAATCATTACAACCTTTCGTAAATACAACTCGGTTCACGACTGCGCTGACGAAGATCATCACAACTGCCATGGAGAGTACTGCCGGCAGCAGTCTTCGGATTCGCCGCAGCCAGAAGTTCTTCAGATCTACGCCACCGCTTTCTTCTATCTCATTTATCAGAATTCCTGTGATCAAGTAGCCGGATATTACAAAAAATACGGTTACTCCCAATAACCCGCTCTTCGCAAATGGCATCTTCAGATGATATGCCAGAACCATGATTACAGCAAGTGCCCTTAATCCGTCAATTTCTTTGATATACTTTCTCTTTTTCTGTATTTTCTTTTCCATTTTCTTTTCCTCATTCGTATGCTGTCTTTCGTATGTTGTCGTTTTATCTATTGATTATAACATATGCTCCTTCCTCTGCGCTTTCTTAAATAGTTAATATTTCTTTAAGTTTTCTTATTATAATACTTCTATTTCTCCGAATGCTTTCAGAAACTGTTTCTTGCCATATCCCGGAAATTCCATTTCTATCGTCATATCATCTTCTGATGTGATAATGCCTTCACCGTACTTTGAATGTCTGCCTCTCCGTACAACCCGCTCTTCTGTATTTGTCTGTCTTTCTTCTTGTTTTACAGACTCTGTTTCTGTCTGTCTTTCTTCTTGTTTTACAGGCTCTGTTTCTGCCATATTTTCCTCCGCAGATTTTCTCCTTATCGTTTCTACTGCCTGCCGTCTTAAACTCTGTAAATTTGCTTTTCGCTCTTCGCTTCCCGGTTTTTCTTCCCAGTCAAGCAAATGCTCCGGCAGGCGCTTCAGATATCTGCTCGGTGCTTCAAACACACCGGGAATTGTCGGATTCGTGTAATAAGATAATTCCAGATTCTTTCTCGCACGGGTAAGCCCTACGAAAAACAGACGCATCTCCTCTTCTTCCTGCTCCATACCGGTGCACCGAAGGGGAATCAGTCCCTGATTCAATCCGACAATAAATACATAATCGAATTCCAGACCTTTTGATGCATGCAACGTCATAAAATGTAGTACTTCTCCTTCTTTTCCGACATTGGAAAATGTAACCGGCAATTCCGCTCTTTCAAATACCTTTTCCAAAATTTCCGCCTGCAGACGGTTCTTATACTTGATCTTATATCCGTTCGCATCTGCAAGGTCAAGCAGCATCTGCAGCTCTTCTTCCGATTCTATCACTTCAAATTCACGATTCCAGTCGGTTGTCTCATTCTGATTCACTGCTCTATCTGTACCTTCGACTGTACATTTTTCAGGAAGATATTTACAGAGAAGCTGTCTTGCTACACTGTGGAATGTGCCGAATCCCCACATAGATTTTTCAATACCCAGCCGCTCCGCGGTAAGAATGTAATTCATCAATGACAATATATTTAAGATTTGCGAAAATCGTATCAAACCCGTAATTGCTGTGATTTGGCAAAAAAGCTCCATTTAACATCTCCGGGTTCGTCAGGATAATATTTGCGCTCTGTCTGATTCTCGTACGCTCTGCCGGTTTCGTATCTCCATCATATACCCCGGCAGATATCTTCCCGTCACCGAAAAACTCAATCGCCGGCTGCAGGGCACGATACTGGTCGCTTGCCAGTGCCTTCGTCGGGTAAACAAAAATCGCTCTCGCCAGCGGATTCTCAAGAATCTCCTGCAAAACCGGAAGCAGAAATGCCAGCGTCTTACCACTCGCCGTTGAAGTTGTGATCACGACATTCTTTCCCGCTTCCGCAGTTTTGAACATCTCCACCTGATGCGAATAAAGCTGCTGATATCCGTTCTCTTTAAGATAATCTCTCAGCTCATCCTTAAGCGATTCTGGATATGCTTCACAAACCGCCTCTTTTGCCGGTATCTTTCTTGTATGAATAATATAATCTCTGAATTCTTCTGTCATGTATTTCCAGCCCTCTGTCCCCGAACATATATTCGCATTTAAGTATAGCACAGAACTGTTGTTCTCGCCACATTAAAATGCCACCTAATAATAATCATAAAATATTTCCTAATTTCTTCAATTCGTTCGAGAAAATCTCTGTGTCTTCCTTCTCCTCTATGAAATGATCCATTCGCCTGATTCATTTCCCATGCGTGTTCCTTTCTTTGTGGTTTTAATATCCTACTATTTCTTATGATTGACAATATATATTCCGGTGCAGACCAAAAGTAAAGCCACCAGACTTCCAATATTAAATGCCTGACGTACCTCTCCTAATATCAGCGCAGATAATATCACACTGCACAATGGATTCACAAACCCGAAAATCGCAACTTTTGAGACATCATTCCATGCAAGAAGCACCGACCAGAGCGTATATGCAACCGCCGAAACCATTGCAAGATAGAAAATAATTACTACACCGCCAATCGTGACATTTCCAAGGTGTCCGCCCATTCCGGTGCCGATCAATGTCAGCACGATTCCGCCCATTGTAAACTGTGTTCCGCTTAATATTACCGGAGAAACTTTTCTTGAAAATATATTGATCAATACGGTAGAAATTCCATAGGAAAGCTGTGCGATCAGAATAAACCCTTCACCAGTCAGCTTAAATCCCATGTCCAGAGAATTTCCCATGATGTTGATCACAACAACTCCGGCAAATCCCAGTATGCAACCTGCTGATTTTCGTACCGTCATACGTTCATTTCTAAATACCAGACAGGATAGCAAAATTGCAATAAAATTGCCAAGTCCGGTAATAATACCACCTTTCACACCTGATGTATTTGCAACACCTATGTAGAAGAAAAAATACTGTCCGACTGTCTGCGCCAGGCAAACCGGTATCGCGTATTTCAGGACTTCTTTATCAGGAAACATCACCTTTTTCTCTCTTATTGATGTAAATGCCAGAACCAGCAGTCCCGCCAGCGTAAACCGTATTCCGGCAAAGACAATCTGGCTTGCCGTATCTGCTGAGTCCATCTGCATAAGGTGATATCCTGTTTTTATCATTGGTATTGCACTGCCCCATAAAATGCAGCAAACGCAGGCAAGAAGCGCCACGATGCCGGTTCTGGTTAATGTGCTTTGTTTTTGCGTCATTAGTTTATACTCTCTTTCCTGTTGTATGATATAAATTGTTATTTTCTGTTATTCACTATTATAAACTACTATCGCTTCCAAAGAAAACATTTTGTAAAAACATTTCCTAACAAAAAACTGATACCCCATAAATATGAAGTATCAGTTTTCTTATTCATAAGCGTTCTGAATAGTTATTATTTATAATATCTTACTCAAAAATTCTTTCAGTCTCTCATCTTTTGGATTACTGAAAAATTCCTCCGGTTCTGCCTGTTCTTTGATCTTGCCTTCATCGATGAACACAACTCGTGTTCCAACTTCTCTGGCAAATCCCATCTCATGTGTGACAACGACCATTGTCATTCCTTCTCTCGCGAGCTGCTTCATGAGATCCAGAACTTCTCCAACCATCTCCGGATCAAGTGCGGAAGTCGGTTCATCGAAAAGCATCACTTCCGGATCCATCGCCAGTGATCTTACAATGGCAATTCGCTGTTTCTGTCCACCGGATAACTGCTCCGGGTAAGCATTTGCTTTGTCAGCAAGTCCTACTCGTTCCAGTAACTCATCCGCTCTTTTATCAGCTTCTTCTTTTGTCATTTTTTTCAGTGTGACCGGAGCCAGCGTAATATTTTCACGGATCGTCTTGTGTGGAAACAGATTAAAATGCTGGAATACCATTCCCATCTTCTGTCTGTGCAGGTCGATATTGGTCTTCGGATCTGTAATCTCATCTCCGTCAAAAATGATCGAACCGCTTGTTGGCTGCTCCAGAAGATTTAAAGAACGGAGAAATGTAGATTTACCGGAGCCGGATGGTCCGATAACTACAACCACTTCACCTTTTTTAATATCTGTTGAGATACCGTTGAGTACATTATTTTTTCCAAATGATTTATGCAGGTCTTTGACCTGGATCATTGTATCCTTATTATCGCTCACTGTTTCTCAACCTCCTTTCCAGCTTATTCATAAAGAATGTCAGCAGCATAACAAGTGCCAGATAAATGACTGCTGCCGCCAGAAGAGGCATAAATGCATCGAATGTACGGCTCTGAATAATCATTGCCGCCTTTGTCAAATCCTGCTCCCCGATATAACCGATGATCGCTGTCTCTTTGATCAGCACGATCATCTCATTTACCAGCGCCGGAAGCACATTTTTAAATGCCTGCGGAACGATGATCAGACGCATTGTCTGTGCATAATTAAGTCCCAGGCTTCGTCCTGCTTCTGTCTGTCCGATTGGAATAGACATAATACCGGAACGCACAATCTCTGCAACATATGCACCGGAATTAATACCAAAGGCAATACCACCGATGATAATGGAATCCAGTGAAGAAGAGCCGAACACAACCAGATACATGATCAAGATCTGGATCATCGTCGGTGTTCCACGGATCACTGTCAGGTACACTTTACAGATTGCATTTAATATCTTTAATTTGTTTGTCTTATCATGGTAAGAACGAATGATCGCTACAATAAAACCAATGATAACACCTAAAAGCAAAGCCTCTAAGGTGACAATAATTGTCACCTTGAGACCGCTCACAAGACCGAGCCAACGGTCATCCTTTATAAAGTTCGCATAAAACTTTGCTGAAAAATCTGCCATGATTACTCCTATTTCTTAACGATCACTACCTGTGAAGCGTTAGCATATGTATCTGTGAAATCGGCATTTTCTTTTCTCTCATCTGTTACTGTCATACCTGCTGCACCGAAATCAGCTTTTCCTGCTGCAACTGCCGGGAGAATAGAATCAAATTCCATATCTTCTACTTTTAATTTGTATCCTATCTTATCGCAGATTGCCTGTGACATATCAACATCGATACCTACAATAGCATCTCCTTCGTGATATTCATATGGTTCAAACTCAGCATTTGTTGCCATTACAAGTGTTCCTTTGGAAGTATCTGTTCCTTCCGGAGTTTTGTACTGATATTTACCTGCATCATCACCGATGTAGTTACCGATGATCTTATCAACTGTTCCGTCTTTTTTCAGTTCTTCTAATGCTGTATTCATTTCTTTTAACAGTTTGGAATTACCTTTTTTCACGCAGATTGCATACTGCTCATCATCAAAGATACCGTCAATGATCTTCAGATTGTCATTCTTCTCAACAAACTTCTTAGCCGGCTGAGCATCGATAACAACACAGTCTAATTTTCCAGATTCCAGAGCCTGTACTGCTGCTGCACCCTTTGGATAACGTTTCATCTGTGTATCTTTCTTTACGATCTTAGAACTTTCCAGATCTCCGGTTGTTCCCTGCTGAACACCAATTGTAAGATCTTTCAGATCTTCTGCTTTTGTTACTTCTACTTTTTTGTCTTCGCTTTTCTTGTCACTTCCGCATGCTGCAAGTGAAAATACACAGGCAGCTACTAAAACAACACTTACTAACTTCTTGAACTTCATATTTCTTCCTCCTAAAATGATCTTTCTCATTCATACAACTTGTATCGTATTAAACAAGATTCTGTATAATCATACAGCTATAACCTTCATTTTACCATGTTTCAAATAAAAGGCAAGTATTTTTATGCAAGAAATGCTTTTACAACCGTCATAATTATGATGATTGCACCGAGAATGATACGGTAATATCCAAATACTTTGAAGTCATTTTTCTTAATATAATTCATTAAGAACTTGATCGCTACGATGGACAGTCCGAAGGATACGATACATCCGAGCATCAGATAGCCAACCTCAGCTCCTGTAAATGCAAATCCAAATTTGACAAGCTTCAGTAAACTTGCTCCGAACATAACCGGAATTGCAAGGAAAAATGTAAATTCTGCTGCCACTTCTCTGGACACACCGATTAGCAATGCTCCGACGATTGTTGCACCGGATCTGGATGTCCCCGGAATCAGTGCAAGCATCTGGAAGGCACCGATCCAGAGCAACATACGGATATCCAGTTCTGAAATCTTCGTAACCTCTGGTTTTCTGTTTTTATTACGATTTTCAACAACAATAAACAGAATACCATAGACGATCAGCATGATTGAAACCGGAAGTGGTTTATAAAATACAGAATCCAGCCAGTCATTTAACAAAATACCAACAACTGCTGCCGGTACACATGCAATGGCTACTTTGATCCACATCTGCCATGTCAGCAATTTCTGCTTATGAGTCTTCTTCGGTGAAAATGGGTTCAATTTGTGGAAATATAATACAACGACCGCCATAATCGCTCCAAGCTGGATCACGACATTAAACATTTCCATAAAATCATGACTTAAATTCGGTGACAATACATCACCTACCAGAATCAGATGTCCGGTACTGCTGACCGGAAGCCACTCGGTAATTCCTTCTACAATTCCGAGAATAATAACTTTTAATGCGTCTAACATAGTTTCTTTCCTTTCTACTATAATATATAGTAACATCTGGTGGGAAAGCTCCAAACTTTGCCACCTGTTAATTTCTTCGTGTTTTACAATATATATTTTTCAATAAATGTTGCGACACCGTCTTCGTCGTTCGTTCCGGTAATATAATCGGAAACTGCTTTTACCTGATCGGTCGCATTTGCCATTGCAACTCCAATCCCCGCTTTCTTAAGCAGCTGGATATCATTATTGCCATCGCCGAAACCGGCCACTTCCTCATGCGGGATTCCCAGATGATCTGCAAACCACAAAATTGCATTGCCTTTATCTACGCCGGCAGCATTTACTTCTATATTATTGGAAAGTGCTCCGGTCACTTCTATACCTTCTACTGCTTCTAGACGCTTACGTGCTTCTGTCCGCTCTTCATCTATCTTAAATACTCCCTGTACTTTGTCTGTGTCCTGCCCTTTTTCACGAATCAGTTGTAAAATATCCGGCACCGGTGTTCTAGTCGCACGTACATATGCCGCCATCTGCGGAGAACGCATATATTCTCCGACTCTGGAAAATTCTTCTGCTTCTGCATATCCTTTTCCACCATAATAAACTTCGCGCAGTGCGTCATAGTCACTGAAAATCTCCATGATCTGCTCAGCTGTCTTCACAGGTACAAGCCGTTCATAGAGGCATCCACCTGTCTGTATCTCCATGATCCTTGCGCCGTTCGCTGTAATCGCATACTGGACTCCCGGAAATTCTACGACTTCTTTTGGCAGTCCGCCAAGTGGTCTTCCTGTGACCGGCAGAATCCAGATTCCCTGTTCGATTGCTCTTGTCAGTACTTCTCTCGTATGCTCTGCGATATGCTTCTCGCTGTTCAGCAATGTCCCATCCAGATCAAATCCGATAATCCTGCACTTAATTTTCATAGGTTGTCAGTTCCTTTCTCTCTTTTGAAAAGAAATACGGCTGCAGACTGATCTTATCGCCTTCTGCTTCATAGGCTCCTTTTGCATGATCGCGAAGCTGCTCTACAACCTTCTGCTGGCTCGCCGGTGCAAAGATTACGGTATCTTTGTGCGGCACATAGATAACCAGATCGTCTTTTAATTTGTCAGCACACACCTGCCAGATATGGCGAAAGCACACAGAACTTGCCTCATGTACGCCATCCGCAATAATTCCAAATCCGCCGTACCATGTATTTCCAATGACAAATTCTACGTCACGCACCAGATTCTCGCATGCTGTGTGATACAGCTCCTCCACTGCGATCTCCGGTGGGAGCATAGCATCTTTTAATACTTCGTAGCTTTCTTCGCCTCTCTTAATTACAAAAATGATCTTCAGATCTCCGGCAAACCCAATCACCGGTGTATCTTTCTCTGAGAAATTCTTACCATTAAGTGCCTGCTGATCTGTCAGCTCATTTTTCACCCATGGATAAATCTTGTCTTTGATCTTATCATATTGATAGTGTTCTTCTTCATATTTGCGCATCTCATGAATCCCTTTCTTCTTTATACAAATATAGTTTATCTCTTAATTTGGAATATTTTCTTTAGATTAGTTAAATAATATATAAATTTCCATTATCTTTTATTTTACCAAAGTTTCTTATAGAAAGCAATTACATCCGCCTTTTCCTCTTCTCACTGCCTTGACGCTTCCTCTGTGTTACGGTATAATATACTGACACTTGCACAGAAACAGAAAGGATATGTATATAATGAATAATAGAAAGAAACGAGTTTTACTGGCAGCTACAGGGCTTCTGTGTGCCGTATCCATTGCTTCTGCCCAGACTTTCGTATATGCTGCCCCTTCTACAAAAGATCTTGAAAAAAAGACATCGGATCTCAAGGATGATCTGCATAGCATGAACAGTGATCTTGCTTCACTTAGCAAGAAACTGGATAAAACATCTGGTAAGATTGAGAAGATGTCCGAACAGGTCGAGAAAGCCAAACTTGATCTGGCCGCTGCGAAGCTAAACGAAGAGGCACAGTTCAAGTCTATGAAAGAACGTATCAAATTTATGTATGAAGGTGGGAGTGTATCTCTATTCGAGATTCTGCTGACTTCTGAGAATATGGCAGATTTTCTGAACAAGGCAGAGTACGTTTCTAACATCAGTGACTATGACCGCAACATGCTGGATAAGTTCCAGACTGCGCGCGAAGAAGTTGCAAAGAAGGAATCCGGATTGAAAAAGCAGCAGGCTGATCTGGCTTCTATGCAGAGTTCTCTGAACGAACAGAAAAGTAACTTAAGTGATAAGATTTCCAATACTTCGAGTAAACTGTCTGATTATAATGCACAGCTTAAGAAGGCAAAGGCTGCCGAAGAAGCGATGCGTACTGCCCGCAACAACGATGTATCCGGCAACACCGGTAAGCAGAGTTCCGGCAATGGCGGCGGTACTTCCAATTCCGGCAAGAAGTTCAATGCGAACACTTCCGATGTTGCGCTCCTCGCCGGTATTCTGGAATGTGAAGCCGGTGCTACTTATGAAGGCATGCTTGCAGTTGGAACAGTCATTATGAACCGTGTGGAGAGTTCCCGTTTTCCAAATACGATTTCCGGTGTTGTTTATCAATCCGGTCAGTTTGCACCGACATGGAATGGTGCATTGAACCGTGTACTTGGACGTGGACCTTCCTCTTCCGCTTATTCTGCTGCCAAAGCAGTGCTCGGCGGAGCCAGACATAACAAAGTCCGGAATTGTTATTTCTTCTGGGCTGCCTTTACCGGACATGCCGGGATTAATGTAGGTGGCAATGTATTCTGGTAGATTTAATACTATATATTCAATAATCTAATTATAAAAAAAGAAACGAGCAGGCATTCATTTTGCCTGCTCATTTCTTATATATTGCAAATTACAGATATCGAAATTACATTAATTTTCTAAAGAGGTCTTTCAACTCTTCTACATTTGTATCTTTCGGGTTACCCGGACAGCATGCATCTTCTCCGGTGTAGATTTTCTATATCCCAATACCCACTGCGTTGTCATATACACGGAGCCCTGGCAATACATTTCCAGCAGAAATTTAAGTTTTTCATTAAGTTTCTGACCGGTTCTGGATTCTATCTGTCACCTCACTATTACCTCTGCTCCACCTGATGAGCTACGGAATCATCTCCCGGTAGCGCAAATGTCTCTATATCCACCATCCGATTCAGTCTTCCTTCTCTCCATATCATCAGGTACACATGAAATTCAATACTGTCTCTTGCTGTAATAAAAGGCTCTTCCCGGAGAATCACCGTTTCCCTTCCTTCTCTTTTTAATTCCATTTTGCGCTTTCTCGCTGCATCCATGATGAGCTTATATTTTTCCATCGACGCTTCATCGTATTTACGTTTTGGATAAACAGCGCCTGCATGACGGAACTTCCGCATCAAGATATCAATTGTCTTGGCGTGGCTTTTGCGGTGCAGTTTCACAGCAATCCATTTTGCCATCACGCGTGCAAGAACCGGATTCGATACACATTCGGATGCATATTTCCGGTAAGTCTTAAGACTGTGCACGAGGCTCATATCCTCTGCCTCTGCCGCGATCTCTTCCAGAACTTTGATTCCTTCTTCGTCCGGAACCCACAAATGCTCTTTCGGAACAATATATTTCTTCGGCGCTGAAGGATAACAGCCATAACTAAGCGGTGGAAATCCGGCAAGTTTCACAAGCCACTGCTCTCTTTCTGTGCAGTAGGTATCACCCAGGTATTTCCATTTGTCCTGTAAAATAGCAATTTTATATTCCAACTGTCTGAGATATTCATAGCCTCTCACCCAGAAATGCCCGATTTCTCCGTAATCATACAGCATATATTCAAATTCCAGCCGCTGAAAAAATATCGTTACCATTGAATCGCCGCAAAGTACCGCCAGAATATAACGGTCCTTGTCCCGCTTCAAGGTTGCATCAACCGAACCTTCATAACCTTCTTCATAAAATCCGGTCATCTTTGCTTCTTTGAATACAAGAAAGCTCTCGACTGCATCATTCATCAGATAAACAAGTCGAATTTCTTTTTTCTCTTCATTCGGAGGCAACAGCTCAAACTGGTTCTGTGCCAGTAATTCCTCCAACATATCAAATGTATTTAATAACCCCATTTCGACATCCGCTTTCGTAATATTTTTTGATCTTAATATCATTCTAACAAATCATGCCGGAAAATCCAATCGAAAAAAACGCACCAGACAGATTTCCTGCCTGATGCGTTCAGTTAGTTTTTTAGGAGTTTTATAAATGAGTTTATAATTAATTCTATCTTTCCATACTTGCGATGTGGTCTGTGTGAAGCAGCATATGTGCTTTGTGAGAATTTGGTTTCTCAAAATATTCTTCATACATCTTAAGTACATCTTTGTTTTCATGTGAGAAACGGATATCTGCATTCTTATCCAGATAATACAGATTCTTTCCTCGCTCAAACGCAAGCTCTTCTCCATCGTGGATCGGCTGTCCGCCACCGCCTACGCATCCGCCCGGGCAAGCCATAACTTCTACGAAATCGTAATGGACATCTCCGCGCTCGATCTTCTCAAGCAAGGCTCTTGTATTTGCAAGTCCACTGACAACTGCCGTCTTTACAGTGATATCGTCAATGGCAAAATCAGCTTCTACAACACCGTCGTTCTCCTGGAATCCCTGGCTTCTGACAACTTTGAATGCGTCAGCTTCCGGATTCTCATTCTTAAGCAGGTAGTAAGCGCTGCGAAGTGCAGCCTCCATAACTCCACCGGTTGCTCCGAAGATCACACCTGCTCCGGAACCTTCCTGCATCGGTCTGTCACTTGCAATATCTTCTAATGTATCCGGACTGATATGAGCAGAACGGATCATTCTTACCAGCTCTCTTGTTGTAATAACTGCGTCAATATCATGTCCTGCATACTCTTCATAATACAGTTCCATCTCACGCTCGCCCTTCTTAGCCACGCACGGCATTACGGACAGTGTGTAGATCTTCTCCGGCTCTACACCCAGTTTTTCTGCGAAATACGTCTTCATAGCAGCACCGAACATCTGCTGTGGTGATTTTGCAGTTGAGAGCTGTTTTACCAGATGTGGGAACTGTGACTTAATGAAACGAATCCAGCCCGGACAGCAGGATGTGAACATCGGACGTTCTTTTAACTCTCCGGATGTGAAACGTTTCAGGAACTCCGTTCCTTCTTCCATGATCGTAAGATCTGCTGAGAATGTGGTATCAAATACATAATCAACGCCCATTCTCTTCAAAGCATCCAGAATCTTTCCAACTTTGGCATCTTCCGGTGCAAGACCTAACTCTTCACCCCATGCTGTACGAACAGCCGGTGCAACTTGAGCTACTACGATCTTGTCTTTATCCTCAATTGCTTTCCATACTTTCTCTGTATCGTCACGCTCACGAAGCGCTCCTACCGGACAATGTGTAATACACTGACCGCAAAGTGCACAGTCTGCTTCATCAATACTTCTGTGACCTGCAACATTGATCGTTGTTCTGGAACCGGTACCTTCTACATCCCAGATTCCAAGTCCCTGGATCTTATCACAAACCTGTACGCAACGCATGCACTTGATACATTTGGAAGAATCGCGGATCAACGGGAAATGTTTGTCCCATGGCTGTTTCTCCAGCTGCATCTTGAACGGAATATCAAAAATATTCAGATCATTCGCCACTGTCTGTAAACTACAGTTGCCACTTCTTGAGCATGTCACACACTCGCAATCATGCTGAGATAAGATCAGTTCCACTGTTGTTCTTCTATGTCTACGTACCTTCGGACTGTTTGTATAGATCACCATGCCTTCCTTTACAACATTGTTACAGGATGTGATGAGTTTTTCTTTTCCTTCTAATTCAACAACACAAACACGACAGGCTGCAATCTCATTAATTCCTTTGAGATAACAGAGTTTTGGAATCGGAATTCCATTTGATGCGGCAGCCTCCATAATTGTGGTATTCTCTTCTACTGAGATCTTTTTTCCATCTATTGTAAGATTTACCATAATGTCTCTCTGCCTCCTTTAAATATTCCGTATCCAAAGTGATCGCAGCGAAGGCATCTGCTTGCCTCCTGTTTTGCTTCCTTCTCTGTCATACAGTTTTCTACGCCTTCAAAATCACAGACTCTCTCACATGCTTCACGCTCTGTCAGATTGACTCTTCCACATGGAGTTCTGTCACGAAGGGCTGCTTCCGGAATCTCAACATCACAGGAAATCTCGTGATGGTATCCCAGATATTCATCAATATTGGCAGCAACAACTTTTGCAGCAGCAATTGCTTTAATAACAGATGCCGGACCACTTGCACAGTCTCCACCGGCAAATACACCTGGCATATTCTCAAATGTTCCTGTACTCTTTGTAACGATCTTACCACGCTCAACCGGGATACCTGCTTCTTCAAAATGACGCGTCTCGATATTCTGTCCGATTGCTACGATCAGTACATCACATGGGATATAAATGTCGTCTTCTCCGGTCGGTTTGATGCTTGCTCTTCCATCTTTGATAGAACTGATCATCTGCGGAGTTACATAAATTCCCTTAATATGGTGCTTCTCATCAATATCGAGTGAAGCTGGTGCTTTGAGTGTCTGTAATTCGATACCTTCTGCTACAGCGCCTTCTATTTCCCCCGGAAGAGCTGTCATATCTGCTACTCGTCTACGATATACGATACTTACCTTCTTAGCGCCCAGTCTCTTAGCTGTACGAACTGCATCCATGGATACGTTACCACCACCGATGACAGCAACTTCTTTTCCGGTCAAATCCATGATCTCGTTCTTTCCTACATTACGTAAGAACTGCACTGCGGATAAGATTCCATCTGCGTCTTCCCCGTCAAGGCCCAGTTTCTTATCTGTACTAGCTCCGATTGTAATCAGCACTGCATCGTACTGTTCTCTTAATTCCTGAATATTGATATCCTGACCAATCTTCAGACCGTATTTGACTTCTACTCCGGTCTTCAGGATTGCGTTAATGTCATCTTCGAGTCTCTCTTTCGGCAGACGATAGTTCGGAATACCATAACGTAACATTCCTCCCAGTTTCGGAAGCATCTCATATACAGTTGTCTGATGCCCCATTAACTGAAGATAATATGCTGCACTTAATCCTCCCGGTCCTCCACCGAGTACTGCGATCTTCTTACCTGTGCTCTTTGCACACTTCGGCGGCTCTACTTCTCCTGCGAAATCAGCCGCAACACGTTTCAGTCCGCGGATATTTACAGAATCATCTACCATGTTTCTGCGGCATCTTGCCTCACAAGGATGCTCACAGATAAATCCACATGTCGTCGGGAATGGATTATCCTTACGGATCAGGCGGATTGCATCCGCATATCTTCCTTCTCCTACTAATGCAACATATCCCGGAATATCAACATGTGCCGGACATAAAGACACACAAGGTACCGGCTGATTATATGTACAGGTACAACGTCCTCTCTGAATATGCTCTATATAATCATCGCGATATCCGATCAGTCCTTTGTATACCATGTTCGCAGCTTCGTAACCAATCGCACAGTCCGCTGATTCCATAATAGACAATGCTGTCTGCTCCATAGTGTCTAATGTCTCCATTGTTGCTTTACCATCCAGTACATCTTTGATGAACTGGTTTAACTGTCCCAATCCAATACGGCATGGTACACACTTTCCACATGTCTGTGCGTGACATAACTCCAAAAATGCTCTTGCCATATCAACCGGACATAAGCCCGGAGGGCTTGATTCGATTCTTCTCTCCAGATCTTTGTAAAGGCCTTCCATAACGATTTTCGCCTTTTTTGGAGAGGCAATTTCTAACCTACTCATTTCATACGTCCCTTCTTTGTATTATTATTGATGCAGTTTTCTTATTATAGCATTTTTTTTTTTATTTGTAATCATGCACAGCAAAAGTAGATAATTTAACGATTTATTGATGATTTTGTCACAATTTATTTATTTCATCTATACTTACTTGTACCGTTTTCTTTAACTTTTTCTAAATTAATCTTCGAATAAGTAACATCTCATAACTATCTCTTCTTTCAAAATATTTCATTAAACTTTTTACATATTTTCTTTTCACTTTTTCATACAAAAAAAGACTATGAAACAACTCTGCTTCATAGTCTTCCGATATTCTTTCAACAATCTGATAATTAAACCAGTTCGATCAGAACTTCCATTGCTGCATCACCTTTACGCTGTCCGATCTTGATGATTCTTGTGTAACCACCGTTACGATCAGCGTATTTTGGTGCGATCTCATCAAAGAGTTTTGCAACAAGGTCAACATCTTTTGTATTTTTCTTTCTTCCAGCCTGTGCTGTCGGAACTTCTTTTACAGGATAGAGAACTTTTAACATCTGACGACGTGCGTGAAGTCTGCTAGGCATATCTTTCTTGATTGTCTTGTCAACTTCATCGTATACTGTAACTTTCTTACCGTCTACAACTTCTTTTACACGTTTTCCGTCTTTGTCTTTGCGAGCAACTTTAGCTTTAACAGTTACTTCTTCAAAGTTGTCTTTTTCTCTGACAGCCATAGCGATCAGACCTTCAGCGATCTTGCGGATCTCTTTAGCTTTAGCTTCTGTAGTCTTGATCTTACCATTGTTAAGTAATGCTGTTACCTGGTTTCTTAATAAAGCTTTTCTCTGGCTTGATGTTCTGCCGAGTTTTCTATACTTTGCCATTATTCATATCCTCCATATTTACACTTGGTTATACTCTTCGGGCTTACTAGCCAAATGCTCTGCTGTGCACTTTCAGACTTATCAGCAGAAGGCACTTTTAGGAAAAACCGTGGAAACCCGATTTATTCCTCTCCTTTGCTTAAGCTTAATCCTAATTCATCAAGCTTAGCAAGTACTTCTTCTAAGGACTTACGTCCAAGGTTACGAACTTTCATCATGTCTTCCGGTGTTCTGTTTGTCAGTTCTTCAACCGTGTTAATACCGGCCCTCTTCAGACAATTGTAAGAACGTACAGATAACTCTAATTCGTCAATGCTCATCTCAAGCACTTTCTCTTTCTCGTCATCTTCTTTTTCGATCATTACTTCTGCAGCCTGAGCTACTTCTGACAGATCAATGAACAGTTTCAGGTGCTCACTGAGTACCTTAGCTGCCAAACTTACTGCTTCATCCGGGAGCAGTGTTCCGTTTGTGTATACATCTAATGTTAATTTGTCAAAATCTGTAATCTGACCAACACGAGTATTTTCAACGGTAAGATTTACACGTTCAACCGGTGTGTAGATAGAATCAATCGGAATTACCGCAATCGGCAAATCGTCGTTCTTATTCTTATCAAAGCTTACATATCCTCTTCCTTTCGTGATGGTTAATTCCATGTAAAGCTTGCTGTCTGCACCGCCGTTCAGTGTAGCGATTACTGTCTCAGGATTCATGATCTCGATGTCCTGATCCACCTGAATGTCTGCTGCTGTTACAACACCTTCACCCTCGAACTCGATATAAGCTGTCTTAGGCTCATCTGTCTCGGATGTATTCTTGATAGCCAGTGATTTCAAGTTCATGATAATCTCTGTAACATCCTCTTTCACCCCTGGAATGGAGCTGAACTCATGAAGTACCCCATCAATCTTCACCTGGCTGATTGCAGCACCCGGTAAAGATGAAAGCATGATTCTTCTAAGGGAGTTACCTAATGTTGTACCATATCCTCTTTCGAGTGGTTCTACAACAAATCTTCCATATTTCTTATCTTCTGAAATCTCAGTTATTTCAATATTGGGTTTATTAAAATCAAACACTAAGTCCACCTCCTGTGGTGTTACGGGTTATTATTTAGAATATAACTCGACGATTAACATCTCGTCTACTGGAACATCGATTGCTTCACGGTTTGGAAGTTCTTTAACTGTTCCTTTCAGAGCTTCAGCGTCAACTTCTAACCAATCCGGAACCATACGTCCGCCTGTAACTTCTACGATCTCTTTATATCTTGTTGAGCTCTTCTTAGCTTCTTTGATTTCGATCACATCACCAGCTTTGATAAGGTAAGATGGGATGTTTACCTGTTTACCATTAACAAGTACATGTTTGTGGTCAACGATCTGTCTTGCTTCACGTCTTGTTCTTGCAAGTCCCATACGGAATACTACGTTGTCCAGTCTGGACTCAAGAAGAACCATCAGGTTTTCACCAGTCATACCTGACATCTGTTTAGCTTTCTTGTAGTAGTTTCTGAAAGGTTTCTCTAATACACCATAGATGAATTTAGCTTTCTGTTTTTCACGTAACTGAAGACCATACTCGCTCATTTTTCTATTGGATCTTTTTAACTGTCTGTTGGACTTTTTATCAATTCCTAAATATACCGGATCCATTCCGAGAGAACGGCATCTTTTAAGAACCGGAACTCTATTTACTGCCATGTTTTATTTCCTCCTAATTTCAATCAGTTTACGGTAAGCGTATAATAAATCTAAAATAAGTATTACACTCTTCTGCGTTTCGGCGGACGGCAGCCATTGTGTGGTACCGGAGTAACATCCTTGATACTTGTTACGTCAATTCCGCATGCCTGCAGGGCACGAATTGCTGCTTCTCTACCTGAACCTGGTCCTTTAACCATAACGTCAACTGATTTCAAACCATGTACTAATGCTGCTTTAGCTGCTGTTTCAGCTGCCATCTGAGCTGCATAAGGGGTAGATTTTCTTGAACCTCTAAATCCAAGACCGCCTGCACTTGCCCATGAAAGAGCATTTCCCTGAGCATCTGTTAATGTAACGATTGTGTTATTAAAAGATGACTGGATGTGAGCCTGTCCATGTTCAACGTTTTTCTTGACACGTCTCTTTGTCACTTTTTTTGTAACTTTCTTTGCCATAATAAAACTAACCTACACTTTCCTTTTTAATTATTTCTTTTTGTTTGCTACTGTTCTCTTAGGACCTTTTCTTGTTCTTGCATTTGTCTTAGTCTTCTGACCACGAACCGGAAGTCCTTTTCTGTGACGGATACCTCTGTAGCATCCGATCTCCTGAAGTCTCTTAATGTTCAGAGCGATCTCTCTACGAAGATCACCTTCTACTGTCTGTGTCTCATCGATTACTGCACTGATCTTCTTAACGTCTTCGTCTGTCAGATCTCTGCAGCGGATATCAGCATCAACGCCTGCTTCTGCTAAAATACGTGTTGCACTTGCTCTGCCGATTCCATAGATATAAGTTAATCCGATCTCGACACGTTTGTCTCTTGGTAAGTCTACACCTGCTATACGAGCCATGTGATTGTTCCTCCATTTTCTTTTTACTTAATTTTCATTGTCTTTAATAGGGGATTCTCTTAATGAAATCCCAGGTGTGTCGGTATCCACACCCTTTCCGGCCACCGCTTCATAAAACGGTAATGACGAGCCGGCATTAGAAGCAATATACGAGGATAGTCACCGGCTACAGGTGTTTCCTTGTATATTTCAAATAGTCTACACACCTCCTGGTGTGTCGTCTATCAGCCGCCTTAATTAACCCTGTCTCTGTTTATGCTTCGGGTTCTCGCAGATAATGCGAACGCTTCCTTTTCTTTTGATTACTTTGCATTTTTCGCAAATTGGTTTTACTGATGATCTAACCTTCACGGGGATCCTCCTTTCATCCATTGCTCTGCCTTTTGTATCTTGCGCTTTTTCGCTGTAAAAACCGCAACTCATTCGTCTTTACACATAGAAATGCCCGAAAACGCGCTTATATAGTATAGCATCATTTGTCCAGCAAAGTCAATAGACTTTTTATAATTTATTTATCTCTCCAGATAATTCTTCCTTTTGAAAGATCATATGGGGATAATTCCAAAGTTACTTTGTCACCTGGCAGAATCTTGATAAAGTTCATTCTAAGCTTTCCACTGATATGTGCAAGTACCTGGTGACCATTTTCCAGTTCTACCTGAAACATTGCGTTAGGTAATTTTTCTACTACAGTTCCTTCAATTTCAATTACGTCAGCTTTTGACATCTCTAATCCTCCTGATTTTCTTCTTTCTTATTCCATTCCTTTATGATCCGTCTGATCTTTACATCGTCTGCATCCTGTATATCATATTGCTGCAATATGATCTGCACATGTTTCTTCTTTTTCTTTTTTGGTTTCTGCAACGTGCGAAGTCTTCCATCAGCCAGATATACATATGCATCTTCTGTTCCGGTTATGACAAAGATCTCTCCCGTATCATGTCCGGCTTTCGATCTGACAAGCATTCCTTTTTCAAATCTGTCCATACTATATGCCCTCAGTTAAAGAAAGAAGTTTCGGTTCGTTTTCTGTGATCAATACCGTATTCTCATAATGTGCAGATAACGAATGGTCTCTTGTTACTACAGTCCAGTCATCATCCATCCAGTCAACTTCCCATCCACCGATGTTAATCATAGGTTCAATAGCAAGTGTCATTCCGGCTTTTAACAGTACACCTTTACGCTTCATCTCATAATTCGGTATCTCCGGTGCCTCATGAAGTGCTGTTCCTATGCCATGGCCGCACAGGTCACGCACAACGCCGTATCCTCTCTCTTCGGCGTATCTTCCGATTGCCCCGGATATATCAAATAAATGATTGCCTTCTTTCGCGTATTTTATACCTTCGAAGAAACACTCTCTTGTCACGCGTACCAAATCCTGCGCCTCTTTGGATACTTCTCCAACGCAATGTGTACGTGCTGCATCCGAGTGATATCCTTTATAAATAACTCCTGCATCCAGACTGACAATGTCGCCTTCTCTGATGATCCTGTGTTCACTCGGAATTCCGTGAACCACTTCATCGTTCACTGACACACAGATCGATGCCGGATATCCATTATAATCCAGAAATGACGGGATACATCCATAGCTGCGGATGATCTCTTCACCAAGGCGGTCGATTGCCTTGGTCGTCATTCCCGGATGAAGTGCTTTTTCTAATTCCTTATGAACAATTTCCAATATACGTCCGGCTTCTGTCATTAATTCAATTTCTCTGGACGATTTTACTGTAATTGGCATGTTCTTATTCTCCTAAAATCTTTACGATTGTCTGGAATACATCCTCGATATCAATCGTTCCATCGACTGTAGTCAGTATTCCGGCTTTTGTATAATAGTCAATCAACGGCTGTGTCTGCTCATGATATACCCCAAGACGTTTCTTCACTGTCTCCGGCTTGTCATCATCTCTTAAAATTAGCTCTTTTCCGCATGTATCGCAGATACCATCTACTTTGGTCGGAGCATATTCCAGATGATATGTTGCGCCACAACCTACACATGCACGGCGGCCACCCATACGATGAACTATATTCTCATCCGGGACATCTACATCAATCGCATAATCTATTTTCTGTCCCAGTTTTTCAAGTGCAACATCCAATGCTTCTGCCTGCGGGATTGTTCTCGGAAATCCGTCCAGAACATATCCTTCTTTACAATCTTCCTGGTTCACGCGGTCTACAACGAGATCTACAACCAGCTCATCCGGTACAAGAAGTCCCTGATCCATGTACGTTTTCGCTTTTTTACCCAATTCCGTACCATTTTTAATGTTTGCTCTAAAGATGTCTCCGGTTGAAATATGAGGAATGTTATATTTTGCGGCAATTTTCTTTGCCTGAGTTCCCTTGCCCGCTCCAGGGGCTCCTAACATAATAATTTTCATATGAGTTCCTCCTTATAGCATTTTAACCCGCGGATAAAATCCGCGAGTCAAATTGCTTATATGCTTAACTGTTCAAAAATCCTTTGTAGTTACGTACTAATAACTGTGACTCAATCTGTTTGAGTGTTTCAAGTACGACGCTGACAATAATGATCAGTGATGTACCACCAAAGGATACTTTTGCACCTAACCATCCATTAAAGAAAATCGGAATAACCTGTACAATGACAAGTCCGCATGCTCCGATAAAGATGATATAGTTAAGTCTCTTTGTCAAATATTCTACGGTTGGTTTACCAGGACGGATACCCGGGATAAATCCACCGCTTTTTTTCATATTATTTGCAATCTCTAATGGATTGAATGTAATGGATGTATAGAAGTAAGCAAAGAATACTGTCAGTATAATGTATACGACTAATCCCCAGCTGTACTGGATCTGATCTGGATTCAACCAGTTACCCTGATTCATTCCCTTTAAGATCTGACTTCCAATTCCGTTACCGTTTCCCTTGCCTGCCAGTGAAGCAATGACAATCGGAAACTGCATCAGAGATGATGCAAAGATGATCGGAATAACACCTGCGGTGTTTACTTTCAACGGGATGTGTGTTGTCTGTCCACCGTATGTTCTTCTTCCTGTCACCTTCTGTGAATACTGTACCGCGATTCTGCGTTCAGCATCCTGAAGCAATGTAGTAAATACTACAAGTGCAAGAATGATTGCAAGAATAATTACTGCCGCGAGTCCGCCTTTGGCAATGCTCTTGCCTTTTACAAACTGACTGTAAAGTGTTGTCATATCATTCGGTACACGGGAAAGAATATTAATTACCAGAACGATGGAAATACCATTTCCTACGCCCTTCTCTGTAATCTGTTCACCTGCCCACATCAAGAATGCAGAGCCGGCTGTCAGTGTTAATACTACGATTGCAGCATTTACAAAGTTGTATTCTTTCAGAAGTCCCTGACGTCCAAAACCAACTGACATCGCAATTGATTCGATCAGAGCAAGTACAACTGTAAGATAACGGGTAATTTTTGTAAGTTTCTTTCTTCCGTCTTCACCATCTTTCTGCATCTCTTCCAACTGCGGAATCGCAATTGTAAGAAGCTGGATAATGATGGATGATGTAATGTATGGTGTAATACTCAGAGCAAATACGGACATCTGCTCAAAAGATCCACCGGTGAAAGCGTTAAATAAATTAAACGCTTCACCTGTGTTCTGTGCAAAAAACTCTTTGATATAGCTTGGGTTAACTCCCGGTGTCGGCAGTTCTGAACCGAGTCTAATCACGATTAACATTAAAAATGTATATCCGATTCTTCTCCGGAGATCCTTAATTTTAAATGCTCTTCGCAATGTATCAAACATTAGATCACCTCTGCTTTTCCACCTAAAGCCTCAATCTTAGCAATTGCCCCTTTGCTGAATGCATTAGCCTGTACTGTAAGCTTTTTAGTTAACTCTCCATTTCCAAGAATCTTAACTCCATCTCTAGGATTTTTAACGATTCCCTGTTCGATCAGTGTCTCTACAGAAACAACTGCATCATTCTCGAATACTTCAAGAGCATCTACGTTAATTCCAACAATTGTCTTAGAATTTCTGTTTGTAAATCCTCTCTTCGGAATTCTTCTGTATAACGGCATCTGTCCACCTTCGAAACCTGGTCTTGTGCCTCCTGAACGAGCTTTCTGACCTTTGTGTCCCTTACCGGCTGTTTTACCATTTCCAGATCCGTGTCCACGTCCTTTTCTGAAATTATCACTCTGTTTTGATCCATCAGCTGGTCTTAAGTTAGATAAATCCATTGTAACACCTCCTTATCTGATATCTAAATTCTTACGCTTCTTCAACTTTTACCAGGTGTTGTACCTGTTTTACCATACCTCTGGTAGCTGCATTGTCCGGAAGTTCAACTGTTTTGTTGACTTTCTTCAGTCCAAGTGCTTCTACAGTTTTCTTATGCTTCGGTACAGCACCAATTGTAGATTTTACTAATGTAACTTTTAAATTTGCCATTTGGTTCTCCCTCCTTAGCCTAAGATCTCTTCAACAGATTTACCGCGAAGCTTAGCTACTGCTTCCGGAGTCTTAACCTGACGTAATCCTTCGATTGTAGCAAGAACAACATTCTGTTTGTTGTTAGAACCAAGAGATTTTGTACGGATGTTCTTGATTCCTGCCATCTCGATTACGGCACGCGCCGGACCACCGGCGATAACTCCAGTACCTTCCGGAGCTTTCTTAAGTAATACGGAAGCTCCTCCGAATTTACCGATAAAATCGTGTGTAATACTTTCATTTTCATCTAATGCTACATTGATAAGATTCTTTGCTGCATCTTCTTTTCCTTTACGGATTGCTTCCGGAATCTCTGTAGCTTTTCCTAAGCCTGCACCAACATGACCATTTCCGTCTCCGACAACTACTAAAGCTGTGAATCTCATGTTACGGCCACCTTTAACAACTTTGGTTACACGCTTGATTGATACCACTTTTTCATTTAACTCTAACTGACTAGCATCAATACGTTCCTGTCTCATGTGTGCTCCTCCTTATTAGAAATTCAATCCAGCTTCTCTAGCTGCATCTGCTAATGCCTGTACTTTACCCTGGTAAATAAATCCACCTCTGTCGAAAACTACTTCTTTGATTCCTTTTTCAAGAGCTTTCTCAGCGATTACTTTTCCAAGATATGCTGCTGCATCAACGTTGTTTGTTTTCTCTAAGTTTGCCTTCACATCTTTCTGAAGAGTGGATGCGGAAACCAGAGTTGTCTGTGCTACGTCATCGATGATCTGTGCATACATATGATTGTTACTTCTGAACACTGCCAGACGTGGGCACTGTGCTGTACCACTTAAACGGTTACGTAACTTTCTGTGTTTGTTTACACGTACTTCACTTCTAGATTTTTTGCTAACCATTTTCACACTCTCCTTTCTTATTTCTTACCAGTCTTACCGACTTTACGTCTAATTACTTCATCAGCATATTTGATTCCCTTGCCCTTATATGGCTCCGGTCTTCTCTTATCTCTGATCTCAGCTGCATACTGGCCTACTTTTTCTTTATCAATACCTTTAACAGTGATCTTGTTCTGACCTTCAACAACAGTCTCAACACCTTCTGGATCTTCCATCTCTACCGGATGAGAATATCCAAGGTTCAGTGTTAATTTGTTTCCGGATTTAGCTGCTCTGTAACCAACTCCGTTTACTTCCAGAACTTTCTCATATCCTGCTGTAACACCTACTACCATGTTGTTGATCAGTGTTCTTGTAAGACCATGTAAAGATTTCATTTTCTTTAAGTCATTCGGTCTTGTTACGACGATTTCGTCGCCTTCCTGTTTGATTTCCATCTCTACAGGGAGAGCTTTTTCAAGTGTTCCTTTTGGACCTTTAACGGTCACATAGTTATTCTCTGCAATTGTTACTTCAACGCCTGCAGGAATAGCAACTGGATGTCTTCCGATACGTGACATATCCTGTTCCTCCTTAACTTAGATTCTCGGAGTGAGCTTACGCCCACTCTGTTTTCAGTTTGCAGTTACTACCAAACGTAGCAGAGTACTTCTCCACCTACGCCAAGTTTTCTAGCTTCTTTATCTGTGATCACGCCTTTGTTAGTAGAGATGATCGCTGTTCCAAGTCCGCCCATTACTTTCGGAATGTCTGCGCTGTTAGCGTAAACACGAAGACCTGGCTTAGAAATTCTCTTAAGACCTGTGATTACCTTTTCATTCTTGTCTGCACCGTATTTCAGTGTAATATGAATTGTCTTGAAGATTCCGTCTTCGATGACATCATATTTTGTGATATATCCTTCATCTAACAGGATGTTTGCAATCGCAAGTTTCATTTTAGATGCCGGTACATCAACTGTATCGTGTTTCGCAGTATTTGCATTACGAATTCTTGTAAGCATATCTGCAATTGGATCGCTCATAGTCATGAATTGTTTCCTCCTTTACCAACTTGCTTTCTTAACGCCTGGGATCTGTCCTTTGTATGCCAATTCGCGGAAGCAAACACGGCAGATTCCATATTTTCTCAAATATGCATGTGGACGACCACAGATTTTGCAACGATTATATTCTCTTGTGGAGAATTTCTGCTTACGCTGCTGTTTTACTTTCATTGCTGTCTTAGCCATAATTTACCTCCTTATTTTGTGAACGGCATGTTGAACTGTGTTAACAATTCACGAGCCTCTTCATCAGTCTTTGCTGTTGTAACAAAGATGATGTCCATTCCTCTTACTTTATCTACTTTATCGTACTCGATTTCAGGGAAGATGAGCTGCTCTTTAATTCCGAGTGCGTAGTTTCCTCTTCCGTCAAATGCGTTTGGATTAACACCTCTGAAGTCACGTACACGAGGAAGTGCAAGGTTGATCAGACGATCAACGAACTCATACATCTTTTCTCCTCTTAAAGTAACTTTACATCCGATAGCCATTCCTTCTCTTAATTTGAAGTTCGCTACAGATTTTTTAGCACGGCAGATAACTGCTTTCTGTCCTGTAATCTTCTCCATATCAGCGATTGCAGAATCTAACAGTTTTGCATTGTCTTTTGCTTCACCTACACCCATGTTGATAACAACTTTATCGAGCTTCGGTACTTCCATAATATTCTTATATCCGAACTTTTTCGTTAATGCATCAACGATCTCGTTCTGATACTGTTCTTTCAGTCTACTCAAAGTGTATACCCTCCTTTCCAGAATTAATCGATCACTTCGCCTGTTGATTTAGCGAAACGTACTTTTTTGTCTCCGTCCATCTTGATTCCAACTCTTGTAGCTTTTCCTTTGTGGATGTACATTACGTTAGAAATGTCGATAGCAGCTTCCTGCTGGATGATTCCACCAGCCTGGTTTGTTGCACTAGGTTTTGTGTGCTTTGTAACCATGTTTACGCCTTCAACAACAACTCTTGCGTTTTTCTGATCTACGGAAAGAACTTTTCCTTCTTTGTCTTTATCTTTACCAGCGATAACTTTAACTGTATCGCCTTTTTTAATCTTTAACATTGACATCTTCGTTCGCACCTCCTTACAGTACTTCCGGAGCCAAGGAAACAATTCTCATGAACTGTTTGTCACGAAGCTCTCTTGCTACAGGCCCAAAGATACGGGTTCCTCTTGGTGTCTTGTCATCTTTTATAATAACTGCAGCGTTCTCATCAAAACGAATGTAAGAACCATCTTTACGACGAGTGCTGTTTACAGTACGAACAACAACTGCCTTTACAACGTCACCTTTTTTAACAACGCCGCCTGGTGTTGCATCTTTAACAGTAGCAACGATCACGTCTCCGATACTTGCATATCTTCTTGTAGATCCACCAAGTACACGGATACACAGTAACTCTTTCGCACCTGTATTGTCTGCTACTTTCAGTCTGCTTTCTTGCTGTATCATGCAGGTTTCCCTCCTTATACTATTTTGCTTTTTCCATAATTTCAACAAGTCTCCATCTCTTATCTTTAGATAATGGTCTTGTTTCCATAACTTTTACTTTGTCACCAATGTTGCATTCGTTTGCTTCATCATGTGCTTTTAATTTGTATGTTCTCTTTACGATCTTCTTATAAAGAGGATGCTTTACATGATCTTCAACTGCAACTACTATGGTCTTATCCATTTTATTGCTGATAACCTTACCAACTCTGGTTTTTCTAAGATTTCTTTCCACAGTCTCTGCTCCTTTCTTTTATTGGATGCTTATTGAGCTGCCTTTTCAGTAATTACTGTCTGAATTCTGGCAATGTTTCTTCTTACTTCTTTGATTCTGCTTGTATTATCTAACTGATTTGTTGCGTTCTGGAATCTTAAGTTGAAAAGTTCCTTTTTAGCAGCTACTAATTCTTCATTCAGCTCTGCAGCTGATTTTGTTTTTAAATCTTCTACAAATGCATTAATTTTCACTGTTATCACCGCCTTCTAAGTCTGCGCGAGAAACTACTTTACATTTACAAGGAAGCTTGTGTGTTGCCAGACGAAGAGCTTCTCTTGCAACTTCTTCTGATACACCGGCGATCTCGAACATTACGCGTCCCGGTTTTACAACAGCTACCCAGTACTCTAAGGTTCCTTTACCAGAACCCATACGTGTTTCAGCTGGTTTTGTAGTTACAGGTTTATCTGGGAATATTTTGATCCAAACTTTACCACCACGCTTGATGTAACGTGTCATAGCGATACGGGCTGCTTCGATCTGGTTGGAACGGATCCAGCATGGTTCCATTGCAACAATACCATATTCACCGTTTGTAATCTTATTTCCGCGAAGTGCTTTACCTTTCATGGTACCACGGAACTGTTTACGACGTTTTACTCTTTTTGGCATTAACATGATTTATTTCTCTCCTTCCTTATGTGCTTTTTCCGGAAGAACCTCGCCTTTGTAAATCCATACTTTAACACCAACTTTTCCGTAAGTTGTGTTTGCCTCGGCGAATCCGTAGTCGATGTCTGCTCTAAGTGTCTGAAGAGGAATTGTTCCCTCGCTGTAGAACTCTGTACGAGCCATATCAGCTCCACCAAGACGTCCAGAAACAGATGTCTTAACTCCGAGAGCTCCTGATTTCATAGTTCTTGACATGCAGGATTTCATAGCACGTCTGAAAGAAATACGGTTCTCAAGCTGAAGAGCGATATTTTCTGCTACTAACTGAGCATCTTTATCCGGTCTCTTAACCTCTTTGATGTCTACGATTAACTTCTTGTCAGTAAACTGTGTAAGTTCACCTTTTACTTTTTCAATCTCTGCTCCACCTTTACCGATTACTACTCCAGGTTTTGCTGTATAAATAATAATTTTAACGCGGTCAGATGCTCTTTCGATCTCAATCTTAGAAACACCGGCGCTGTATAATCTTTTCTTAAGATACGTTCTGATTTCATGGTCTTCTACTAAGTAGTCTGCGAAATCTTTTTCTGCATACCATCTTGAGTCCCAGTCTTTGATAACACCGACTCTCAAGCCATGAGGATTAACTTTCTGTCCCATGTTTGCCCTCCTTATCTTTCATCAAGCACAAGTGTAATGTGGCTCATTCTCTTCTCGATTCTGTAAGCTCTGCCCTGTGCTCTCGGTCTGATTCTCTTCATTGTTGGTCCTTTGTTTGCATAAGCCTCTGCAATATACAGGTTCTCAGCATTCATGCCGTTATTGTTCTCAGCATTAGCAATTGCAGACTCTAATAATTTCTTTATTAAACTAGAAGCATATCTTGGATTGTATGTCAAAATACCAAGTGCTGTTGTTACATCCTTACCTCTGATGGCATCTAATACGAAGCATGCTTTCTGAACAGAAACTCTTGCGTAAGATAACTTAGCAGAAGGTCTTGTATCTTTGTTAGCATTTCTTTCTCTCTTAATCTGGGATCTATGTCCTTTAGCCATGGATGAACCCTCCTTTCACAATCTAATTATCTAACTTTTGATTTCTTTTCGTCTTTTCCATGTCCTCTATAAGTTCTGGTAGCTACGAACTCACCGAGTTTGTGTCCTACCATATCCTCTGTTACATATACAGGTACATGTTTTCTTCCGTCATGAACGGCAATTGTATGTCCAACCATGCTTGGGAAGATTGTAGAACGGCGAGACCATGTTTTAACAACAGATTTTTCTCCCGCAGCGTTCATTGCGTCGATCTTCTTAAGCAGGCTTGCGTCTGCGAATGGTCCTTTTTTAATTGAACGTGCCATAGGTTCTAACCTCCTTAATTATTTGATTGCTTTACCATCTCTTCTTCTTACGATCATCTTGTTAGAAGATTTATTTTTCTTTCTTGTCTTAAGACCAAGTGCTGGTTTACCCCAAGGTGTACACGGACCCGGACGACCGATTCCTGTCTTACCTTCACCACCACCATGCGGATGGTCATTCGGGTTCATTACAGAACCACGAACTGTTGGTCTGATACCCATGTGACGTTTACGTCCTGCTTTACCAATGTTGATCAGGTTGTGATCTCCATTACCTACAACTCCGATAGAAGCTCTGCAAATGATCGGAACCATTCTCATCTCTCCTGACGGAAGTCTCAGTGTAGCATACTTTCCTTCTTTAGCCATTAACTGTGCGCTATTTCCTGCGGAACGAACAAGCTGTCCGCCTTTTCCAGGATAAAGCTCGATATTGTGGATCTGAGTACCTACCGGAATCTCAGAAAGTGGCAGGCAGTTACCGATCTTAACTTCGGCTTCCGGTCCGTTCATAACTTTCATTCCGTCTTTCAGTCCTTCCGGTGCAAGGATGTATGCCTTCTCACCATCTTCATAACAGATCAGTGCGATGTTAGCTGTTCTGTTCGGATCGTACTCGATACCAATTACAGTTGCGTGAACATTATCTTTTCTTCTCTTGAAGTCGATAATTCTATATTTCTTCTTAGCTCCGCCTCCGCGGTGTCTAACAGTGATTTTTCCTTGATTGTTACGTCCTGCCTGTCTGCTCTTTGAAGCAAGTAAAGACTTCTCTGGTGTTGTCTTTGTGATTTCTGAGAAATCAGAACCAGTCATCTGTCTTCTGGAAGGCGTATATGGGCGGTATGTTTTAATTCCCATGATTGTTCTCCTTTCGATTGTTTATTGTCACGGTTTCTGTCCGTATGCTTTGTGCGTCTTACAGCCGCGTCTCATCCGGCATGCACACCCTCGTTAATTTTAGAGACCTTCGAAGATCTCGATATCAGCGCTGTCCTCTGTAAGCTGAACAACTGCTTTTTTAGTTTTAGCTGTCATACCAAACTGCATAGTTCCACGAACTCTTTTCTTCTTACCTTCGCAGTTCATTGTGTTGACTTTAGCAACCTTTGTTCCTTCGAACATTTTCTCAACAGCTTCTTTGATCTGAGATTTGTTAGCTTCCGGATGTACAAGGAATGTATATTTCTTCTCTCCCATAAGCTCCATACTCTTCTCAGTTACTACCGGTTTAAGGATTACATCATAATACTGAACGTTTGCCATTATGCGTACACCTCCTCAATTTTTGCAACAGCAGCTTTCGTAGCGATTACTGTGTTGTATTTCAAGACATCGTACACATTAATTGTATTGATAGCAGCAGTCTTAACATCTGCAATGTTCTTGGCAGAGATTACTGCGTTGTCATTTCCATCTTCTAATACTACTAATGCTTTGGATACTTCCAGGTTCTTTAAAATGTTTGCGAAATTCTTAGTCTTGATTTCATCGAATTTGATCTCGTCAACTACTACAAATTTCTTCTCTTCAACCTTAGCTGTAAGCGCAGATTTCAGAGCAGCTCTCTTTTCTTTCTTATTCATCTTGAAAGAATAATCTCTCGGTACTGGAGCGAATACTACTCCACCGCCTGTCCACTGCGGAGCTCTTGTAGATCCCTGTCTTGCATGACCGGTACCTTTCTGTCTCCACGGTTTTCTTCCGCCACCAGAAACTTCAGAACGTGTCTTTGCTTTCTGTGTTCCCTGACGATTATTTGCAAGCTGGTTAACAACTGCCATGTGTACCAGGTGTTCGTTAATTTCAACACCAAATACCGCATCGTTTAAGTCGATTGTTCCAACTTCTTTACCTTCGATATTATAAACAGATACGTTTGCCATCTTAAGTCCTCCTTCCTCGTCTAAGCCTAGTTAGCTTTTACTGCTTCTTTAATAGTTACTAAAGATTTCTTCGGTCCCGGCACAGAACCTTTTACTAAGAGCAGATTGTTCTCAGCATCTACGCGGACAACTTCAAGATTCTGAATTGTGATCTTCTTGCTTCCCATGTGTCCCGGCATCTTCTTTCCTTTGAACACCTTGCTCGGATCAGATGCAGCTCCGTTAGAACCGGCATGACGGTGGAACTTAGAACCGTGTGTCATAGGTCCTCTGTGCTGATTATGTCTCTTAATCGCACCCTGGAATCCTTTACCTTTTGAAATTGCAGTAGCGTCAATCTTGTCGCCTGCTTCAAAAATATCAACTTTAATCTCCTGTGCAAGTGTATATTCGCTTGCATTCTCAAGTTTGAACTCTTTTACAAATCTCTTTCCGGATACTCCAGCTTTTGCAAAATGTCCCTGCTCAGCCTTTGTTACACCGTGACGATGAACGATCTCTTTCTTACCGCTCTTGTCTTTGTTGATGATCTTGTCTTTCTTGTCAACGAATCCAACCTGAACAGCTTCATAACCGTCATTCTCAACTGTCTTGATCTGTGTTACTACACAAGGACCAGCCTGAAGAACTGTAACCGGTGTCAGTGTTCCGTCTTCGCTGAAGATCTGTGTCATTCCGACTTTTGTAGCTAAAATAGCTTTCTTCATTATAATTACCTCCTGTGATTTACAGCGGAACGCTTACGCGTTCATCCTAAATATAGGAATTACTGTGTCGTTATTGTGTCGATGAAGTCTTATTTGTTCTTCATCTTGATGTCGATGTAAACACCAGCCGGCATCTCTAATCTTGATAATGCATCAACAGTTTTCTGTGTTGGTGTTACGATATCGATCAGTCTCTTATGAGTTCTCTGTTCGAACTGTTCTCTGGAATCTTTGTATTTGTGAACCGCTCTTAAGATTGTTACTACTTCCTTCTTAGTCGGAAGCGGTACCGGTCCGCTCACCTTTGCTCCATTTTTCTTTACAGTTTCGATGATTTTCTTAGCGGATGCATCTACTAACTGATGATCATACGCTTTCAAAGTGATTCTCATTACTTGACTTGCCATAAAAAAAGTCGCCTCCTTTTCGTACTTTTAACTTCAGTACGACAAGCGGTGACTGTACACTCTCCCGTGTGTGTCGTGAGAAACTCACACGTTGTTTCATACCTTTTACCAGTTGGTAAGCAGTAATCAGTTTTGATTCGTACAGTGACTTGTCGCCAGTTTCCTAACTTGACATTCGCTCCACGGAAAACCTGCCACATTGTGGCAGCAACCTCGCGCTTCTTTGCTATCATGTCACAGCTCTCTTAGTATACAAGATGTTTATATGTTTTGCAAGCTCTTTTTCTATTTTATTGTATTTTTTCGCATACAATTTATTTTATATCTTTTACACGCTCAATCTGTGGTTCAAATGCTTTCATGCTCAGCTTTTCCAACGGTCCAAGAAGCAGCATTCCCATCACAGTACCTTCTCTTACTTTAAGGGACACGCCACCGAGGAACGACAACACCAGAGAAGCTGCGATACATACTCCGTCCAGTCCAATCCGAACCTTTGCGTAATCCACCTTTGCATATCCGCTGAGCACATTACACATTGCTTCACTCGGAATAGTGATCAGATTAAGCAGCAGCATAGGTCCAAGGAACAGACCCAGTCCCAGATAAGACGTGATCACAAGTAAGACTTTTGCCACATAAGCATGTACTTCAAATGTAAGTACATTATAATAGAAGAAATTCAACAACATTCCAAATACAATAACATAAGGAAGCTGGAGAATCTTTCTCTTTTCAAAATCCTTTCTCTGAATCAGAAACTGTACCAGTACACAGATTGCATGCAGGCACATGCTGACCGTTCCGACCTTAATTCCAAATATCTGGTAAACATTCAATCCCACCGCATCCCAGCATGCGCAGACACCAATATTCGCTTTCAACGCCAGCGTCTGTGAAAATGCTGTTCCTGCCGTGCAGATACCAAGTAGCACAAACTGTACAACCATGCTCTTCTTTGTCGCTATATTTTTTCTCTTTTCCACTTTCTCTCATCCTTTTCTTCCTTATATTAATACATTCACAGTATATTCACTCTCTCATGCACTCTGCTCCGTCTTTTTTCCTTATAAATAAAAACAAACAGATTCGCACTATTATATAAAAATACCCGCTGAGCGTTCCCTGTTTCACACAGGCTTACGTGCTTTAATTCTTTCTATATTATTCTATATTATATATAGGCATCTTCTATCTCAGCAACCTTTTCTTTGACATATCATGTTTTTCCTATGTTTTTTCCTCATTGCCCTTGTATTCCCCACCCTTTTGCTTTAGTATTAGAAATATAAATACTTACATAACGTTTTTTAATACAGAAATGAGGAATGACTATATGGATATAAAAAGATGGAAAGTTATGCTTGCAGTGGATGACTACGGAAGTTTCACGCGCGCAGGCGAAGAATTGGGGTATACACAGTCTGGCATTACACAGATGATGAAATCCTTGGAAAAAGAAGTCGGATTTTCTCTGTTTGTCAAAGACAATCACGGAATGACTCTGACCGCAGATGCCAAATCACTGATTCCTTCCATTCGTGCACTGCTCAATGCAGATGAAGTGATCAATCAGGAAATCGCTTCTTTGAAAGGCGCACAGGTTGGTACTATTAAAATAGGAACCTATTTGAGCTGTTCTATTCACTGGATCCCGAAGATCATCCGGGAATTCCAGCATGAGCATCCGGATATTCATTTTAAAATAGTAGAAGGAGTCGAGGGTGAACTTGCCGACTGGATCCAGGAGCGGCGTGTAGACATTGGCTTTATCAGCCATCAGAAGGGACATAATTATCAATTTCTCCCGGTAATGGACGATGAACTCTTTGCAGTCATTCCAAAGAACCATCCTTTTGCTGAATGTGATGCTGTGCCAATCGAAGCTTTTGAAGGGCAGCCATTTATCATTACAGAATATACTCCGGGAAGTGATGTTCACCGGATTCTGAAACAAGCGAAAGTCAAACCGGATATCCGTTATATCACTATCAATGAGTTTTCTATCATTTCCATGGTAGAACATGAACTTGGTCTTTCTATTCTTCCAGGACTGCTTCTGCGTGGTCAGGTCGGCGACTTTATAACACGCCCGATCAAGCCAACGGTATCACGCCAGCTCGGACTCGCATACACTTCCAAAGAAGAACTCTCTCCGGCATCGAAGATCTTTCTTGAATATGCGAAGGACTTTTTACTGGATGATGAGTAAGTATTTGTCATCAAATGCATTTGCGCAAACGCGTACACTTTCCTTGTCGCCATAACAAAAAACAAGGAGCAACCTTTACTGCGAGGAAAGTTGCTCCTTGTTTTTATATAACATTTCTTTATTATTCACTTAATTTTTCTAAAAATTTGCTTTTTTAGAAAATGATTATTTATGCATTTCATCCTGTGCTACAGTTATTACTCCGTAAAGCGCTACTGCTCCAACGATTGTCCATCCGATCATTTCTTACACCTCCCACATAACTAAGAATGTTTTATTTCTTTATCTGACTTGAGTATAGCCCATTTTTCACTGTTTGTGAAACGAGTATTCTTTATATTCTTATTACAGTTTCTTATACCTTCCCGTTTTTATGATTGTGCTTTCTCCCCTATACATATTGTCTGTTTTTCAATCATTGATTCAGATTTTATACAGCATTATTCATATTATTAGCATAAATATTTCTAATGTAGGTATAAGTATTTGTAATATTTGTATTGACTTTCTATTCTCCTGTGGTTACAATAGAAGAGAGGATTGAAATAGGCAAAGGTGCTCTCGCATACATGCAGAGTACCTTTTTTTATATCCATGACCCCCAAAAAGAAGATCCGGATCCCGGTTGTCATGTGGAATCTCAGCAGAAACTCCAGGACAATTTAGATGATTGTCCAGTAATTAATAAAGATAGGAGCGTGGAACTATGAGTAACAATACAAATCAAGCACCTCAACAATGGAACTCCCGCTTTGGCTATATTATGGTTGCTGCCGGAGCTGCAATCGGCCTCGGAAACATCTGGAAATTTCCATATCTTGCTTACCAAGGTGGCGGTGGAATCTTCCTGATCGTTTACATAATTGTTATTGCATTGATGGCACACCCGATGGTCGAGATGGAAACCGCAATCGGTCGACACAGCGCTTCTGACACCGTCACCTGTTTTGAACGGATCAACAAGAAATGGGGCTTCGTCGGCTGGATTGCCAACATCTGTACATGGATGATTAATATGTACTATGTTGTTGTCGGTGGCTGGGTATTAAAATATGCCGTACAGTATATCATCAGCGGTGACTTCGGTGAAGACAAACAGGCGTACTTCAACAATTTTACATCTTCTGCTGTTGAACCAATCATCTGGACACTAGTTATATTAGTATTCGTATCCATAATGCTTTTATTTGGAATTACAAATATTGTTGAAAAGCTTACTAAGTTCATCATGCCACTGTTGTTTGTATTTCTAATCGTCTGTGGTATATGGGCATTATTTGTAACCGATAATGCAATGGAAGGATTAAAATTCTACCTTCTTCCAGACTTTAGCAAATTCAGTTTTTCCGTATTTGCCAAAGCTGCTACACAGGTACTCTTTTCTGTTGGTATTGGCTGGGGTATATACGAAACTTTAGGAGCTAACATTCCGAAAGAAAATAACTTAAAAAGCGACGCAATCCTCGTATCCATCTGCGACACCGGAGCCGCTATTTTAGCTGGATTCGTTATTATCCCTTCTGCATTTGCCGGCGGCGTTGACGTGCAGAGCGGTCCGGGACTTGTATTCCTTGTTATGACTGACATCTTCGGCAAACTTCCAGGCGGACGTATTATTGGATGTTGTTTCTTCCTCGCGCTGATATTTGCCGTTATTTCTTCTTTATTTACATTCTTCGAGATTTCTACAAGAACATTCGAAGACAACTGTAAAATGGGACGTAAGAAAGCAACTGTTGTAACTGCACTGATTATCGGTATCGGCAATATCATCGTATCTCTCGGCTTTGGTGTGTTAAGCGGTGTGAAGCTTCCATGGATCGACGCAACCGGCATTTCACATCTTGGTCTTTACGACTGGCTGGATACATTCACAGGATATATCTTACTACCACTTGGGTGCTGGTTAGTTTGTGTTTTCGTAGCTAAAATTTGGGGATTTAAAAATTACGAAAAAGAATTAACAAATGATGGAAAATATGGTAAACTATCATTATATGATAAGATATTAACAATTGTAGTTGTACCTGCTTTTATGGTAATTGTCATTTTGAATGTCTTTGGATTTATCCAATAGATATATATTTTTCCAAAAGGGGGATTCTTATGAACGTAGCAACAATCTTACTCGTCGTTATGTGGGTATACGCAGCAGTTTATTTTATCTTTCTGCTTAAAGATGTTATCGCACACAAGGACGAAATCAACAACGAAAAACTGCCACACAACATTATCATCAGTCTGGTAGCAAACTTCTTCGACACGCTGGGGATCGGAAGTTATGCAATTGCAACTTCTGCCTGGAAGTTCACCAAATCTAATAGTGATGACCTGATTCCAGGATCCTTGAATGTAAGCTTTGCTATTCCGATCTGTGTGGAGGCAACCATTTTCATTAAGAAAGTGCAAGCCGACTCTCTGACACTGGTCCTTATGATCGCTTCATCTGTTGTCGGCGCAGTCATTGGTGCTAAGATGGTATCCAAGCTCGACATTACAAAGATCCGTACAGTTATGGGTGTTGCACTGATTCTGGTAGCAATCATCACTTTATGCAAGATCAATGCTTTTGGTCCTTTCGGTATCATCGGGACAGCACGAGGACTTACCGGCACAAAACTTGTGATCGGTATCATAGCGAACTTCATTCTTGGCATTCTGATGACTGTAGGTATCGGACTGTACGCACCTTGTATGGCTGTTGTCCTGTTATTGGGTATGAGTACAGATGTAGCTTTCCCGATTATGATGGGATCTTGTGCTTATCTGTGTCCTGCTTCCGGTTTTGAATTTATCAAGAGTGGTAAATATCACCGCGGAGCTGCAATCCCGATGGTTATTAGTGGATCTATCGGTGTATTGATTGCAGGACTCATCGTTACTAGCCTGCCACTTACCGTACTTACTTATTTGGTATGTGTAGTTATGGTAATTTGTGCATGTATGTTCTTCCATGATGCAAGAAAAGCAGCGAAATAATTCTAAACGCTAAGATTTTTGGTACAATTGAACAGGGGAATCATTCAAAGAAGCGCATGAAAATGCGCTTCTTTGCGTTTACCGAAAACCATCCCTATTATTTGGCATATCTTTATTTGCAAGTTTTGTTCTTGAAAATTGCACAATATCTCTTTTCATTTTAATATTTATTCGTTACAATTCATAAAAATATTATTAATTCTTGACGTTAACACACAAAAGTGGTATATTAAAAACAACTTAAAAGAACATAACTTGATAACCAATGGCGGTTTCCTATAGCGAAGAAGATGGGAACTGCTATTTTAGAATATCGAGTACTTTTAAGTTTGATAACCATTATGGTTGTTATTGCAGTTATGTCGATGCCGATTGTTTCCCCCAAGAACAATCCTGCAGAGATAAACTCCAATTAATATATACCTTCCGGAAGGAAGGAGCATTCCCCAGCTTTGTATATTAACAAAACTGCAATGCAACGAGGAAAACCTCTCAATGACATACCAAAAAGAAAAAACACAGCGCATCGGTGCTGTGTTTTTTCTTTGCCATATTCTGTCAGTTGTTTTGTTATTTTGTTCATATTTTTTCATACTTTTCTATCTCATTGATTGACTTTTAACAAATTAACTGATAAACTAGTGAAAAGAGGCATTTTACGGAATATGAATTGTAATACAAATCGGGGTGTGTTCAATTCAACTGGAGGGACGTATTATGTCTGTAGTACATTTACAATTTAATATTATTTTATAATCTGAAGGAGGAGTAATATGTTATTAGCTATCCAAATTTTACTCGGTGTCTTATTCGCAGGTACAGGTGTCGGACTCGTTGTTGACGTTGCCAAGAATCGAATGGACAAAATCAAAGATGCGACTGGTAAACAGTGGGCTTCTGCTTTCGTAGTAGGTATCATTGCCAACTTCCTTGATACGTTAGGATGTGGTTCTTATGCACCATCTACATTCATGTATAAGTTATTCAACCAGATTGATGATATCGATATTCCTGGTACACTGAATGTTGGAGATACTTTCCCTGTTATTTTCGAGGCATTCATCTTCACAACATCAGTTAATTGTGATCCTATGTTTCTGATCGTAATGTATGTTTGTGCTGCAGTTGGTTCGTTTGGTTTTGCTTCTATTGTTACCAAATGGCCTCGTAACAAAATCAGAATCGCTCTTGGTACAGTTATGATTCCACTTGCTGCTGTTATGCTCTGCAAGAATACAGGTGTTGGACCTTTCGGTCTCGTAGGAACTTTAACAGGTCTTACAGGCTGGAAATTAATCGTAGCCGCAGTTCTTAATATTCTGTGGGGTGCTCTGATGGATATCGGATTTGGTCTGTATGCTCCGTGTATGGCTACTTGTCTTCTGCTCGGAGTTGATGCGCAGGCTTGCTTCCCTGTATTCATGGGATCTTGTGCATGTCTGATGCCAGCTTGCTCTATCGAGTTTATTAAGACAAAGAGATACGATGTTCCACATACAATCGGTAACGCTCTTGGCGGATGTATCGGTGTATTTATTGCCTGGAAAGTGGTTACAGGACTTCCGATGTTCTGGCTGATCAACCTGATCTGTGTTGTTCTTCTGTGGACATCTTACACACTGTTAAGCTCAGCTAGAAAAGACGCTAAAGCAGGTGTTGCTTAAACAATAATTGAATATTAATTACAACAATAATATAAGGCGGTTCTTAAATTAAGAACTGCCTTATATATTTTAGCAATATTTTTTTATAAGTCTTATTGCTTAAACTTCTTTAAAAATACAATAATAAAACTACGGAGATTATTTACATGTTTATTAATGAGTATACAATGACTCGCAAGCGTTATGACAAATGGTCTGTTCCAAAGTTCTGGAAATCAGGTCCTATGTTTTTCATTTGGTGTTTTATTTTTATCGTCGGAACTCTGAGTTGGATTTACTTCAATACAATAACTGTACCGCTCAGATGGAAAACCGTATGTGCATTTCTTGTCTTTATATCCGTTTACCGCGGTGTATTTTTCAAATGGATGCACGCTGATAAAACATTTCGCGTAACACGCGGTCAATACTTTAACGGAAAAGACTGGACCTGCAAAGTAATTATCGGCGACAAAAATATCACCCTTTATATCAACAATAAGCTAAACAACAAAGTGGACTGGAAAGATATTAACAGATTTGAAGAGGCAAAGTCCTATTACAAACTTGCTTCTGGAGATCAAAACGAAGGTGTTATGCTAGACAAGGATTCTTTTACAGAAGGTGATTCTGAACAGTTTAAAACCTGGATGCAGGAACATCATCCGGATATCCCTTACGGACCAATTCATCCGGCATATGACAAATAGATATTTTTTGCAATTTTATGCGATATTTTACAAGAGCGAAAAAGACCTGAAACATTTATATTATGATTCAGGTCTTTTCTTACCACAGTTCTAATATTTTTCTAATACATACAAATTCTAACCGAAAATTCTATTTTCATTGTTCCTAAAACATTCAAGGAACAAGCTCTGCAGATTATTCGTTTTTTTCCGGCTGCTTATTCATCTGGCGTCTGATCATTCTTGCTTTATAAATATTTTTCCATTTCATTGGCATCCATATATATTTCGCATTACTTTTCTCTATGATAAATAATTTAAACGCCTCTGCTTCCCCAGTCAAAAATCCATTTTTGGGAAGTATGACCAGTTCATCGTTTTCAATTCCCAGATAAAATGTCTTCTCATCTTCCCACAAACTATATACGTTCTTATAATATCCTACACGTTCTTCGGAATGTTCTTTCTTTGCCCGGATATCCTCATTTCCAAATAAATAATTAATTTCTTCGTTTAAAGCAATATCCGGATTTCTCTTCATCAAAGCTATCGTTATATATTGTCTTCCTATTCCCAAAAGCGTCAGAAATGCCCCAAGAAGGGCGCTGACAGCAACACCTGAGATTCCTATATCCTTCTTTATCTCCGGTCTCACAAATGGCAATAGAATGAATGTAATGCCTATCAGAATCAAGCCCGGTGTTACCGTTGGATGTTCTACTCGATTTTTAAAATTGATGAATCTCTTCATTAGTTTCGTATCACGTCTTGTCTGCACCTCATAATGCACTCGCCTACGATCCTGTGATGTCTTCTTTTCCATCTTGTCACCTCTCATAACATGAAAAAAGGGGATACAGATTCTTAATCCGGAAACTGCATCCCTCCATTATATACTTATGAAATACCAGTAGATAAATTAAAATCACTCATTTTATACATCTTTTGTCCGAACGGCATTCCATATATATATCTACTCCCGGCGCTGCTCTTTCTGGCGCATCTTCAATTTCAGCAAAGCTTTCGCTTTCAGGCAGTCCAGTTTGACCATATTATTCTCGCCTACAACGTCTGTCTCTGTACCATCCGCACTCTTATTGATATCCACGATACCATCCAGATAGTCATTAACAACAACAAACTGTGCTACAGTTCCGCTGAAATTCAGTCCAGTAACCGGAATATCACGGATACCTAACTGCTCACATGTATTTGTAAAGTCTACATCACTGTTGCCCCATCCATCAGATGAAATAATTACGCCATCTGCCCGCATCATCTCTGCCATAGCAGCAGCTCTTGTACCCACACGGATCTTGTCTTTGTTATCATCCGGTGTACCTACAATAATAAGTCCCATCAGGTCCAAATCTGTATCTTCAGCCACTACTTCCAATAACGGATCTCTGAAGTGATGTAACGATGTTTCCTTTGTTGACGGTCCAATTCCCATACTAACACCTCCTACTGCATAGAGCGAATAATACCATCACGATACTCATTCGGAGTGATCATGACCGGCATATTGCCCATTTCAATGATTGATTTACCACCTTCAACCCCTGACGGTTCATCCGGAAACAGATGCGTATCGTACATTGCTCCCTGGCCTGCTACTTGACGAATAATCACCACTCTCTTCTTTCCAGGTCTTACTTTATCATGATATTCATGTCTTTCTGTGCATTTCTCACCTTTAAACTTTTTCAGTTTTTCACGATAGGTCTGAATAAATTTATCGCAAAGTCTGTGTGCAGTAAATGGTCCGTGTCTTTCTTGCCCCATACCTGATGCAAATGTAACGTCAAAGGAAATAATATAATCATCATCTCCCGGTGTACCAGCTCGATTCAAATATAACTGATCTTTCAGATTACCCTCTGACGATCCGAATTCATGACATTGCTTGCCATCTACATCTACACCTGTCAACATTACATATACACCTGTTACCGTATGTGTAATACCTTCTCCCAGCTTTCCAAGAACCTTTGTAGAAATCGGGATAATATCCATAATCGTGTTCGTCCAGCGATCATGATCTCCCGGTTTGATAATCTGGATATCAATCTTCTCAATGCAATCATCTTCTGCTGTCAACTGTTCCAGCATCCCCTTGCTGACAGTCATATGGCCATCCGTTGTAATATTGTTTTCATCGCCCCATTCAACATCCGTCATATGAAAGGCTTTGATAACAAGGCGACGTAAATTAATCTCTTTTTCAGCCATCTTCGTTACCTCCATATTTTTCTCGTCAATGTTTTCACATTATATATTTATTATACAATAAATTCTACGAACTTCCAACAAATTATCATGCAATTATTTTTTCTTTTTTAATCTATTCTTTATATTTTTATAAAAGCAAATGTGTCTTTATAAAAAAGGCAGATGCGCTAAACGCATCTGCCCCTTTTAGCTTAAATTAGATTTTAGCTACATACTCGTATGGCAACGGAACAATAGTTCCAGGTGTCTGGATTTTCTCTAACTGCTCCAGAGTTGCTTTTACAATCTGTGTCTGCTGTTCTACATTGTGCGGTCCACCAGCATTAGCACCCATAGGTACCAGCGGAGCTACTGCACGAGGAGTACCAGTCTGACGAACAACTGGTGGAAGAGCTGCAATAATAATTGTAGGAATTCCAGCTTCTTCAATCGCTCTCTGCACCAATACTGCAGAGCGGTGGCAAGTACCTCAACCAGCTGTGAGGATTACTGCATCAACATCCTCATTTTTGAACATTTCAGCGACAGCCGGACCAGTTTCATGTTTAAATTTCTCCTGGTTTCCGCCACCACCCATGAATCCAGCATGTACCGGAGCGCAAGCTCTGATAAATCCTTCTGCTGCTAATTCATGAATTCTGTCAATCGGGAACATACAGTTGATGTCTTTGTTAACATCACTGTTATCATATCCACCATGGGATACCATCAGATCGCTTGATGGTGTAGTGTTCTCTATCTTTCTCCAAGTGAAGTCACCTGCAAGGTTGAATCTCTCCTGACTCTTCTTATGAACACCTGCTGCTGTAGCAAGAGCGATAGACATATCTTTCAGCTCTTTTGTTACAGGAGTCCATACAGCCGGTGGAGTAATAGGAACGAATATTTCAGACTGTAAGCCTTTAACAACCGTTAAACTCATTTTTAATCCTCCTTATTATCATCCAAACGTGCGCGCATTTCTTCTTGTTTGCGTCGTTCTTTTTCTATGTTACTGACATATTTATCATTTACTTCAGGTCCTAATTGTTCCGGAAAACTCATGTTCCATCCGAATTCCTGACCAACTTTTGGCTCGGTATCACAGATAAACATTCTCTTCGGAGCTTTGAAGAATCCCAAACGACCTTTCAGGTCTATGCTGATGCTGCAATCATCAACGTCAACTACAACACCCTCCATATAAATGATTCTGTCTCCATAATTCAAACGCTCATTATTCATTCACGGTCACCCGGAATTAATCGTATTTCTCTTTACGTTTCTGGCTCATCGGAAGTGCCTGCTCATTGTCAACAAGATCAACTTTCTTGCCATAAGCTTCTTCAATCAGCTCAACGTTTGTAGATTTAACGTTTGGATTCCATTTCTTCTCAGCAGCTTTTACTTCTTCACCAGCCATTGCTGTCTTCAGCATAGCAAGTGCACGGATTGCATCTTCCTGGCAAAGAGTATTGCAACCAAGTACTTCGTTCTCAATACCGGACTCAGATTTGTTGTTATCAACCATGTACTGCATGTGTTTATTACCAACAACAAGTGCTCCCTGTACTGCACAGTAAGACATACCTACTGTCGGAACACCTCTCATACCGATCTGCTCGATATGACTTGCGAAGTCAATGTGGTTATTTCCGAAACCTTCTGTTGTAACGAAAGCTCCATCCGCATCCATCATCTCTACTGTATGACCTACACGACGAGATACATAGAACTTCTCAGCATTGATCTGAGGAGATCCTACAAATACAACTCCGCAAAGGTCAACTTCCGGATCATGAAGTGCTTCCAGTACAAGAGGCTCTCTCCAATAATGTCTGGACATCTCTTTAGATGCAGGTCCGATACATGTTAATGCATGGATACATCCATCCAGTACTTCCAGCGGAGATACGCAGATCGGAACGTTTCCTAAGTCTACGTTAGCTCTTGCGCCAAGGATACCAACAGGTTCTACAGGAAGGATGAAGTTATCATGCATAGCTCCCTGTCCCATGATTTCCTTAACAATTACAACTTTTTTCTTTCCAGGACGACGGATAGATTTCAATTCCTCTGTATCTGCTACAAGGCTTTCATCTAACTCTTTCATTACTTCACGGATTTCCTGTGTAATGATGTCAAATGCTGTATGAGCAGCCATAGGTCCACGACGCTCCATGTTTGTCTTCTCCTGGATTACGATATTACCTTTGATAAAGATCTCTCCTTTATCTGGGCAACCCGGACGTCCCCACATGATGTTCTCATCAAGGTATCCTTCTGAAGAACCGAACTCACCGATCTGAACTCCGCCTTCATCTGTACCAGTCAGCATCATAACAACGCCATCAAGTACTCTTGTAACACCTTCACCGATGATTGCATCGCCTTCTTTTGTAGCGATTGGCTGAACATCCATGATAGTTTCTGAATATGTGTGATATTTATCAGGAGTGATAATTTCCAGATGGAAATCTTTAACTAATTCCTGATTAGCAATAACGTCTGCTTCAATTCCTTCACGGATGTAAAGAGTTGTTCCTTCGATCTTTGTCTCCGGTCCTCTCTTAACTTCTGTGATCTTGAAATGTTTTCTTGTTAATTCACCAGCAACTTTTTCTACGTCAGCGTCTGCTGCAGCTACTGTGTCTGCTGTAGCTGCTCCTGCTGGAACTTCTGCTACCGCTGCTCCTGATGCTCCAAGAGCTCCAACCGGGATCTCAAGATTGATATCTTTTCCTTCTCCGATATGAATCTTTAATGTTCCACCTGCAACCGGTGCTGCTGCAACTGGTGGTGCTGCTTCCTCTGCCGGTGCCTCTGCAACTTCCTCTGCCGGTGCCTCTGTTGTAGGTGCTTTCACACCATCCAGGACATCATTTGTTAACGGGCAAAGAGAATCACAAGTTTTTGTAAGTTTTGCTCCTAATACCTCTTCGATTGTCAGGCATCCATCCAGAGTTAATAATCCTGAATCTACCAAATCATCAAAGATAGCCGGATCTTCCAGATTAGCTGGTTCAATTGTGATGCCAGCTTCTGCTCTACAGCATAATACCGCAGGATCATGAGCATGTTCTTTAGCTGTTTCAGCTGTGATTGACATATTGTTTCCCTCCTTGTATTGGTTGAAAAAATCTACCTGTGCTTTATCGCACATAGTAATGTATATATACAGCCACGCCCGGCAGAGAGATTAGTCTCTTTTTCCCCAGGCCGAAGAATCGGGGGTCTAAGGCCCTTGCCTGTACGTGACGGTATTACCTAAAATAGAATGTGATTAAAAGTCAATATCCTGACTTACCTGTTTAGAAACTCTCAGAGTTCTGTACAGTGGATGTCCGACTGTTCTCATAACATGGTCTGTCTGATGGAATACTTTCAAGCCCATCTTCGGTCCGGATGCCATAACTGTGTTAGAGCAGTCAGAGCAGTTACCGATGATGACATATTCACATTTGTCTTTCTTGAACTGCAGGTTGTTCTTAACCTGTCCAGGGCAGTTACCAGGTCTTAAGCACTTCAGTGGTGCACCCGGTTTATTCTCGATCGCCTGTTTACATCTGCACATAGAAACAACGTTTCCGTTCATCTTCTTAGCGATCTCTCTCATACGTTCTTCACTACCACCGCAGGCACATACTAATATACCTACATTAGCTCCGTGAAGATCCGGGAATTCAACAGTTACAAGAATTGCTCCTGTTGTCTTGGTAATCGGTGCATCTAATTCTGTAGATTTACCAGTGAAGGCTCCTCCCATGATGATCTCACCGTATTTGCCATCAATTCCACCTGCTTTCTCGATCAGTTCGCCAACGCTTACACCGATCGGCACATCCATATATACGTGTGCTGCATTACCACCATTCAGTTTTCCGCGAACCGTTAAGTTCTTGCTGATACATGGTCTCTTCTCATCGATTGCTTCTGCAACTCGACAGGCAGTCTCAACATTTACAACTACTGCTCTTGCAGCTGATGGAAGCTGAGTTGTATCAAGATTCACACCCAGACACTCTCTTACTACCGCACGTTCTTCTCCCATTGGATAAATATCCGGAAGCAGATGCATTGTAATAGCAGACTCCTTCTCAAGAGCTTTCTGCAGAGCTTTGATTGCTTTGTGATGTTTTTTCTTAATTGCGATAATCGTCTTCTCAGCATGTGTGATTTCCATGCAGTATTTGATACCGCGGATTACTTTATCTGTCTGTGTCTCAATCTGCTGTGTATTGTGCTCCAGTCCTGGTTCACACTCAGCAGCATTGATCAGGATATATCCACAGTCGATGCTGAAATCCTTTGGCAGTTCCGGGTTGATCTCCGGATTAATCTCTCCCATCGGAGTCTCTGCCAAGTTAATGTTAAGCTTAACTCCTGTCGGGAATCCAGCTCCTCCCATTCCAACTACTCCGGCTGCTTTTACCATATCCAGTTTACTTGCATCTTCCGGCACATCGATCGGCACGAATTCATCCGGCTGCTCATCTGCAGCTTCAATGATGATTCTGTCATCTGTAATCTCTGTTACTTTTCCGTATACACTGGCATAGATGTTAGCTCCAAGTCCAGTCGGTGTAGCAATCAGTGTACCTTTTTTTACATCTGCCCCAACTTCAACGCACGGTGCACACGGTGCGCCAACATGCTGACGTAATAAAATCTGTACTTTTCCCATGACACTATTCTCTCCTTTTCTTTTATATATAAGTAAAAAACGAAACCTATACCATAGTTCGTTTACTTATTCTGACTTAACTTCGCTGTTACATTCTGTTCTTCTGACTTTTAAACTTTTAATATAATATGTAGATAATGCATACTCTCCAGCTTTCTGCTGTGAGAATATAAATCGTATAATCATTATTATTCTTTTTTATCCGTTGTTCAGCTCGCCACATTCCTTTATTCATAGATGCTTTCTATAAGTTATTTTTTTAACGCAACTTAGCTGCACTTCTTCTGGCGGAGGCATGTGGGAATCGAACCCACCCAGGACGCTCTTAACGCCCCACACTAGTTTTGAAGACTAGGAGGCACACCAGTCACCCATCTACCCCCATATTATGCGCTTTTCATTCGCTTGTTAAGAATAGCACAATATTCGTTATTTTTCAACACTTTTTATTTAAATTTATAATATCAAAAAAGCATTGACTTTTCAAGGGTTTTCGTAGATAATAGAAACAAGAGATTAAACGCGGTACTAGAATACGGTCTATTTGTTAATTTTATGTCGTACTTTTGTATGATTATTCGTGTTTATCACTGAATTTGCTCTCATTTTTTTGAGTCTATTTTAAAAAAGGCACATTGCAAACTCGGGGTTTCTATGTGTTTTTATAAAATTTATAGAGGTTTTCTATAAATAATAATTATTCAATATCTCATATTAAGGAGGGACTAATTATGGAGTTAAAAGCAAATGTGAATTTTGCAAACTACGAGGCAGCACTTCAGGTTGTTGACGCACATACAGCCGGAGAATTTTGCCGTATGGTAATCGGGGGATTTCCAGAGCCGGAAGGCAACACCATGATTGAAAAGAAAAAATGGATGGAGGAGAATTACGATCACGTTCGTACAGCTCTGATGCTGGAGCCTAGAGGACACCACGATATGTTTGGTGGTTTCTTATGCAAACCAGTCAGCGACGAAGCAGATCTGGGAGTTATCTTCATGGATACAGGCGGATATCTGAACATGTGCGGACATTGTACAATCGGTTCCGTTACTGTTGCAATCGAAGCAGGACTTGTTGAATCCCATGAAGGTGAAAACGAAGTTGTTCTGGAAGCTCCTGCTGGAATCATTCGTACAACAGCTGTGGTAGAGAACGGAAAAGTTACAGGTGTTACACTTACAAATGTACCTGCATTCGTTTACAAAGACAACTTAACAGTTAATATTGACGGAGTAGACATTCCTTATACTATTTCATTCGGTGGAAGTTTCTTCGCATTAGTTGATACAACTAAGCTTGACATCGGAGAGATCAACGCCAAGACAGTTCCGGCATACACAGCTCTCGGAATGAAGATGCGTGATAAGATCAATGCTGAAGTTAAGATTCAGCACCCAACACTTGACATCACAGAAGTTGACCTTGTTGAGTTCTACGGACCAACACCAAATCCGGATCAGGCTACTATGAGAAACGTTGTAGTATTCGGTGATGCTCAGGCTGACCGTTCACCTTGCGGAACAGGTACAAGTGCTAAACTTGCTACACTTCATAAATGGGGTGAGCTTGGCGTTGGAGAAGAATTCATTTACGAAAGCTTCATGGGAACACGTTTCAAAGGTGTAATCAAAGAAGAAACTAAGATCGGTGATTACGATGCAGTTATTCCAATGGTTACAGGTACAGCTTACCTGACAGGTGTTGCTACATATATTATCGATGGAGACGATCCGTTAAAATACGGTTTCCTTATCGGATAATTATTCATCAGATTATATTTACGGGAGAGAACCTGTTTCTTGGTTCTCTCTTGTTTTATTATAGCAGTATGGAAAATGTATCATGACAGCACGGCTACATCTCCACTGCTAACCAGCGATAAATCACATTTCACGGAATTTACCGCTCATATAACAACGAGGAAAGGAAACATCGTATGCCAAGGAAAAGACAATCCACAAAGAGCCGCATTGTTAAAGCTGCATGGAATTTATTTTTCAAAAATGGTTATGAAGATACCACTGTCGAGGATATCATAGCAGCATCCAAGACTTCCAAAGGTACTTTTTATCATTATTTCAAAGGGAAGGAAGCTTTGTTAAACAGTTTATCTTATCTCTTTGACCAGAAATACGAAGAATTATATGGTGTGATCGATCCTGCATTGTCTGCTTATGACAAATTGCTTTTCCTGAATCATGAATTATTTTATATGATCAAGACAAGTGTGGATATCAAGCTTCTTGCTTACCTGTATTCTTCTCAGTTGATCACCAAAGACAAAAAATCTCTGTCTGATCACAAGCGTTTTTATTTCACATGGATCACAGAGATTATTCAGACAGCTTTAGATAATGGGGAGTTCAAGAACACCAGCACAACTGAAGAATTAGTAAATATCTATGCTATGTATGAACGTGCCATTCTTTACGACTGGGCATTATTTAAAGGCAAATTTGATCTGACAGACTATAGTGACAAGCTGTTACCACATGTCTTGGATACCTTTGTCGAAGGAGTTTAAAATTTTATAACAACAGGAAAAGAGCAGATGGAAAACCATCTGCTCTTTTCCTGTTGTTAGTTATGTTGTAGTATACTTATACAAGACACTCATGCATATTTTCTTCCTGAATCCCGTTCTTCTCCATCATCGCTTTGATCTGGTCACGTTCATCCAGGTTCGCGCACCAGGAAAGTCCGCATCCCGCTGATATCGCACGCGGCACCGGAATAATCCTTCCCGGAACGTTCTGCTCTTTACAAGCCTTTTCCATAGCCATAGCATCTGCTGTTGTATGGAATGTAATTATAAGTTTCATTTCTTTTTTTCTCATGTCAGTCTCACTACTCCTCTTACTCGTCTTCTGCCAGTTCGTGAATCGCACGAATTGCAGTATCCACTTCCTCGTCTGTATTATAATGGGAAAAGCTGAATCTTACAGCTCCCTGTTCAACCGTTCCAAGCGCTTCATGCATAAGCGGTGCACAATGCCCACCTGGTCTTGTTGAAATACCATATTCAGTAAGAAGTTCATCACTGACTTCTGCGGAATCATAATCACCGATATTCAGTGTCACGATCGCGCAACGCTCCTTCGTATCGAAGTCGCCGTATATTGTTACACCCGGCACATCTTTTACGCCATAATAAAAACGCCACATCAGTTCTTGTTCACGGGCGCGTATTGCATCCACGCCTGTTCTCTCCAGATAGTCCATGGCTGCATGAAGGCCTGCAATTCCATGTCCATTGAGTGTCCCCGCTTCAAGCGCAGTCGGCATCTGCACCGGATGTTTTTTATTGTATGTCTGCACACCACTTCCGCCAACCTTCAGCGGTCTGACTTCCAGTCCTTCTCTCACATAAATTCCACCTGTTCCCTGTGGTCCCAGCAGACCTTTATGTCCCGTAAAGCAAAGAACATCGATATGCATCTTCTGCACGTCTATCGGAAATATTCCTGCAGTCTGTGACGCATCAACAACAAACAATACACCATGTTCTTTCGCCATATCGCCAATCGGTTGTAATGGGATATAATTTCCTGTCAGATTCGATCCATTTGTACAAATAATCATCTTCGTCTCAGGTGTGATCGCATCTTCTATATCACGGATATCAAGAGTCCCTTTCGGATTGCTTTTCACAATCGTAAGTTTCACTCCCTTTTCCTGCATCTCATACAGAGGACGTAATACTGAATTATGCTCCAACATCGTTGTAATCACATGATCTCCCGGATTCAGCAATCCTTTGATCGCTATGTTAAGACTCTCAGTTGAGTTTGCTGTAAATGCAATCTGCTTCGGATTCTCTGCACCAAAGAAACGGCATAACTGATCTCTCGTATCATAAATCACTCTTGCCGCACTCAAGGACGCTTCATTCGCCCCTCTTCCGGCATTGCCCATTGAACTCATTGCCTGCACAACTGCATCAATCACTTCCTGTGGCTTATGCATTGTTGTAGCTGCATTATCCAAATAAATCATAACTCTTATCCTCTCATACAGGCGGATAACCGTCTGCTCTTAGTATACTTGTTTTTAATTCTCCCGTCTAATAGATATATTATATGTTCGTATCGCTTTATAGATTCCATCTATTAGTCTCGTCATTATACCGCTTTCTCGTCCTGTTCTTTCTTAAGTTCATGGCTTTCAAGCCCATAAACTTCTTTTACAATTTTCACAAAACGCTCTGCACTTCTTGATAGCTGATAATTCTTATTATATACAAGATTGATATCTCTGCCGTCATCACTCTCCGGAATAGGGAATGCAAGGAGAAACCCTGCTGCCACTTCATCTTTTGTTGCCAGCTTTGATAATACAGAAATTCCCATTCCCTGTCTGACAGACTTCTTAATTGTCTCCTGATTCTCAATACTTGCAATGATGTCCAGGTCTGTCATCTTGATTCCGGCATCTTTTAACTGATTCTCTGCTTCCTTACGTGTTCCGGATCCTTCCTCGCGCATGATCACATGTTCCTCTTTCATCCAGGAAATATCTTCGGGATTCATCTTCTGCAGTTTCTGATATCTTTCTGTATTCGGCGTAATAATTACCAATTCGTCCTTATAGAACGGAATATATTTGCAATGTTTCTTTTCCAGAACCGTTCCGGTAAATCCGACATCTGCCATATGATCAATAATCTGCTGTACCACTTTGCTGCTATCTGTCTCAACAATTTTAATTTGTTCATCCGGATAACGCGCATTAAAACTCATAAGTGCTTTTGGGAGAAGATGCTGTGCCGGAATTGTGGAAGCTGCAATTGTAATTCCATGTTTTTTCTCACCTTTTTCCGTTCCAAAACTCTCTTCTATCTTCTTCTGCAGATCGATCATCTGCTTTGCATATTTGTATAATTCTGTGCCGTCATCAGACAGACTTACTTCTTTTGTATTTCTTACGAATAATCTTGCGTTTAATTCTTTCTCCAGCGATGAAATATGTGCACTGATCGTCGGCTGTGTCAGGAACAGATCTTTTGCCGCTTTCGAAAAACTACCACCTTCTGCTACTTTTACAAACGCTTCTAACTGTTTCAGATTCATTAGTATGCCACCCTTTCACTCTCTGCACCGGTTTTTTTCGTTACTTTGATACTGTCCATATACTCCAGAATCGGTTTTGCACTTTTTCTGCTCGTATCAAAAATGTCTCTTACCTGTGCAATTGTAATGATTGGATCTTCCGACAGTTTTGCTAAGATGATTTCCTTCGCTTTGCCCATATATTCAGCAAGCGTATACATGTCATCTGTAACTTTGACAATCTTTCCTTCTTCCAGCAAAATATTTAATATATCGTCTCCGATCTCCCGACTGACTTTTCCAAGATCAATCTCCGTATATTTCAGGAAATCATATTTTGCTTTGCGGAAGCTGTCAAGATAGGTCCCGGATACTTTCTCATAAGTATCATCTTTGGTGACTTCATAATCAGGTGTACATAAAAATTCATCTACACGTTTGATGTGTCCGTTGTTTTCTTCTTTTTCAATAATTTTATCAAATACATTTGGCTTCACTTTTTTGAAGAAAGTCATCTGTACTTCTGCTTTTTTCATTCCATAACGGTATGGATGCTCTTCTTCGTATTTCTCCAGTGCATCCGTCAGCTTCTTCGCTGCTTCACGCTCAGAATCCGCATGCCAGACATAAGTATCTTTTCTCATCGGGAATGTGTAAATCGTTCCCTCTTCTTCCAACTCTTTTACATCTTCTGCAACTTCTTCCGGTGACAGTGCAGTAAGCTTCGCAAGCTCTGTACAGGAAATCAGTGTATCGCCGTGTGCTTTCGCATGCAATGCGATAACATCTGCGGAGGAACCAGATTCCTTTCTTTCCAGTTCTTCAATGACATCGTCCTGGAATCTGCGCTTAATCTTCGGATTCGGCTCCAGGATCATGCCTCCACCGATCGTCTCCATCGGTGAATAGAAGCGGACAACAAATTTGTCTCCTCTTCTGACTGCAATCTCTTCTTCCAGGCGAAGCTGTACATAACCACTCTCACCCGGTCCGATTTCTTCCTTGTCAAGAAGAACTGCACGACATAAAATCTCGCTTGTTCCTGTGAAGAAATGAAGCCGCGAATGATTAGTCAGCACACGTAACGATGAGTCCAGCACATTCAGTTTTACATCAAGAAGATCTGTATTCTTCATACTGTTGACCGGCGCAAGCACGCATCCTCTCTTGATCTCCTTTTTCTTAACGTTGGAAAGATTGATTGCAACCCGCTGTCCTGCGTAACATTCTTTCTTATCCTCTCCATGCACCTGAATGCTTCGGATTTTACATTCTTTGCCAATCGGATACATCTCCAATGTGTCTTCTTTGGAAATCGTTCCAGATACAAGTGTTCCGGTGATAATCGTTCCAAATCCCGACAGTGTAAATGCACGGTCAATTGGAAGACGCGGGATCGTGTGAATATCCTTCTGGACAATGTCATCGCTTGTCAGATGCACGATCTCATCGATCAGTTTGTCCAGTCCCTGTCCGGTTGCGGCAGATACTTCCACCACCGGTGCTCCTTCCAGAAATGTGCCTGCCAGCTCGTCTTTTACATCTTCTTCTACGAGTTCCAGCCACTCTTCATCTACAAGATCACATTTATTCAATACAATAATACTTTTTTCAATTCCCAATAAATTCAGAATATCCATATGCTCTCTTGTCTGCGGCATGATTCCTTCGTCCGCTGCAATGACAAGCAGTACAAGATCCATTCCTACTACACCGGCAACCATGTTGTTAATAAATTTCTCATGTCCCGGAACATCGATGATTCCTGCACGATCTCCACCCGGAAGGTCAAAATACGTAAATCCAAGGTCAATTGTAATTCCACGGCGCTGTTCTTCTTCCCATCGGTCTGTATTTCTTCCGGTCAGTGCTTTAATGAGTGTCGTCTTACCATGGTCTATATGCCCGGCCGTTCCAATGATGATATTTTTCATAGCCATTCTCTCCTAACGTACTTCTATCAGACTCTTCTCTTCAAACACCTGCAGTTCCTGTAACTGCTTAGCGAGTAATTTGAAATTCTGTTCATCCATCGTTCTTACGTCGATCAGCACAGTGTCATTTGCTGTTCTCGGAATCAACGGCACCGGCATATGGCGCAGTCTTTCTTCAAGCTCTGTAATGCTGATCTTCTCAGGATTGATCGCAACGCCCATACTTGCGATACGCTCCAGAGGGAGAGAACCTCCGCCAATCTGTGATTCAAGTGGAACCACACTGATCTCGGCAGAAAGCTTTGCCGCTTTTAAAATACGGCATAATTTCTTAGCATCTTTAGTCACTTCGTCTAATGATTTTGTAATCATGCGAAGAACAGGAATGTTCTGAACTGCCTTTTCTTCAGACAGATATTCCTGTAATACAAGTTCCAGCGTTGCCGCTGTAAATTTATCAATACGGAGAGCACGGGTAAGCTGGTTCTTCTTCATCATATCAATGTATTTCTTCTTACCGATAATGATACCTGCCTGTGGTCCTCCCAATAATTTGTCGCCACTGAAGCAGACAACATCCGCACCTTTTGCAATGGATTCCTGTACAGTCGGCTCGTGTGTCAGACCGTATCTTTCCAGATCAATGAGCACACCACTTCCCAAGTCTTCCACTACCGGAAGATCATGTTCCTTCGCAAGCGGGATCAGTTCATCAATCCCTACTGTATCTGTAAATCCGACAATACGGTAATTGCTTGTGTGTACCTTCAGAAGTGCCTTTGTCTCTTCTGTGATCGCATCTTCATAATCATCATAGTGTGTCTTGTTGGTTGTTCCTACTTCCACAAGTGAAGCCCCGCTCTGCTCCATAACATCCGGGATGCGGAACTTACCGCCAATCTCTACAAGCTCGCCACGGGAAACAATCACTTCCCCTCCTTTAGCAAGCGAGCTCAAAATAAGCATAACAGAAGCAGCGTTGTTATTGACTGCCATCGCAGCCTCTGCCCCTGTAATTTTGCACAACAATTCCTCGAAATGCGAATAACGTTCGCCACGTCTTCCGGCTTCGAGATTATACTCCAGATTTGAATATCCTGTTGCAATAGCCGCTACCCTCTTCATATGTTCCGGGCTTATCGGTGCTCTTCCCAGATTGGTGTGGAGAATGGTCCCCGTACCATTCATTACCATGCGCATGTTCGGCGTATGCATTGCAGACACTGTCCGCTCGATCTTCTCCGTCAACGCTTCAATCTGTCTCTTTGCTTCCTCTTCGTCTTCACATTTTGCAATATAAGCACGCAGACGATTCATCTCCAGATGAATGGATTCCATAACCGTCTCCCGGCTATAAGTCTCTATCAACATCTGGACTTTCTCATCAGCAAGCAGCACATCCACTTTCGGGATACTGCGATACAACATATTCTTGTCCATATTTTTCTTCCTTCCACTTTTTCTTTGACTTAAAACAGTCGGATCAACTTGTCGCTCTTAGGTGCAACCTTTCCGATCACCGAAATCGTGGTATCCATGCTTGCATTCTTAAAATCTGCCAGCATCTCATTCAAATTATCCGGTGCCACACTGATTAACAATCCGCCGGATGTCTGTGGGTCATATAGCAGGTCCAGATAATACTCCGGAATAGAACCTGCGTCTACTTTCCCAATAGAATATCCTCGGTTCTTGTATGCTCCGGCCGGGACCAGTCCCATCTTCGCGAAATCGATCGCATCGGTAAGGTATGCAATGTCTTTAACATTGATTTCAAATGTCACATCACTGGCTGATGCCATCTCGACACAGTGACCGAGAAGTCCAAATCCTGTGATGTCTGTGCAGGCGCTGACGTCATATTTCTCAACCGCCTGTTTTCCTCTCTTATTCAGCGATGCCATAACCGTCTGCGCTTCTCTGATTGCTTCCGGTGATGCCATATCTGCTTTGATCGCAGTATTAACGATTCCGCTTCCTATCTGTTTCGTTAAAACCAGGATATCTCCCGGTCTGCATCCGTAATTCTTAAAGATCTTATCCGGATGCACAAAGCCTGATACACAGAGACCATATTTCGGTTCATCATCCTGCACCGAATGCCCTCCTACCAGAACAGCTCCTGCTTCCTTCACTTTGTCTGCTCCTCCGGCAAGGATATCCCCTAAAATAGCTGGATCCAGGCAGTTCGGGAATCCAACAATATTCAAAGCTACTGCCGGTTCTCCTCCCATCGCCCACACATCACTCAGTGAATTGGCTGCTGCAATCTGTCCGAACATATACGGCTCATCTACGATCGGTGTAAAGAAATCCACCGTCTGTATCATAGCAATATCATCTGTCACTTTATATATAGCGGCATCGTCCGACGTCTCAATACCTACGATCAGGTTCTTGTCCTCGAACTTCGGCAACTTACCCAGAACCTGGGCAAGGGTCTCAGGACCAATCTTAGCTGCTCACCCTGCCGTCTTCGTCAAGCTTGTCAGTTTTACATCTGATTTCATACTTGTTTTCTCCTCTCCTTGGTATTGAATGTAACTTCCGCCTCCTGCGAGGCTGTTTCCGCTATACATCTATTATATAGCCTGTTAAATATATACAAATAAGCCGGACTTCCTGTGCGACTCACAAGTGTCCGGCTCTATTACCTCTGTTACAAAATCTGTCTGGACAAATGATTAAGGTCTGATGATCTTACCAGCACCTGCCATTGTCTCAACAATACTGTACATATTTGTTACAGTTCCTACCACCAGTTTTTCTTTCAATCCATAATAATCAAGGCATGTTCCACATGTCAGAATCTGAACCCCCTGTGCTTCCAGTGACTTCAAATCTTCCAATGAATCAGAACCTTCTGTGGTCAGAGTCGCTCCACCATTATAGAATAACATAGTTTTAGGTAAAGTATCAAGCTGTGTTATTGCAAAGATGAAACCTTTTATTAATACTTTTCCAAGTTCATCATTACCAGATCCCATGCGGTCTGAATTAATTACTACAACTGTGTTATCTCTTGCGTCCGGCATACAAGTCTCCTCTCCTTCGCTTACTGTCTCAGGTGCTCCGTTCATCTGGATCGTAACTTTGTATTCTTTGTCAGCGATCTTCTCAGACTTTACTGCACCGCCTGAGCTTTCAGCCATCTTTGTTACGTTCTGAACGGCGATCTCATTGTCAACTAAAACTTCGATCGTCTCCGGGCCTGTGAGCGCCTGCATTGCCTTTTTGGTCTTTATAACCGGGATCGGGCAATTATCTCCCATAGCATTAACTGTAATCATAATGATTCTCCTTTCATGCCTTCCCTTTTTTATCTTATATAGATATATTCTATCATTGATGTGCGGAAAGGTAAATAGATTTCTTATTTGTAATTATATGATATTGTCCATCCTTATAAAAAGCCGGACACATCGTTCCTTTTTTAAACACTTCCAGAAATTCTTCCATTGTATGTACTTTCTCCGGAAAATAAGTGGCGCATACACCAACTTTCTCCGGTACATGGCAGTCACTAGAACCAAGTGTGAAAAGTCCAAGTTCTTCTGCATATTCAGCAGCCTTATAACATGCTTCAAGCGACGTACTTCCATTCAGGACTTCCAACCCATCCAGTCCGTGCACGGTGCGTAAATTATCTTCCAGTCCTCTGTTATTATTGCGAAATGGATGTGCTGCAAAACACACGCCGCCCTGCGCTTTGACAAGATCAATAAAATCCTGTGCAGGTATCCGTTCTTTCGGATACTCTTCAATTCCAAATGCCACTATATCGCCCTGCAGGGAGAAAAATTCAATTCCTGTAAAGATCGGAAAATTCTCACGTCTGGAATATTCTGCTGCATATTCCTTAAGCCCCATGCTGTCATGATCTGTAATGCAGATTCCGTCCAGTCCTTTTGCCCTGGCGATGCGTACCATCTCATCCAGTTTCAGAAAACTGTCTTTGGAATATGTCATCTCATGCATATGTGTGTCGATCAGCATAATCATTTCCTCCCATAGTTGTCTGTTTTTCCAACTGTTCTTCTCTTTCTATTATATAAACTCCTGTCCCGTGCTTCAAATAGAGTTTTTTAATATATATTCATTATTATAGAAGATGTCTATAGGCTTTCTTTTTCTTTTCCGCCATGCTATAATCTTTCATGAATGACTATGCTAACAAATCATGAGAAAGGTTTTTAATTATGTGGATTGCAGATCAATGGAAAGATTATGAAGTAATAGATTGCAGCAAAGGAGAAAAACTGGAACGCTGGGGTGATTTTCTTCTTGTGCGCCCGGATCCGCAGGTAATCTGGGATACCAAAAAGACAAACAGTGGCTGGAAACATCCGAACGGACATTATCACCGCAGTAAAAAAGGCGGTGGCGAATGGGAATTTTTCGATTTGCCAAAACAGTGGCAGATTCATTATAAAAAGCTGACATTTAATTTGAAACCATTCAGCTTCAAACATACCGGACTTTTCCCGGAACAAGCAACCAACTGGGACTGGTTCTCCGATAAAATCAAAAACGCCGGACGACCGGTAAAAGTTCTGAACCTTTTCGCCTATACCGGAGGCGCTACTCTTGCGGCTGCCGCAGCCGGAGCAAGTGTTACACACGTAGATGCATCCAAGGGAATGGTTACATGGGCGAAGGAAAATGCAGCATCTTCCGGTTTATCCGATAAACCGATTCGCTGGCTTGTCGATGACTGTGTGAAATTTGTAGAACGTGAGATCCGCCGTGGCAATCACTATGATGCGATCATCATGGATCCACCTTCTTATGGAAGAGGTCCGAAAGGAGAAATCTGGAAAATCGAGGATGCCATTCATCCGCTTATCAAATTATGTACGAAGATACTCTCTGCTGATCCGTTGTTCTTCCTTGTAAATTCCTACACAACCGGTCTGGCACCTGCTGTTCTGACTTATATGATCGCGACAGAACTTGCACCATGGCACGGACATGTAGAATCCCAGGAAATCGGTCTTCCGGTCAGCAGCACCGGCCTTGTCCTCCCTTGCGGAGCATCTGGACGCTGGTCTAAAGAGATATAGCATTTTTGTCCGATATGATGTATGCTATAACTATAAGATGATGTTTGGGAAAATATCCCAGACAAGGACACGAAAGGTTTCTAACGGAGGAGAAAAGATGGAAAAATATGTATGTCAACCTTGCGGCTATGTTTATGATCCGGAAAATGGGGATCCGGACGGAGGTATCGCTCCCGGAACAGCTTTTGAAGATCTGCCGGACGACTGGCTCTGCCCGATCTGTGGTATGGGAAAAGAAGTATTCGCAAAAGAAGACTAATACGGATACGCCGTGTAAACTTGTCAAAAAAAACATGGACATAACAAAAGGAGACCAGCTGTATATTGAGAACACCTCAGCATACATCCAGTCTTCTTTTTATTATGTACGAAACACACCATATTGCATAATTTCCCCATGATATCTCATTGGAAAATATAATTCTAAAGAGTTTTTATGATTGAAAATTATACACTCCCCTCTAAAAACGGAATCACTTCCCCAAGATCAGCAAACTTCCGGTAAATCAGCTTTTTTATCTCTTCTGTCGGCCGGAGCAGATCCGGAATCATGATGGTATGTAATCCTGCTGCCACCGCCGACCGGATTCCGCCCGGTGCATCTTCAAATGCCAGTCCGTTTTCCGGACGCAGTGCAATACTCTCACAGGCACGGAGATAGATTTCCGGATCTGGTTTTCCTTTTGTCACCATATCGCCAAATACACCGCCGTCAAACCACTGATAAAGTCCCGCATCCATCAACACGCGCTCTGCATACCCTCTGCTTGACGAAGTTGCCACTGCGGTCTTGTAGTCATGCGTCTTTGCATATTCCAGTAACTCTGCTGCTCCTTTTTTCACCGGAAGTCCCTCTGTATCTGTAATCTGATAAAAATATTTGGATGTCAGTTTCTGAAATTCTTCATAAGGAAAATCTGCGCTGATCGCATTTTTAAAATACTGTCTGCGGCTTTTTGCATTCATTCCCAGTGTATGGTAGATCTGCTGCCCCATTCCTTCTATTCCGAGTTCTTTGCCGGACAGCTCCCACGATCTCTGCACAATCCGCTCCGAATCAAGCAGCAGACCGTCCATATCAAATACAAGTCCTTCTATTTTATTTCCATTTATTTTCATGACAATGCTCTCCTGTATCTCCAATTATTACTCATGATAGTTATTTTACATCATTTACCTTAGTTCGATTGTTTTCTATTATACACAATTCCAAATCTAAAGAAAACCTTATGTCTTCCTGAAATTTTTGTGATATCTATTGTATCCATCCGATATAGATACTAAAATGTAAATCGTTTTAGGAGGGATTTTTTTATGAGTATGAATACTGCAAATAAGGGAAAAGATATCTTCGACAATGATTTTGAAGTTATCTACGAAGGGGATCTTCCTGATATTAACATCGATACAGATGATAATTACAAAGACGTACTTTCCAGTCTTTCCGATCTGGATACGACGAAACATATCGATTATGTGGAAGAAAATTATACTACTTCATTCGATGAGACGCCGGAAGAATATATGAAACGGAAGCGCGGCGGTAAGGTATCCGGCAATGATTCTGACAGAAAACGTTCTTCTGATAAAGGCGGGCGCAAAAAGGGCGGTTTTCATCTGCCAAATTTTCTGTCTCCTTTGAAGAAAGGCGCTGCAACCGGTGGAAAGGTCGCTGCTAAAGCAACACGCAAGACGTTAAATCTCCTGCTCCGTGCCGGAACTCTGGTACTCATTGCTATTATTTTCTGCATGCTGGGACTGACATTCTGGAAAAACGCTCCGGCTTACGGAAATATTGCTGCGGCGGTCGCACAGAAGAATTATATTCTGGGTGCTTATCTTGGTGTTGCCTTATTCCTGCTTCTCGTGGAAGCTGTCACATTTTTAATCGTGCTTTTCGGAAGCAGTACTTATGGGAAACGCGGACACCGTTACGATAAAGGCAAAGGCTGGTTTTCTTTTATTTTCATCTATGCAGGTGCATATCTGTCTCTGTATTTTGGAAATCTGATCCCGGCTTCTCCGGCTCCGCTTCAGGGTTTAAAAGGAGCACTGCAACTCTACGGCGGACTTGCTTCCGCTCTTCTGCCACTCTGCGCGCTGGGTGTTGTAAGCTGCTTTGTAAGAAAATATGTGATACGATAGTTAGTCAGTTTTCTACAGAGGCTATAGTTATTGAATATATTTAATAAAGCAAAAGCAGCTCCATGCTATGAAATCTCAACTGAGATACATAACGCGGAGCTGCTTCTCTTATGTTCCGGGGGAAATGTCCCCTTTTACATATTTACTTTTATTTATCCTTAATTTCTTATCAGTTAATCAATTGAAATGAGTGTACGCCGTGTGTACAACCATTGACATCAACGGTCATGTTATTATACTTTCCGACTTTTTCAGCAATTTCTTCCTTGGAAAGTGTTTGACCAAGGAGTTTTGTTGCTGCTTCTTTCTGTCCTGCAACAGTCTTTAAAAAAAGACCACCACTTTCGTGATGATCTTCTTCGTAATTGATATTATATCATGTAGCAAATGCGGATGACAGGACTTGAACCTGCACGTCGGGGACACCAGATCCTAAGTCTGGCGCGTCTGCCAATTCCGCCACATCCGCATGCGAACTGCCTAAATAATATACTATATTTTCTGCATATTTGTCAACTGGTTTTTTATAATCATCTGTTTCCTGTTATTGCCGGGACATTTCGAAAATTTTCCTTAAATAACCTGATGCTCCATCCATTTTCCACTTTTAAAGCGGATACTGTAAATAATCGCACGGACTGACCAGTCAGTGAACATTCCGATCCATACTGCAATCGGTCCGAAACCGAGCACTCTCGCAAGAAACATCGCAAGTGTGACACGACAAAACCACATGATGAGCGCCGATGTAACCATCGTAAATTTCACATCCCCGGCTGCACGGAAACCGTATGCCGGTATAAATGCCAACGACCACACAATTGGTTTTGCAATGGTGATACAGCCAACCATGAAGATACACATTTTTGCACTCTTTGCTTCCATTCCACCGAAAATCGTAATTGGATGTACGAGCGCAAAGATCAGCAGACAGCTTGCAATCACGACAACTTCTGACACGGCTGTCATCTTCTTAATATAGTAGGCTGCCTCATCTTTTCTTCCGGCTCCCATACATTCTCCGACTACCGTCATCAGTCCGACACCTATTCCAATTGCCAGAATACCATTCAGATTTTCCAGGATATTTGTCATTCCCTGCGCAGCAATTGCGGCCGTCCCCATCATAGACACCGTAGACTGGATTGCCAGTTTACCAAACTGGAACATACTGTTTTCGATTCCCGACGGAATACCAAGATACAGAATCCGGCGGATCTGTGACCAGATAGGGCGAATACTAAGATACCCCCTCAGGCGGATAATAAGTTCCGGACGGCGCAGAAGACACAGCACTGCAATCATCGAAAATGCACGCGACAACATGGTCGCTGTTGCCGAACCGATAACTTCCATATGAAATCCCCATACAAACAGTATATTTAATATGAGATTCAGAATATTTGCACACAGTGAAATCATCATCGGCGTTTTACTGTTTTCCTGTGCACGGAATATGGACGAACCATCATCATACAACGCAATAAACGGATAGGATATCGCTGAAATAATAAAATATTGTCTGGAATATTTCATAACCTGTGGTTCTACTTCTCCAAAGATCAGCCGCAGGAGCGGTCCATTTGCTGCCAGACAGATTGCTGCAATCACCACAGACAATACAAATGTGATAAACAGAAGCTGTCTTGCCGCTTCATTTGCTTCTTTTTCTTTTTTGCATCCAAGATATTGGGAACATACAACTGTTCCTCCTGCTGCCAGTGCATAAAACGCCTGAACGATCAGTACGTTGATGGCGTCTACCAGACTGACTGCCGAGATTGCCGCCGAACCCAGATTGCTGACTACCATTGTTCCAACTGTTCCCATCATGGAATTTAGCAACTGATCAAATGCCAACGGTGCCATCAGTTTCCACAATGCTTTATTAGAAAACATGTGTTTTCCCACTTTTTTTCCTTCTTTCTACATAAACAAAAAAACGCAAACCCCAAAGGATTTGCATCTATAATTCAGTGAGCGTGCGGGGATTCGAACCCCGGACAACTTGATTAAAAGTCAAGTGCTCTACCACCTGAGCTACACGCCCATATAACTGGGCTAGTTGGATTCGAACCAACGAATGCAGGAGTCAAAGTCCTGTGCCTTACCGCTTGGCGATAGCCCAATAATACATTCTCTCTTTACAGAAAAAAAGAAAGGTGGGTAATGGGACTCGAACCCATGATATCCAGAACCACAATCTGGCGCGCTAACCAACTGCACCATACCCACCATATATTACTTATCGAACTATAGCTGTCCAACTAAGTACCACATTATTAAATTGTTGTGGTTCTAACGAGCCTGGGGGGATTCGAACCCTCGACCTACGGCTTAGAAGGCCGTTGCTCTATCCAGCTGAGCTACAGACTCTTAAGGATAAGCTCCTCAGAACTATCACTTTCCCAAATGTCTGTTGACACTCGGAAAGCGGGTGATGGGAATCGAACCCACGTATCCAGCTTGGAAGGCTGGTGTTCTACCATTGAACTACACCCGCAAGATTATCGGGGTGACAGGATTCGAACCTGCGACCTCCTGGTCCCAAACCAGGCGCTCTAGCCAAGCTGAGCCACACCCCGATATTGTTTACTTCGTGTCATCTTGTTGTATCTCCGTGACACAATAGCTATTATATAGCAAGGTTCGAACATTGTCAATAACTTTTTTCATTTTTTTGCAATTTTTTTACATGTCTTTTCTTATACATATTTCAGCTCAATCTCCGGCATGCCCGATGCATCAATCTCCATGATCATATAGGTCTTCTGACGCCCGCTCTGACGCGGGTAAGAGATACTTCCCGGATTCAATATCGTCACGCCGTCTTCTTCATGCAGCGATGGCTTATGTGTATGTCCATACATCACAATGTCAGCGTCTCTGCCTTTAGCTTCTTTCAGTAAATCACTCTCTCCCATAGATACATAATAATAGTGTCCATGTGTAATGAAAATGTGATTTCCTTCCACAACGAATTCTTCTTCCTGCGGAAGATCACTGAAATAGTCATTATTTCCGGCAACGATATGTACCGGACAGCCCGCCAGTGCTTCTATATAATCAGCCCCGCCTTCCACATCTCCAAGATGGATAAGCATATCAATCGGCTTCTCCCGCTCCAGAACCTGTTCCAGAGATACGTGAGCCTTATGTGTATCACTTACGATCAGTATTTTCATTTCTTTTTATTCTCCAGAATCTCACGCATTTTCCGAAGTCCTTCTCCTCTGTGGCTTCGTCTGTTCTTCTCTTCCGGCGCAAGTTCTGCGCTGGTACATCCACATTCCGGCAGATAGAAAATCGGATCATATCCAAATCCGTTTTCTCCGGCAATCTCATGACCAATAATGCCCTCCATCGTGCCGCGCACAACTTCATGGCTTCCATCCGGAAGTACAGCTGCGATCGCACAGACAAACCGCGCTGTACGTTTTTCGTCCGGTACACCATCCAGACGGTCTAAAAGCGCCTGATTTTTAATATCATAGGAAGTATCCTCTCCCATGTACCGCGCAGAATAGATTCCCGGCTCTTTGTTCAGATAATCGATTTCCAGGCCGGAATCATCTGCCATCACAACTGCTTCTTTGTATTCCGGCATCTCATGTGCGATTTTCGCAATCTCGGATGCTTTGATCAGTGCATTTTCTTCAAATGTGGTTCCATCCTCTACAACATCTGCCTGAATCTCTGCTTCTTTCTGTGAGAGAATCTCCAGTCCCAGACCGTCAAGGATCATACGGACTTCCACCATCTTATGCTCATTTCCTGTTGCAAATATTATTTTCTTCATCTACTGCTCCTCTCTCGGTTTTCTCGGCGGCTTCGGTCCCATAAACTGATAGAAATATGTCTTCAACATTCCATTGTAAATCTTCCGGTTCTTATCCGCTTTCCGTCCGAAATAACGCTGTGCATCTTCATAAGAAGTAATCATGTAAGCCGACCAGCTGTCAAGTCCTGCAAAGCTTTCGCCAAATGCACGATACAGTTCCGGCAGGTCTTTCTTATCTTCCAGACGTTCTCCGTAAGGCGGGTTCGTCACGATAAATCCGTATTTCTTCGGATGGCTTAAGTTTCTTACATCTCTCTCCTGAAAATGGATCAGATGATCCACTCCGGCTTCTCTTGCATTTCTTCTTGCGATCTTAATGACCGATCCATCGATATCATATCCCTGAATGTCCACATCGATATCGTCCTTAATCAGATCATTTGCCTCGTTGATCACGTCATACCACATCTTCTTCGGGATCAGGTTCGTCCACTCTTCTGCCGTGAAGGAACGATTCATTCCCGGCGCGATATTTGCAGCCATCATTGCAGCTTCTATCGGAAATGTTCCACTTCCGCAGAACGGATCTACGAATACACGGTCTTTCTTCCATGGTGTCAGCTTGATGAGTGCTGCTGCCAGAGTCTCCGTGATCGGCGCTTTGCCGGAAACTTCACGGTATCCTCTCTTGTGCAGGGACACACCGGATGTATCGATTCCTACTGTCACGATATCTTTCATCAAAAATACACGTACCGGATAAGAAGCTCCGTCTTCCGGAAACCACTCGATTCCATAATATTCCTGCAGCCGTCTGACCATTGCTTTCTTCATAATAGACTGGATGTCTGACGGGCTGAATAATTTACTCTTAACAGACGCTGCCTTGGCAACCCAGAATTTTCCATTCTTCGGAATATAACGCTCCCACGGCAGGTTCTTTGTCTTGTCAAATAATTCTTCAAATGTTACCGCTTTGAAACTTCCTGCTTTTACAAGGATTCTCTCTGCTGTCCGCAGGAAAATATTGGCACGACAGATTGCGTCTTCATCTCCATAAAATGTCACTCTTCCATCTTCTACTTCTGCGATATCATAGCCAAGGTCTATGATCTCTCTTTTTAAAACTGCCTCCAACCCAAAATGGCATGGTGCAATCAATTCTATTTTACTCATATATTTCTCCTGTTTCTTCCGTACTTTTCTGTTTGTACTCTTTCTTAGTATATTCTACATAAAAAAAGCGTGCAAGGTTTTTATAACAAAGAATATGACTTTGCATATCTGCCGGAAGATTTTTATATAAAAAAGGCTTCCCTGAAAATACCTGTATCTTCAGGGAAGCCTTTTTGTTTACTTCATTATAAATGACTACCATCATAAAGCGCAAACTGCATCACACATTATTTGATTTTTGCTTTTGCTGCTTTTGACCATGCCGAATAGAGTTTGACACTCTTTCCGCCATATTTCACTGTCTTATAAGTGTGGATTGTTACGCCATTTTCTGATTACTGTCTCTCTTTGTAGCCGTGGCAGTTGCTATCAGAAGAATTTCTATTGGATTCATTCTTGTCGGACTGCCCATATGCATTCTTTTTGGATGCATTCTTATTATATCCGTTTTTGTTAGATGAGTTCTTGTCTGCGATGTTTTTTCCATAAGCATTCTTATCAGATGCATTCATGTTTGATGAGTTTTTTGCCATTTTAAATTCCTCCTAATTCTTTTTTAAGTTACAGGATTATTGTGTCCATCTGCATCTGTTTTATGTATCTTTTTCACAAAAACAAGCTTACAAATATATTAAGATTTTTTTAAGGTTTTTCTTGCTTTTTGACTCTTGCTATATTATACTTAAACTTGTAGAAAGGTTACTTTCTACAACCCCTTATTAATTATTTATACTCCCCTCAAAAGACCGATGGCTCCCCCATCGGTCTTTTACTTTATATTTTTCTTTTTATCACAGGGATTAATCAAATTTTTCTTCTGCTTTCATTTCTTATCTTCGTCTCTGTCCGATTACCCGGAGAATCCACATCAACACAATAAGCGGAAGAACAATCGGCGCAAGAATGCTGATAATCCCTCCGATCACTGCCACGATCAAGACGATAATTCCAACAAGCCCCAGTATCAGAAGCAGTTTCTTCCACCAGCTGTCCAATCCAAATACATGGACATTGCCATATCTATTCTGTTTGCCGGAATCATATTCGCCATTTGCAGTGGTCTCACTTCTGTATTCACCTTCTGTGTACTCCTGGTTCTCCTGTGCATCTATGATCGTACGGGCGATCGCCCATGGATCTCCCAATTCATCTATCACTTCTTTTTCGGATTTTCCTTTCGCTACTTCATCTGTAATATACTGCTTATAATAATTCACATTCTCACTTACAACTGTACCACTTAAGTCATTGCCAAGTGCGGCTCTTAATTTTTCCAGAAATTCCTGTTTTGTCATTCTATTATCTCCTTAATCAGCAAAATGTGCCTAATAAAAAACCTTGCACTTAGGATAGCACATACAAGTTGCCATTCCAAGTGCAAGGTTCTTAAAATTTTCTAATGAATTTATAAAAATCAGGAGTTCATATTTATCGTATCTTTTATCTATCGCAAAACCGATTACACTTCAAAGATCAGATCTCCATATGATGGCATCGGCCATGCTTCTTTGTCTACGATCATTTCCAGTTTGTCAACCGGTGTACGCAGAGTTTCCATTGCAGGTACTACATCGAAGTGATAGAATCTTGCCTGCTCTTCACCTTCATCCATAGCTGCTGCCTTATCAGTTACAGCACTGAGTGCATCCAGTGCGCTCTTTGTCGCAGCCAGGAGATCACTTGTCTCTTTCAGCAGTCCAGCCTGTACGGAAGCGTCTACTCCTGCTTCTTTCACTGCAAGTACTGTATCTGCCAGAGATTTTGTATATTTGATAACAGCCGGGATGATCTGTTTGCTTGCCATGTCGATCATTGTACGTGCTTCAATGTTGATAGCCTTTGAGTAGTTCTCATACTTAATCTCTACACGTGACTCAAGCTCTGCCTTTGTGAATACTTTAAACTTCTCAAACATAGATACTGTATCTTCTGTTACCAGTGCCGGTACAGCTTCTACCATAGATTTGATGTTCGGAAGTCCTCTTCTCTCAGCTTCTTCTACCCATGCATCTGCATATCCGTTACCATTGAAAATGATTCTCTGGTGCTCTGTTGCATATTTCTTGATCAGATCATGTACTGCCATATCGAAGTCATCTGCTTTCTCCAGGACATCACACGCCTCTGCAAATGCTTCTGCTACGATTGTGTTAAGTACAACGTTTGATCCGGAAATAGAATCTCTTGATCCTACCATACGGAACTCAAATTTGTTACCTGTAAATGCAAACGGCGATGTACGGTTACGGTCTGTTGCATCTTTTGCAAGATCCGGAAGTGTACTTACACCTGTCTCCAGTCTTCCACCTTTCAGACTGTGTGTAGCTTCTCCGGTATCTACGAGCTGGCGGATTACATCTTCAAGCTGATCTCCAAGGAAAATAGAGATGATAGCCGGAGGTGCCTCGTTTGCTCCCAGTCTGTGATCATTTCCTACATCTGCTGCAGATTCACGAAGCAGTGCTGCGTGTTTGTCTACTGCTTTCAAGATACATGTCAGCACCAGTAAGAACTGTACGTTCTCATGAGGTGTCTTGCCTGGCTCTAACAGGTTCTTACCATCATCTGTAGTCAGTGACCAGTTGTTATGTTTACCGGATCCGTTGACACCTGCAAATGGTTTCTCATGAAGCAGGCATTTCATTCCATGCTGGCATGCAATTCTCTTCAATGTCTGCATTACCAGGTGGTTGTGGTCAACAGCTACATTTGCTTCACCGTAAATCGGTGCAAGCTCATGCTGTGCCGGTGCAACTTCGTTGTGCTGTGTCTTGGATGCAACTCCAACTTTCCACAGTTCAATATTGACGTCCTTCATAAATCCGGCAATTCTCTGACGGATGGTTCCGAAATAGTGATCGTCCATCTCCTGTCCTTTTGGAGGCATCGCTCCAAATAAAGTACGTCCTGCATAAATAAGGTCTTTTCTCTGCTCAAACTTTTCAGCATCTACAAGGAAATACTCCTGCTCTGCTCCAACAGAAGGAGTTACTTTCTTAGCTGTTGTATTGCCAAATAAACGAAGCAGTCTCAGTGACTGTTCATTGATTGCCTGCATAGAACGCAGAAGCGGTGTCTTCTGGTCAAGTGCTTCTCCTTTGTAAGAGCAGAATGCTGTCGGAATACAAAGTGTAGCGCCTGCTGCATCATGTCTTACAAATGCCGGTGAAGTACAGTCCCATGCTGTATATCCTCTTGCCTCGAATGTTGCTCTAAGTCCTCCGGATGGGAATGAAGATGCATCCGGCTCTCCTTTGATCAGTTCTTTTCCGGAAAAGCTCATCAGCACTTTTCCGTTCGGCAGTGGTGCAGAAATAAAAGAATCATGTTTCTCAGCGGTAGCTCCTGTAAGGGGCTGGAACCAGTGTGTATAATGTGTAGCTCCTTTCTCAATCGCCCACTCTTTCATCTCGTGAGCAATTACATCTGCTGTTGCAAGGTCTAATTCTTTTCCCTCTTCGATAATCTTCTTCAGATCCTTATAGACCTTCTTTGGCAAACGCTCTTGCATGACAGTATCGTTAAATACATCTTCCCCAAAAATCTCAGCTACTTTCAATGCTTCACTCATGTCTTTTCGTTTCCTTTCTTAATCGTGTCTTGTTGTCTGTATTCAAATATTGTTGAATATGTAAGAAAAAGGCACTCCAACTTTCATTGGAACGCCTTTGTTCTCGCTACGCCTGTTAGTATAACTCAATTGTCTGAAAAAGGCAAGTATAAATTGAAATTATTCTGCTTTTCCAACAGATCCGAATAATTCCATCTTCTCCTTGACAGTTTCGATGATTGCTTCGTATCCTGGTTTTAAAAGCTTACGAGGATCATAGCCTTTTCCTTCCTGATCTTTACCCGCCTCGATATATTTGCGTGTTGCATCAGCAAATGAAAGCTGGCACTCTGTATTAACATTGATCTTAGCTACTCCGAGATCAATTGCCTTTTTGATCATGTCATCCGGAATTCCTGTTCCACCATGAAGTACCAGTGGCAGTTTTCCTGTCAGCTTCTGGATTGCATCCAGAGTCTCAAAACTTAATCCAGCCCAGTTTGCAGGATATTTTCCGTGAATGTTACCGATACCTGCTGCAAGCATTGTAACACCAAGATCTGCGATCTGCTTACATTCGTTCGGATCAGCACACTCACCCTGTCCGATAACTCCGTCTTCTTCTCCGCCGATAGAACCAACTTCTGCTTCCAGAGAGATTCCTTTCTTGTTGCAGACTTCAATCAGTTCTTTTGTCTTTGCAACGTTCTCTTCGATTGGATATTTAGATCCGTCAAACATGATAGAAGAGAATCCAGCCTCGATACACTTATAACTTCCTTCGTAAGTACCGTGATCCAGATGTAAAGCAACCGGAACAGTTGTTCCAAGCTCACCCATCATAGCTTCTACCATAGCAGCAACTGTCTTGAATCCAGTCATGTACTTTCCTGCTCCTTCAGATACTCCAAGGATTACCGGAGATTTCATCTCTTCAGCCGCATTCAGTACTGCTTTTGTCCACTCCAGATTGTTGATGTTGAACTGACCTACTGCATAGTGACCTTCAACTGCTTTTTCAAGCATCTCTTTTGCTGATACTAACATATCATATTCCTCCAATTCTTCAATTCACATTTCATTTTTTTATTATAGACCATTACTTTCAAAAAAACAAGGACAAAGAAATCAGCATTCCCGCACTCAGAAACGGGCCAAGCGGGATACTCGACTTCCGTTTCACCTTTTTGCACAAAAGCATCACGATTGTCCAGATTCCTGCCAGCAAAATGCCAGTAAAAAACGCTTGCCAGATTCCATTTGCACCAAATAAACTCCCACCTGCTGCCATTAATTTTACATCTCCGCCACCAACAGCACCCGGCTTCCATGCTGCCAGCAGAAGTAACGGCACACTGACAGCAAACACTCCAATGCACACCGCCTGACACGAAAGTTCAGGGCAGAGCGTCCGGTACGCTGCCGCCAGCGCTCCAAATACCAGCACGGAACGATTTGAAATTCTGTGTGTACGCGCGTCCTGTCCGGCAATCCACACCAGACAGGTGGCAAGCAGATACAGCATAAACCATCTGCACAAATATATTTTTGAAAATATCATCATAAAATTATATCTCCTTTTACTACATTATATGGTGCCAGGTCAAAAGCCTGACATCACGATGTGCTTGCACATGAGTGGTTTTATGGCTTAGCGCCCCTAACATCAATTATATTTATCTGTATGAAAGTAAAAATGTACTATTGCAATGTCATAATTTCAGGAATTATGCAGGCTGAACTGCCTGACTTGATATTGTAGATATATAAAACAAAACCGGAATTCATAATGAACTCCGGTTTCATACTGAGTGACTCCCAGGGGAATCGAACCCCTGATTCCAGCGTGAGAGGCTAGCGTCTTGACCGCTTGACCAGGGAGCCTTGCTCTTTCGTACTTGCCTAGTATAGCAAACATTCTATAAATAAGCAAGTACTTTTTTTCATTTTTTATGTTTTTTTGCAATTTTTTCTACAGCCCTGCATTTTTCGGCTGCTTTCGCTAGTTTTCTTTCTTGTGATTCACAGACAATTTCTTCATTTCATCTTCCGGAACCATTAGATGTAACTGTTTCTGCAAATTCTCAATGACAACTTCATCATGGCTTCCGCCATACTCCCCATCCAATGTCCATGGGATCTCTTCAATCGACTCAAATGTGATCTTGCCTGTCTTGAATGTGTACATATGCTTTGTGTCCACCTGTTCGATCAGAAGTGATGCGATGATCTCCTGTAAAGCAATTGGATTCTTCGGTGTCTTAATCAATGTAACTTCAAACAGACCGTCGTCAAATGCGACTTCCTTTCCTATCATATTGCGGAAACCGCCTACAGATCTGGAATTTGTTACCATTCCGAATACAAATTCGTCCTCGATCACCTCTCCGTCATGTTCTACTTTGATCCGGTAAGACGGAATGTTAAACAGACGCTTCGTTCCTTCCAGAAGGTATGCAAGATGTCCGAGCACGTTCTTCAATTCCTGCTTTGTCTCATAAGATACATCCGTAAATAAACCAAACGCGGCAATATAGACGAAAATACCGTCATTGAATTTACCGACATCACAGCAGAATTCGGAACCATTCACTGCATTGTCCGCAGCTTTCAGAACATCTTTCGGAATATGCAGGCTGTTCGCAAAGTCATTCGTTGTTCCAGCCGGAATATATCCGATCGGATCTCGGTCTTCACGTTTCATCATTCCGGTCACAACTTCATCCAATGTTCCGTCACCTCCGCTGCACACAACCAAATCATATGTACTGGCATCATATTCGGATATTTTCTTATATGCGTCATGATATGCCTGCGTCGGATAGATCACCACTTCATAACCTGCTTTCACAAAAATATCTACAACGTCTGACACCTTTGGTGCGAGCATGCCTTTGCCGGCATGCGGATTATATACAAACAGTAATCTTTTCATACTCCGCTCTCCTTTCACTCGTCTGAAAAAGAGTTCCTTAACCGGAACTCTTTTCTTATGTCTTATATTATCATTATGTATGATTATTTGTTAGCAACGAGGAATGCTTCCACACCTGCTACTGCCTCGGATTCATCCTCTCCGTCTGCTGCAACAGTAATCGCCGTTCCTTCTGAAAGATTCAGGCTCATCATTCCCATAATACTCTTTGCGTTAATCTTCTTATCATCCATCTCGATATATACCTGACTCTTATACTGGCTCGCTTCCTGCACAAGGTGTGCAATCGGTCTTGTTTCCATATCCATGCTGTTTCGAATCGTAACAGGCTTCTTAATCATAGTGTTGCTCCTCCTTATTTTCCCTTAACTTATTCGCTATCTCACTTAATTTCCTCAGTCTGTGATTCACACCTGATTTTCCTACAGGTTCACGTAACAGACTTCCCAGCTCCTTCAGTGCTGCATCCGGATATGCCAGACGTGTAAGGGCGACGTCTTTCAACCCATCCGGCAATTCATCAAAACCAATCGTATCCCGGATATATGCAATATCCTCCATCTGCCTTACTGCGGCAGAAACGGTTTTGTTAATATTAGCAGTTTCGCAATTCACTTTCCTGTTGACGGCATTACGCATCTCTTTCAGGATCCGGACATTCTCCAGCTCCAGTAATGCAACATGCGCCTCCATAACATTCAGCATATCCACAATCTGGGAACCTTCCTTCAGATATACAACATGCATTCGCTTCCGCTGTACAATCTTCGCATCGGTTCCGAAGCTGTTCATCAGAGTCTTCAGATGCTCTGCCCGTTCTTCCTGCGCACATACAATCTCCAGATGGTATGACTTCGTAGGATCACTCATTGATCCCGCCGCAAGAAATGCGCCCCGAATATAGGCTCTTTTACAACAGACTGCCTGAACGTCCGCATTCTTTACCGCAAGGAGTTCTTCTCCCCTCCAGAAAAGATGATAACTCCAGTTGTCCTTTCCTGCATGTCTGCGAATTACGATATCAGTCTTTATATTAAATGTTTTTCTCATTAATGTAAAGCATTTTCTTGCAACTGGATAATTTTCCGTGTCCACCTGCAAAGTGATTCTGCCCTTAAAATCTTCCGAAAAATGCCCACACATTTGCACAATTGCAGAAAGTTCTGCAAGATTGCAATGTCTTGCATCCGTCGAATGTTCTGCCAGTTCTTCTTTTATTTTCCCGGAAAATGACATTTCCTGCTCCTATCTTGCTTTCGTTTTAGCATCCTTTTCAATGTCTCTGTGTTCGATTCTAACACCATAGTTTTCTTCATTTTCCTGAAGTGTTTCATATAATGCATTCGCCAGAGTTACGGATCTGTGTTTTCCACCGGTACAACCGATTCCGATCACAAGCTGCGTCTTTCCTTCTGCCACGTAATTCGGAATCAGAAATTCAATCATGTCTGTCAGTTTCTCCAAAAATTCCCAAGATTTCTCATTTTCCATAACATAATCTCTGACTTCTTTGTCATTACCGCTCTTTGAACGTAATTCTTCTATATAATATGGGTTTGGCAGAAAACGGACATCAAATACAAGATCTGCATCACTTGGGATTCCGTATTTAAATCCAAAAGACAGAACTGTTATGTATAAGTTCTTGTATTCCTTGTTTTCTACGAAAATTTTATTCAGTTCGCCTTTTAATTCGCGCGTCAGCATATGGCTCGTATCCAACAGGTAATTTGCCTTCTTCTTAAGAAAGCTTAATTTTTCACGTTCCTCGGCAATTCCTTTGTCCACTCTCTGGCTGCTGCCGGACAATGGATGAAAACGTCTTGTCTCTTTATATCGTTTGATCAGCACATCGTCACTGGATTCCAGGAACAGAATCTCATAAGTAAGTCCTGCTTCATCCAGCTCACTAAGTACACGCTCCAGTTCTTTGAAACTCTGACCGCTACGGATATCCACGCCAAGCGCCGCCTTATTCATCTCTGTACCCGGCACACTTAAAAGCTCTGCAAATTTTGGAATCAATGGCACCGGCAGATTATCTGCGCAAAAATAACCCATATCTTCCAGCATCTTAAGCGCTGTACTTTTTCCTGCTCCCGACATACCCGTTACAATCACAAATCTCATACTAGAACTCTCCTAATCTTTTTACTTCCGGCTCTAATTTCACGCCGAACTTTTCCTCCACTCTGTCTGACACCTGCTGCATCAGTTCTACGATATCTGCTGCTGTCGCATGATCCTTATTAATAACAAATCCGCAATGTTTTTCGGAAACCTGTGCGCCTCCTACCCGAAAGCCACGGAGATCTGCATCCTGGATCAGTTTTCCGGCGAAATATCCTTCCGGTCGCTTAAATGTACTTCCGGCACTCGGATATTCCAGCGGCTGTTTTGTAATGCGCTTTTCCTTCAGCTCATCCATGTAAGCCCTGATCTCATCTGCATTTCCACTCTTAAGTTCAAGAACTGCCTCTATGACAATGTAGCCTTTTTTTGCGATTACGCTTGTACGGTATCCCAGTTCCAGCTCTTCCTTCGGAATCGTAAGGAATTCTCCCTCATCCGTCAAAACTGTCACTTCCTTCAGAACATCTTTCATCTCACCACCGTATGCTCCGGCGTTCATCACACAGGCGCCGCCGAGCGTTCCCGGAATTCCTGCCGCAAATTCAAATCCCGTAAGACTTTGCTCCAGCGCTTTCGCTGCAACCTGTGAAAGCAGTGCTCCCGCCTGTGCGCAGATTACATTTCCCTCGCAGGTAATCTCATTCATCTCTTTGAAAATCTGGATTACAACGCCTCTGTAGCCTTTGTCTCCGACCAGAAGATTACTTCCATTTCCAATTATATAATAAGGAACATTCTCCGCTTTACAGCATGTAATAACCTGTAAAAGTTCTTCCTTTGTCTTCGGTACCACGTATACGTCTGCCGGGCCACCTACCCGGAACGTAATATGATTCTTCATCGGTTCGTCTGCTTTCACCTGTGCAGACGAAAGAATCTGTTTCAATTTATCATATATATTCTGATTCATCTATGATTTCTCCTTATAAAATAGAGTTTGTCTTTTATTCCTTGTACATCATACAATAAATAAACTGCAAATTCAACGAACTCTTGCAAAATACCATGAAATGCGCTATATTAGTGCCATATACAAACCAAAAGGAGTGATATTTAAATTGGGTTCGGATGACGCCATACAATTTATAATTCTGATAATTCTGCTGCTTCTGTCGGGGTTCTTTTCTTCCGCAGAAACGGCTCTTACAACTGCAAGTCAGATTCGCATGCGCACATTGGAAGAAGAAGGCAATAAGCGCGCGAAGACTGTACTTCGTATCACGGAAAATTCCAGCAAATTGCTAAGTACAATCCTCATTGGAAATAATATCGTGAATACGGCTGCCGCTTCTCTGGCAACAACTATTGCCTACAAGCTGGGCGGATCTATGGTCGCTGTCACAAGTGCGATCATTACAGTGCTGATTCTTCTGTTCGGAGAAATCACGCCAAAGACAACTGCGACTGTTTACGCGGAGAAGATTTCTCTGCTTTATTCACCTGTCATCAGCTTTCTCATGAAAGTCATGACACCGGTTATTTTCATCATCAATGGACTGTCCTCTTTGATTCTTCTTATTTTTCATATCGATCCAAATGCGAAGAATCGTACAATGACTGAAAATGAACTTCGTACCATTGTAAATGTCAGCCATGAGGAAGGAGTTATTGAATCCGATGAGAAAGAAATGATCTACAACGTGGTTGATTTAGGAGATGCGAAGGCAAAAGATGTTATGGTACCGCGTGTACATGTAACATTTGCAGATGTGGAATCGACTTACGAAGAACTGATTGAGATTTTCCGAGAAGATAAATTTACAAGACTTCCGATTTTTGAAGATACAACCGACAATGTGATCGGTACAATCAATATGAAGGATCTTCTTTTATATGATAATACGAAAGAATTTCATATCCGTGATATTTTAAGAGAAGCATATTTCACTTATGAGTATAAGAATATTTCCGAACTTCTCGTTGAGATGCGAGAATCCTCTTTCAATATCGCCATCGTTCTGGATGAGTATGGCGAAACTTCCGGTCTGATTACACTTGAAGACATTCTGGAGGAGATCGTCGGTGAAATCCACGATGAATATGATGAAAATGAAGAAGATTTCGTACAGGAAGTCGGCGAACGGGAGTACCTGATTGAAGGTTCCACGAATCTGGATGACTTAAATGACCGTCTGGATCTTGATCTTACTTCAGAAGATTATGATTCCCTCGGTGGATTTATCATCGAACATCTGGATCGTCTTCCGGAAGTCGGAGATTCAATCACAACGGAAGATGGTATCCGTCTTATTGTCGAAAAACTAGACAAAAACCGTATCGAAACTGTCCATGCTTACTTGCCGGAACCACAGCCGGAAGAAGAGGGCGAAGAAGATTAGGGCAAAATTAAGAGGTGGATTATTCCACCTCTTCTCCTGCTAATTTCAGAATATCTGCGATCTCTGCTTCTGTAATTCCAAGCTTATCTGCAACTTCATCCACTGCAACTTTTCTTCCATTCTCCTCGGTCATATCACGGATCGCCTGATCCAGATCTGAGACTTTCTCTACCATGCGGTGATCTCTTCTCGTTGTCTCATCCTGTGACTCCAGAAGTACATCGATTCCTGCCCGTACTTTTTCCATAATCTTCTCTTCTTCCTCTGTCTGGGAAAGGGCGAGTACCAGACTTAAACTTCCTTCCTGTATCATATCTCCAAGGAATACATTACCGCGATGCATTTTCAATGCTTCATCCACGATCTTCGGAAGATAGTAAGCCATCTTCTCTTCCATCGGTTCTTTTGCCGTTTTCTTCTGTATCTCTTCGATACTTCTGCGGTATTCCACGAGATATGCCTGTTCTTCTGTACTGAGTTTTGTCGGCTCTTCCGCCATTCTCACTACGCCCGACTTCTTCTGATAACCATAAACCGATACTTTCTGAGACAACAGATAATCACACACAAGATCAATCTGCTCTTCGGAAAGTCCGTCTTCTGAGAAAAACTTCTCGACTTCCTCTTTCTGCATCTCGCCGCCCTGTGCAACTGCTTCTTTTAATATATCACCTAATTTTTCTTTAAACTCTAAACGACCTGCCATATATGCCTCCGCTTTTATATTATTTCCTGATATGTGTATCAATCGTATCAATAATAACATAAAAGCCGGTGGCGCGTCAAAATATAGTAATTATAGCAGTCCTGCTTTCGCTTGAAACTCTTCCACAGAATCTGCTCTCGCCACTGCTTTCAGCCAGCTTGTCAAAACCTGTAAATCTTTTTCTGATTTAATTCGAGTTTGAAGCGCTTCTGGAACATCGCCGAGTTCCTGTAAAATTTCCATCAGAGAATCTATCTTACCTTTTAGTTTGCCAACAGCTTCGCCCTCACGTATTCCAGCGGCTTTGCCTTTCAGCATTCCAGCAGCTTCGCCCTCACGCATTCCTTCCGCTTTTCCATCTGCATACTCTTCCATGCGTATTAATCTTTCCCGCTTTTCCCATGTGTAATCCAGATGTGTCATTTTCTTCACTTCATCCCTTCTGTTTTTGAAAAAGTCTTCCAATACATGATTATCTATGCAATCTTTTATCGCACTGTCCACTGCTTCTTCCAGATTCATTTCCTGCCTTTGATTCTCTCTTACCTTTTCCACAAAATATGTATAGCCTTCCAGTACTGTTGATTTCTTTTGTGAGTCCTTCACAAGAAATTTGTGCGGTCTTTTTAGTACCTTCAGGACTCCTGCTGTTATTCGTGAAATTTAAAAGCATGAATTCCTTTCAGATACTTTAGATATGAATAAGACACGTTCAAAAGCGCAAAAGAAAAAGATGCTTTTATAGGAGTTTAACACCAACAAAGCATCTTTTCAACTTATTTTTTATAACTTTTGTTAAAGCCTGTAAATCTTTTTCTGGTTGTATCCGGGTCTGAAATGCTTCTGGGATATTACCGAGTTCCTGCAAGATTTCCAATACAAAATCTATCTTGCACTTCCGGCTCCCGGTCTGTGATGGCGGAACAGATAGAAAATACCTCCGAACAATCCGAAGATGATTGCCGCATAAAGTGCCATGCACATTACATTTACAATGCATCCTGCCGATGTAGATCCTGCTGCCATTACGCAAAATAACATTCCAACACCAAATACCAGCACGCACCAGCCTACGATCAACGTTGTCAGGAACACACCGTCTGCCATATTTTCAGGGACATATTTATTTACCGTTTCCCATATAAAGTTCATAACTTTTCCCTCCTCATCCGGAACAAAACCTCTATTATGCTTATATCTTTGTGAATCCTTGGAATTTACAGCCACTTATGAGCGGCGCTCATGTGGCTTTCGTTCTCTGGTTCTGGTATCATTATAAGTATAGAGCGTAAAATCTAAGGAGTATCTTATGTTAAACTCTTGTAAAACTCTGCCTGAAATTTTATGAGCATCGGTATTTTATTTTCCCCGGATGACAAGTGTATCGTACCCGTCTCTGCGGAGTTTTCTCTCCATACGGACAGCTTCCATAAGCGTCATGAATGGACCAACCTGCACGCGGATATACGGACCGGATTCATCCAGATATGCCGGATAGCCTGCCGCCAGAAGTTCATCTAACAGGCGCTGTGCATATACCCAATTGCGGTACAGACCGACCTGTACACGGTAAGCACCCGGACGTGGCAGGCGGGCTTTCTCAGATAATCTGTTGTCTGAGATGACGTTGCCCGAAATTGTATTTCCGGATGGTTCTGCGCTGTTGTTCGTTGTAATGTTTCTGGTTGTTTCTATATTATTGTTCAATGTAGCAGTATTCCCGGATAACTCTACGCTTTGATCCTGTCTCATATCCTGTAAAACTCCTGGATTTTCTGCAGCACCAGCGATTTTATCTGAAACATTATCTTCAGAATATTCCACATATGCTTTATTTCTATCTTCAAAATATGTCTCGTTTTGTTTATTTTCACTATTCTCAAAATATGCTCCGTTCTGTCTGCTTTTACCGCTCTCAGATGACAACATTTCCTGCCCGGTTTCCGTCTGGTTCACAGCACTTTCTCTCGCCACTTCTTCCAGCGTTTCCAGTATCCCATCTGCAATTGCAAGTGCGATATCATCAAAATTCTCGTCAAATAACTGATTGTCTGTATTTGAATTAAGGAATCCGACTTCAACGAGAACTGCCGGCATTTTTGTCCGTTTCAGAACAACAAGATTTGGTCTTGCTTTCACACCCAGATTTACAAAGCCTACCGTTTCGAGATTCGCATTGATATTTTCCGCCATCCTGTATTTGATTCCGGAAAGATCGTAAACCAGGCTTTCTACACCGGATACAATATTATCCTGTTCAAAAGAGTTGCGATGAATAGAAACAAAATAATCGACACCTGCTTCATTTGCCTCCATTGCTTTCTGAAACGGTGTCTCATAAATATCTGTCGTCCGTGTATATTCTACATCTACTCCGCGGTTCTGCAGAATCTGTCCGATTGCAAGTACAAGCCGCAGAGTATCATCTTTTTCTCTTCTGCCATTATAAACAGCACCCGGATCGGTTCCTCCGTGTCCCGCGTCCAGCATAATTGAATATGGCATAAGCTGCCTCCTGCATATTTTTTCTTATTTAGAATATGCGAAAAGGCAGCTTATGTGTACGAATGTTATTCATTTTTTGATCCCATATTTAGCTTAATCAAGAAAAGCACCAGAAGTATCTCGGATGGCTCTGCTTTCGTATTCACTGTCGGAATCAGTATCAGATCTGCTCCCATCAGCGCTTCTGTAAAGAAAATGCTGAAACTTGAACAGTCCCAGCATTTTCTAAATCAATCATCCCATAAACGTGATGAACCTTACATATTTAAAACAATTCAGATAGAAACCTGATTATCCAACAATACGATATTTCTTATCTACTGCGTTCAGAAGTTCATGTCCGTCTTCCGTTACAAGAACAAGGTCTTCTACACGGACACCGTATTTGCCTTCGATGTAGATTCCCGGCTCGATAGAGAAGATCATTCCCGGCTCAGCAACATTCTTGTTGATCGGGCTTACATCACCGTACTCGTGATCTTCCTGTCCGATGAAGTGTCCAAGACGGATTCTCCAGTACTCGCTGTATCCAGCCTCATCGATCAAATCTCTTGCCTGTGCATCGATATCGCAGAAACGCATACCCGGTTTGATTACTGCTTCTGCTTTCTCAACTGCCGTACGAACAAGATCGTGAATAGCAGCCTGCTCATCATCTACACTCTTGCAGTAGAATGTTCTTGTCATATCTGAGCAGTATCCTTTCCAGATACATCCCATATCAATCAATACACATTCACCGGCTTTTAATGTACGTGTCTCACTTGGTGTGTGATGCTGGTCAGCAGCATTTGGTCCGAAGCATACGATTGTATCAAAGCTTACTCCGCTTGCCCCCTCTTTTAAATACTCAGCATCAATGAAATCAGCAACCTGTTTCTCTGTCATGCCTTCTTTGATATACTCAGCAGCTCTCTCCATAACTTTATCGTTGATAATGGAAGCTTCTTTCATGATCTGGATCTCTTCTGCGTTCTTGCAGGCACGAACATCATCTACACAATCAGATCCCCAGATTGTTTTCATCTTCGGGCAGCGCTCCTGAAGCGGGATCAAGAAACGAGCCGGCCATGTCTTGTCGATTCCAAGTGTGCTCTCTGTATCGATGTGTTCCATCAGAACACCGATCTGGTCATCCATATCGCTGAACCATACTTCTTCAAATCCTGTGTTTGATACATAATACAGGTAGTTTAGGAATAAAGTATGTTTTCCGTTTGCTCTCAGAAGCAGTGCGTATAATCTCTCTCCCGGATTAACCATGATTCCTGTCAGGAAACGGATACTCAGCGGATCAGATACTAATAACTGAGACAATCCTTTATCTTCCATTTTTTTCAATACGCGGTCAATTCTTTCGTTCATTTCGAAATACCTCCTAATGTATAATTTCGTTTTTTTTATCATATCACAATTAGTTCACGCAAACCAGTACTTTAGTCTAAACTACGGTCGAAAATTTTATATCTGCGCAACCTTGTGCGGATTCAGAATATTCTTTGGATCAAATACCTGCTTGATTCCGTTCATCAGGCGAATATTTTCTTCCGGAAGCGACTCCATAAGATATGGCTTTTTCGCAAATCCGATACCATGCTCCCCGTACACCTGTCCTCTTAACTCATGCGCCTTTCGATAAATCAGTTCCATTGCGTTTTTCATTCGCTTTTCCCATTCTTCGTCACTCAGCTCATTTTTCAAAATATATGCATGCAGGTTTCCATCTCCTGCATGGCCGAAGCTCTTAATCCGGATATCGACTGTTTTCTGCAGATCATGCAAATAAGTTACCATCTCATTGACACGATTTCTCGGAACAACCATATCCACTTCATCCATATAAGTGGTAGACCCTTTGATTGCTTCCTGATACACCACATGTGATAATGAGTTTCAGGCGTACTGTACGTCCGCTTAAGCCGATCTGGCATTTTGCCGGAAGCCATCCTGCCTCTGCCACCGGTCTTGTACAGGCAAGCTGTCCGCCAAGAAGATCTGCCAGTTTCTGTAAATTTGCCAGATCCTCCGGCTTTTTTGTATGACGAAATTTTCATATCGTTATAACATAAAAAGAGTCCCCTTAAGTAGATTTGGGTTATTTACCATGTCTACTTAAAAGAACTCTTTCAAATATCTACAGAGCTTTTCTTAACCAAGTACTTCATCGATCATCTCGAAATGCCACTTAAGTGCCTGAAGTCCTTTCTCTCTGTCACCTTCTCTGAGTGCATCCACAAGATGTCTGTGACACTCGTTTAATTCTGTTTTTCGATTTTCGTTTTTCAAAATCCCATATCGCATATCTTCAATAAAGATATCAAATACACCGGAGCACTCTTCCATCTTTGCAAGAGCCTCCTCCCTCACACGATCCAGAGCCAGTGTAAATGCAAGCACTTCCAGAGAGTATCGTACCTGTGAGATCTGTTTGTCATTGACCTGATCCATGGCAAACATCATCGCCATCGTCTCGGTGATGCTCTTCTGAAATTCACAGGTAACATAATTGCCGGAGCCTTGCTGTGAGCTGACAATTCCCATCATATCCATAATCCTTATCGCTTCCCGCACAGAATTACGGCTGACTTCCAGTTTCTCTGCAAATTCCCTTTCCGGTGGCAGCTTTTCACCCGGTTTTAATTCACCGGACAAAATCATTGTCTTTACTTTTTCTATAACTCTGGCATATGCTTTCTCTTCGCGTGCCATACTTTTCACCTTCCGGTCTTACATTCTTCTCCATATAATCCTGTACATATCCTCTATGCAATCACAAGAGAGATATTGGATTCCTGCGCTTTTTTAATGTTCTCTCTGCTCACATCACTGTCCGTGATAATCTTATATACATCCTGGATCGGGCAGATCACAGAGACGTATCCGCCTCCGAATTTACTGCTGTCAGCAAGTACATAAACCTGTTCCGCAACTTTCAGTATCGTACGTTTCACCTGCATCTGCGGTGTCGCAATCGACGTCAGTCCCACATCAAAATTAATACTGTGCACACCAATAAATGCTTTATCTACATGGAACTGTTCCATATTCTGAAGTGCTGCTTCTCCCATTGTTGCGGACAGATGTCCGCCTACATGTCCACCAATCATATAAAGTTCTACATGATCTACCCCAGCCAGCTCATTGCCCGCAAGCAGGGAATTTGTTACAACGGCAAGTCTCTTCTCCGGATGTTCTTTGATATAAGCAGCCAGGTAAAAACTGCTTGATGCATCATCTATAATAATCGTATCTCTGTCCTCAATAAATGCGTAGGCACAGGCTGCGATCTGTTTTTTACGCTCTACATTGCGGTAAATACTCTCTGCCGAATATTTTCTTACCGTCTTGCTGTCAATCTGCAATGCCCCGCCATGGGTACGTTTCAGAAGCCCTTCCTGATCCATATTTTTAATATCGTTTCGGATCGTCACTTCTGAACATCCCAGTTCTTTACTGAGTTCTGCTACTCTGACACTTCCCTTTTCTTCCAGTTTTCGTAATATTGCCTGTCTGCGTTCTTCCATTTCTATCACCTTATAATTTATTACCGAGAACATTTGCTCTCTTCTTATACTTTTCCTCTTATATTTCATATCATCTTAAGACTCTGCCACTGGCAGTTTTCTCCGGCAGAATCTATAACAACAACGACTGCATTGCCATTAGTGCATACGCACTTTGCTCTGCCCAAGCTGCGTTGCAATGATCGTAAAAATCGGTACAAACTGATCACCAAAATCAACTTTTGGAATGATCATTGCATTATCTTTTCCATAATAAATACCTATCGTCTTCGGCGTTACCACTGCACGCTCGATCTCATCCCATTTATAATTCTTTGTATTTCCATCATTTTCTGCAACAATACCTTCATCTGAAAATGTATAATCCACAGGATTGCAATATTCCTGGTTCACTTCCACTTGCTTTGCTGCACGCATCTTAAGCTGCAACGGTGTACCGCCAAGGAAAATCACTGCTGCGATCAGGTAAAAAACAAGACCTGTCACTCCTGTATGATTCGTCGTATACATAATGACTCCCATAAAGGCAACTGCCAGTCCAAGAATGTTGATCAGAAATCCGCTGAATTTTGAATAAGCATGAAACAAAAGGAAATCATAAAGATATTCTTTTGTCATGCGAACGGTAATTTTATTCATGATACCAAAAACCTCCTGCAAATATTTTCTTTTAATGCGTATAAAACAAAAAAGCCCTTTTATATTATACCATACAAAAGGACTTTTTTTCAGTAAATAATTCTTAGTGAGCCATTTTCTCGTATGCCCATCCTTCCGGACTATAGATACCTTTCTGTCTCTTCTGCATATATTTATCAAATGCAGCAGTGATGAACGGACACAGGAACAGTGTAATAATAGATGCTGTTGCACACTGTGCTGTTGCCAGACTTACAGAATCTGCCAGAGTCGGATCTGCCTCTGCAACAGCTGCCGGTGTCATAGCTGAGTTCAGAGCTGTTGTACCGATTGCAGCACCCATAGCATTTCTCTCTTTCTTCGGAAGCAGTAAGTTGATAATGAAGAAGAACAGTACTGCAGTTGCTGCTGAAATCAGTCCAAGTACAATTCCTGATGCTCCTGCTTTTAAGATTGTCTTTACATCTGTCTTAGCTCCGATAGAGATTGTCATGAAGAAAGTTACGATCGGCTGTGCTGCTTTACAAGCATTACGGAAGCCTTTATCTAAGTTACCCCATACAAATCCAATCAACAGAGGAATGATAACTGCGATCAGAGAGTTGATCGGGATATTGGCAAGTCCTGTTGCTCCAAGTGCGATCAATGTGAAGAACGGACCGTCATTTAATGCCAGGATGGATACAGCTCCTGTATCTGTTGCATTACCAAACTGAGAAGATAATGAAATATACAGAGAACTGTTAGAGTTTGTAATCGCTGCAATAAATACGAATGGTGCGATTCCTAAGAATCCCTGTGGTCCGCAAAGCTTACCAACTACAACTCCTACGATAACTCCAAGTAAAAATTTAACACCAGTCATAACAACACCTTTATATAAAGGCAGACCAACCTGTTTTACGTCGATCATAGATCCACATACAATCAGGAAAAATCCCATCATGCAGGCATTTCCTTCATAAAACAATGCTGTTACATATCCACCGATCTGGAAGAACTGTGGAATAAATGTTGCAATTACAACTGCGATAACCAGCGGGATGATTACAAGTCCACCCGGAAGGTTTTTCATTTTTTCAAGAATTGGGTAATCTTTGCGTTCACTTTGAACATTTGTCTTTTCGTTGCTCATTTTCTCTCTCCTTATCTCTTATCGTGCAGATTCTCTGAACAGTCTGCTTACAATATCACATGCGGTATTGTCATTTCCGGTAAGTCCCCCTTTACCGACAACCGGGAGTCCGCTGTACTTACTGCCTACGAGGCGTCCGACATCTGTCTGTGGGATGACATAATCCATAACTTCGATACACTCTACTCCAAGCTGGTAGCATACATTTACCATGGTGTCCCCACCGGTTGTGTAAAGTCCTGCGACTTTCTCTTTTCCGACTTTCTCCAGAAGCTGTGAAACAATCATACCCAGACCTGCATTGATTCTGTTCGCGCTCATGCCACCTGCGTAGTGTCTCTTGTTGTCTTCTTCATCCAGATTCAGAAGTTCTCCATGAAGAGCTGTCTCAAAAAGGATCGCTCTTGGCTGATTGTCAGATTCCAGAAGTTCTGCCGCTTTGTTTACAGCTTTGAATACTTCATCCAGGGCAACATCACCGCCCTCAATAAGTGGAAGCGGTTCTACACTAACTCTCACATGACGAGGATCCTGACACAAGATTTCCATCTGTTTCTTTGTAACCGGAGTCGCGCTTCCTGCTGCGATCAGAACTGTCTTTCCTGCCTCATCAGCCTGCGGAGGAATATTCGGTTCCTCGGCACTGATCAGTTCTCTATAAAATGCAAGTTTTGAAGTAAACGGTCCCGGATCTACTGCAACAACATCCCATCTTAAGTTGATACATGCCTTTGCAATGTTTTCTACATCTTCCAGTGTGATTCCGTCTACGACAATCACTTCACATCCTGCTTTTTTCTGTTCTGCAAGAGCTTCTTCAATGACTTCTTCTCCTGCAAGAACTTTATCTAATGTAACCAGACCGACTTTTCTTCTTGTCTGGCCTTCCAGTAATCTTGGAATATAATTTTCTTTTACCGGAGTACGCACATCCTGTGCAACCGGCGTATTGATCAGCGCCACACCATCGATAACGGAATATCCGCCAACCAAGATTCTTCTGGACTGTGGCATAGCAGGTACTACTACTGCAACTGTACCTTCTTTCATCTGATCCAGCATTGCATCGATTTCTACACCAACACCGCCGCGAAGTGTAGTATCAATACGTTTTGAAAAATATTCAACGCCCATTTTCTTCAGAGCGATCGTTGCTGATTTTACTTTATCATAAGCTTCATTTGCAGGAAGCGGACGGCTGTTACTGCTGATCAGGATTGCATCCAGTTCATCAATTCCTTCTGTCTTCTCTGCTGCTTCTTCGTTAAAAAATACCGCTGTTCTGGCTTTGGATCTTGCAAGGAGCACACCTGTTGTTGTTGCTCCTGTCAGATCATCTGCCACTGCTCCGATTAATGGCATTTATTTACCCTCTCTTTCGTGCTGTTTTGCAGCATACTCAGCTACAACCTTCGTAGATTCGATCAGACTTACACATCCTGCGATTCCTTTTCCCGCGATATCAAATGCTGTTCCGTGATCTACAGAACTTCTGATAAACGGAAGTCCGAATGTCAGTGTTACGGATTTTTCGAAATCAAGTGTCTTACAAGCAATGTGTCCCTGATCGTGATACAGAGAAAGGATTGCATCGAATTTACCGGATTTGCCAATGTTAAATACAGAGTCAGCCGGGCAAGGTCCGATTGCATTGATTCCTTTTGCTTTTGCAGCTTCAACAGCCGGTCCGATATCTGTAAGCTCTTCTGTTCCGAATAATCCGTTGTCTCCGTTGTGTGGATTTAATCCGGCAACTGCGATCAGTGGATTCTCGATTCCGACTTTACGAAGTTCTTTATCAATGTTGATAACGTTCTCTAAGATTACGTCTTTTGTTGCATAGTGGCAAGCGTCTACCAATGACATATGACGGCTTACAAAGAACACTCTTAATTTATGGCAGGAGAACATTGTCAGCGCATATGGAGAATTTGTCTGATGCTGATAAATCTCTGTATGTCCAGGCTCTTTTACTCCGACTAATTTGATAGCTCCTTTATGGATCGGAGATGTAGAAACTGCATCTACTTTCTTAGCCATTCCAAGTTCGATAGATTTCATAACCCAGTCGATTGCCATCTGTCCTGCAAGCTTCTGCTCTTTTCCCCACTCGATAGAGTCTGTATCGTAATCTCCTGTTTCCAGAATATCGATTGTTCCAAATTCATATTTTGCTTCGGAAGGATCTGTGATCTTGTTGTATTTTAATTCTTTTCCAAGAACCTTTGCAGCTCTTTCCATGATTGCCTGACTTCCGATCACAAATGGTTTGCAGCATTCATGAATCTCTTCTGAAAGCATAGTTCCTACTACAATCTCTGGTCCGATACCTGCCGGATCTCCCATTGTAATTGCTGTAACTGGTCTGAATTTCTCGCTCATTTTTCTCTTCCTTTCGTTTTTGAATACTTTCGTTTTATGTTTTATATTTTTGTTTTGTTTTCATTTGTTGGTTTTATTTTATTACTTTCGCTTTCGTTTTTCAATAGTTTTTTATCATTTCAGTAGATTCAAACACATTTGCATTACAGTTTTTGTGAATATTTACTATTATTTGCGCCTATTCTTTCGTTTTTTTTCGTTTTTTCGTTTTGTTATTTTTTTGTCATGGATTTTGTTGCATTTTTTTCGTTTCGGATGTATAATGAAACCAACAATTTTTCATATAGAATCGAGGAGGATGACATGAAGAAAAAGTTATACTTTGGAAGTAACCTGAAAATGTACAAGCCTATCAAGGAGACTGTAGAATATCTCCAGTCACTGGTTGAACATACAAAGGACATCAGCCGTGACGAGATTGAACTGTTCATCATTCCTTCCTATACAACACTGGAAAGTGCAGTGAATAAAGTAGACCGCAATTATGTAAAAATCGGTGCACAGAATATGTGTTGGGAAGACGAAGGTCAGTTTACCGGAGAGATTTCACCGGTTATGTTAAAAGAACTCGGGCTGGATCTTGTAATGATCGGACATTCCGAGAGACGTCATGTATTCGGAGAGACAGACGTTGAAGAGAATAAGAAAGTAAAAGCCGCTCTGAATCATGGCTTCACAACTCTGCTCTGCATTGGTGAGACTGCTGAAGAGAAGAATTTCGGTATCAGCGCAGAAGTGCTCCGCACACAGTTAAAGGTCGGCTTCCACGATGTTCCGGTTTCACAGGTTCCGAATATCTGGGTTGCTTATGAGCCGGTATGGTCCATCGGTGTAAATGGAACACCTGCTTCCGCAGATTACGCAGAAGAGATGCACAAAGTTATCAAAGAGTGTCTGCAGGAGATCTTCGGTGATGCTTCTAAGGACATTCCGGTTCTGTACGGTGGAAGTGTCAATCCCGGCAATGCCAATGAACTCATTGTTCAACCATCTATTGACGGATTATTTACCGGACGTGCTGCATGGCAGGCAGACAAGTTTGACAAGCTGATCCGTGATGCAAAAGCTACTTACGAAGCAGCACAGGCATAAGTCCTTTTGCTGTTTGCTTACTTATATTATTTTTCAATTCCAAAAGAAGCTCCGTTTCACCGGTATGTGTGAAACGGGGCTTCTGCTGTTATTTCCCTATTAGTTTTTATCCACAATACAGACTTTGAATTTTGTAATTTATCCACACTGCTTTTTACTTCTCTTCACAGATATTCTCTACAAATTCACGCATTCCCTGAATGATCAGCCACACAGACGTTGCTCCTGCATCCTGGTATCCGATGGCACGTTCCATCAGTGATTTGGCGCGTCCAAATGCTGCCTGATATTTCTTCGTGTTCTCGACACCTGCTTTTGCGGCTGCCTCCGCTGCGCGCAGCATCTCGGCCAGGCTCTTTTCACTGTTTGCTTCCATTGCCTCTACTGCCGGAGCAAGTGCATCCACCATCGTCTTATCACCGACTTTCGCTTTGCCTCTCTCCTGGATTACTGCAAGGCTTTTCTTTTCCATATACGCCAGTTCTTCTGCACCGATAGCCTTCTTCGCTTCCATGCCTTTGGCACCGGCAAGATACAAGCTTCCGAAAATAACACCGGATGCGCCGCCCATTGACAGGAGCATTGCCTTTCCTGCCGCCTCGAAGAGTGCATAGACATTCTCTTCATTCTCCATGTGGGAGAGTTTTTTCTTAACTTTCTGCATGCCGCCCGCCATACCGATTCCATGGTCTCCATCACCAATGGCACTGTCTACTTCTGTCAGATATGGTTTCTTTGCAATGATCTTATCGGCAATATATAAAAGCATATTTCTTGCATCAGCCGCATTCAGTTCTTCCAGAATTCCGGCTTTGCTTCTTACAATCTCTGCCGCTTCCACGTCATTTACATCAAATTCCGGTTCTGACTTAATCTGTACATCTTCCGTCTGGCCACCGGCCGCTTCACCGGTATTTCCCGTAAGCTCTCCCTTCGCGTAATACGGACAGTAACATGGCATATCGTAGTATTTCTTCAGTTCTTCATCCAGTTTAAATAAAGTAATGGAAAATCCACCCATTTCCTGACTGGTACAATAATTGTTCAAATCTGTATCGTAAACTTTGATTCCATCTGCATCCAGAAGCTTTTTCACTTTGCGGAAAGCAATTGCAAGTTCTGTGATCGTTGTAGAACCGAGACCGTTTACAAGTACACACACTTCATCGCCCGTTTTCAAATCCGAATCGTCCAGAATTTGCTTATACATCTTCTCGGCAAGAACATCTGCATCTTCCCACGTAGTGCGCAGCACACCGCGCTCGCCGTGCAGTCCCATGCCGTATTCAATCTCGCCTTCGCCCAACGTAAATATCGGCTGTTCCACTCCCGGAAGCTGTGCAGGTGCAGTTGCAACACCAATCGTTCTTGTATTATCTCTTGCCTTCTCCGTAACTCTGACAACTTCTTCTAATTCCAGTCCTGCATCACATGCCGCTCCTGCGATCTTCACAACAAATACATCTCCTGCGATTCCACGTCGGTCCTCGATACGCTCCTGCGGTGCGGATGCTACATCATCCCACACGCGCACATGTGCTGTCTGGATTCCATCGTCATTTAAAAACTCTTCGCCCATATCAAAATTCAGATTATCTCCCGCATAGCAGCCATACACAAAAAGAACACCTTTTCCCTGCTCGACTGCCTTCGCTGTCTGGTAAATCGTGTTCGGATCGGGGGATGCAAATATATTGCCGCACGCCGCTGCATCTGCAAGGCCTTTTCCGACAAAGCCGGAAAACATCGGTTCATGTCCGCTTCCTCCACCGATCACCAGTGCCACTTTGTCTTTTCTTCTCTGTTTTAAAATCACACCGTTCACATCCGGATGTTTAACATAATATCTACTGTAAGCGCTGATATAGCCTTCCATCATCTCATCTACAACGTGTTCCGGATTATTTATAATCTTCCGCATCCTGCTGTCACCTCTTCTGTCATTATTTATATCTAAATATCTGCCGCTGCTGCTCTCTTCTGGCTGCTGCCTCTATTATGATTGTCACGTCATTATAGATTTAAAGTTAAAAGATGCCCTTACAGGCATCTTTAACAGACCATTTCTTAGTTATCTTTATTCTCAATCGCCATAATCATATCGACACGAGTCTGGTGTCTTCCACCTTCAAACTCAGCGCCAAGCCATTCATCAATGATCATCTTTGCAAGCTCAATGCCCACAACACGTGCACCAAACGCTAAAATATTTGTATTGTTGTGCTGTTTGGACAGTTTTGCAGAATACGGTTCTGAGCATACAACTGCTCTTACGCCTTTTACTTTGTTGGCAGCCAGCGAGATTCCAACTCCTGTTCCGCAGATCAGAATTCCGCAGTCTACTTCGCCGGATACAACTGCACGTCCGACTTTCTCACCAAATTCCGGATAGTTACAGCTCTCCGGTGTGTTGGTCCCATAATTGATAACTTCATATCCTTTCTCTTCCAAATACTCCATTACCTGATTCTTCATCTCTAATGCTGCATGATCGTTACCAATTCCAATTTTCATAGTATCTATCCTCTTCTTTCATTTAATTTCTTTTTATATTATAATAGTTACGGATTTAATTAGCAAGATACGAAAAGGAGAATACACTTTATGATAAAATACATCGCCAGCGATCTGGATGGAACATTACTTCAAAACGGGGCGCAGAAACCGGATAATGAAACTTTAGAACTTATCCGCCGGCTCACCGAAGTCGGAATTCATTTCATTGCCGCCAGCGGCAGACAGTATATCAATATGTACCGTATGTTTGGTCCTGTGCAGGATATGATTTCTTATGTTTCGGAAAATGGTGCCCTCGTCATGGATCAGCACAAAGCCGTCACCAAAGGCTCTCTTGACCGTGATCTTGTCCTTCGCATCACCGAATATGCCAAAGGATATCCGGCATGCAACTGCCAGCTTTCCTGCGAAAGCTGCTGTTATACCGATTCCAAAGATCCATTTTACATAAAACATATGACTGACGTTGTCCAGTATGATATGGCGGTTGTGGATAATTTAGCTGACATAAAAGAACCGTTTTTAAAGCTTGCCATGTGTGATTTCTCCGGCAAAGGAACTTCCGCAATTGAGCCTTTCTTCCGCAAGGAATTTGGTGATGAGATTAAGATCGTCACTTCCGGGAACGAGTGGATTGATTTTGTCGCACCGGATATTAATAAAGGAACTGCTCTTGAAAAACTGGTACATTATCTTGGATTTGATATGTCTGAAGGAATTGCTTTCGGCGATCAGTTTAACGATATCGAAATGCTTCAGATGGCAGGCGACAGTTATGCACTTTCCGGATGCGCGCCGGGCGTTGAAGCTTATGCGAATCACATGACAGATTCCGTGCAGGAAGTACTGAAGAAAGTGCTTGCTGAATTATAAAGACTACTTTACAACAAAAAAGCACCGCCCCATAACCGATACAAATCAGCTATGAAACGATGCTCTTTCTTATGTATAAATTATACCGCTCTCAATAACTTGTCCTAAGAGTTCTTCTTACTCTTCCGGAACAATGATCAGATCTTTTGTGAAGTCATTCAGAACTTCGCATCCGTCTTCTGTGATGATTACAAGGTCTTCGATACGAACACCGATGTTCTCATCCGGAAGATAGATTCCCGGTTCAACTGAGAAGCACTGTCCAACCTGGATGATATCTGTATTTACAGAAGATACATCACCAAACTCGTGGTCTTCCAGTCCGATAGAATGACCTGTTCTGTGTGTGAAGTACTCTCCGAAGCCTTTCTCCTCGATGTAATTTCTTGCAGCAAGATCAACGTCGCACATTCTTGCGCCCGGTTTTGCAGCTTCGATACCACGTCTGTTAGCTTCTACTACGATATCATAGATCTCTTTTGCACGATCGGAAACTTCTCCGATGAAGACAGTTCTTGTCATATCAGATGCATAGTTGTCTTTGAATCCACCGATATCAAGGATTACGCAATCTCCGCGTTTTCCTTTGGAATCATCTGTTACATGATGTGGATCTGCTGCTCCGTGTCCATAAGCTGTGATCGGATCAAAAGATACATCCTCACATCCTAATTCTTTGTAGATCTCACGCATCTTAGCGTTCAGTTCTTTCTCTGTCAGACCTTTTGATACCCAAGGAATGATCTTCTCCATAGCAACATCGTTGATCTTAGAAGATTTTCTCATTAAATCCTGCTCTTTTTCATCTTTGATCATACGGATATAATCGATGATCGGAGAACCATTGACAAATTTGCTTCCTCCGCCAAGTTCCTGCAGACGGATTAAGAATTTGGATGGCCATGTCTTGTCAATACCCATGGTCTTGTCTTTCTCTACATATTTGCTTAAGATCTCTACTCCGTCCTCAATATCATCATAATAAATGATATCTACTCCGAGATCTCCTTCCTGTGGAAACAGTTTGTTGATTACAAACTTATGATTTCCATTCACATTCAGATACAGTGCTAAAAGTCTCTCTCCCGGGAAGATCCATCTACCTGTCAGATAAAAAATCGCAACCGGATCGGATACGATCATCTGTGGTACATCATGCTCCTCCATTGATTTTAATACTCTTGTTACTTTTCCCTGATCCATTGTCTGTCCCAGCCTTTCTATTTATTTATAGACATTTTAAATCGGCAGTGAAACACTACCGATTTAATTTTGATTACATTATATGCTTTTCCATAACAAAAGTCAAATTTGTCAGACGATTTTTTGTATCATCTTCTTTTTATTATACTTTTATTTCCCGTATACTCTTAATCTGCTGATCTGCTTTCGATATATCCTGCATTCCGGAAGTCGGATTGTCATATCCGTAGCAGAAAATGCCTGCTGCCTTCGCAGCTTCGATTCCCGCACGGGAATCTTCTACTGCCACAGCTTCTTCTGCATTCACTCCGGTAAGTTCAAGCACTTTCAGATATACATCCGGTGCCGGTTTCTTCTTCGGTATCTCATCTCCGGAAACCGTCACATCAAACTGCTCTGCAATTCCCAGAAGCCTGAGCGAATCATCTACAAGAATACGGGTAGATGAGGAAGCAAGCGCAATTCCCATTCCTTTTTCCTTCGCATCCATTATCAATTCTACCAGCCCGTCCGATGGCTTTACATCATTCTCTTCGATTTGCTTTGCCACCAGGTGATACTGCTCTTTTTCCAGTGCGTAAGGCTCTCCCTCAATCTGATAAATCTCGATTACCTTCCGCCAGAATCCGCTGGATGATTTACCCACGGCTTCCGGCATCTTCTCATCCGGAATGATCCCATATTTCTTAAACATCATCTGCCTTGCATTCTCATGCAGTGGCTCGCTGTCTAAGATCACTCCATCCATATCAAAAATGATTAATCTTGCATCTTGTTTCCCCATAATTCTATCCTCAGTCTCCATCCTTCTTATTATCATTGTTTCCTGCACATTTTTTAGAACTGTGTCGCTTATTATTTTACATTTTTTATTTGATCTGTGCAAGTGCCGCAAACTGCGATTTCAAACTTTGATAAGAATCCAGATAGATCTGATATAACTCTTTATATATCGGTATCCATTCTTCCACCGGCTCTACAATTTTCTTAATCTGTAATGCCGCCCTTGATGCGTCTTCCGGTGTCTTGTACTCGCCCATAAATGCTGCATTCATGTAGCCGAGTCCACCCGGTGCTCCAAGATTTACTGACGGTATCTTGATCTCCTGGCCGATGACAGATGCCTTGATCTTCAGCCAGATATCACTCTTGCTACAACCACCGCAGCAGATGAAATCGCGAATTGGGATTCCTGTCTTGACCGCCTGATCCAGATTATCCTGCAGTGCAAAACTGGTGCCTTCCATAACCGCACGTAACATTTCCGCACGGGTTGTATTCATATTCAGCCCCATAAAAGTTCCTCTTGCATTCGGATCCCAGATTGGTGCACGCTCTCCTGCCATATAAGGGAGGAAAATAAGTCCTGTCGGATTTTTTGCACCGGCTTCGATTTCTTTATTTATTCTCGGATAAGCGTCATTTTGCGGTGTCTCGCCGCCGTACAACGCATCGCGAAACCACTTCAGTGAACCGCCGGCTGTATTCATAGCACCGAATAAAATGGTTGTGTTCTCTTTCACACCACGAAGATAAGAAAGCTCATTACATGTCACAAGTCCGTCAAATCCAAACATGACAACAGAACTTGTTCCTGTCATCTCTGCAATGCTTCCATCTCCGTAAACGCCTACTTCCAGGGCTGCTGCCGATGCATCTACTGCACCACCTAAAACAACCGTCTTCGTAGAAAGTCCGGTCTCTTCTGCTGCTTTCTTTGATACATGTCCAATGACATCCATACAGTCATAAATATCCGGCATGATCTTCGTATCTCCGCCAATCGCTTCAAATAATTCTTCGCTCCAACAGTTGTTATGCACATCGTAAAGCTGTGTCAATGATGCATGTGTCGCATCAATGGAAAATACTTCTGTCAGTTTATAATTGATATAACCATTCACCTGAAGAATCTTATGACATTTCTTCATCATATCCGGATGGTTACGTAAAAACCACATAAGCTCTGTCAGCGTAAAATACGTGTCCAGACGGTTGCCGGTGATTTCATACACCTTCTTCGTACCGATCTTCTCTTCTAATATTTCTAATTCTTTGGTGCTTCTCCGATCCATCCAGATCAACGCATCGTGCAGCGGCTCGCCTTCTTTTGTCATAGGAAGAACTGCCGGTGCCTGACTGCTGACAGAGATTACTTTAATATCTTCTGGGGCAATCCTGCTCTCGGTGAGAATAGACCTTATGGACTCTGCGACGCCCTTCCACCAGTCTTCCGGATTCTGTTGTGCCCATGATGCCTTCGGAAGCAGTGTCTTGTACTCTCTTCCAGCTTCTGCTACGACCTGTACACCCTCGCCAAAGAGAATACATTTTACCGTAGTCGTTCCTATATCAATTCCAATGGAATATTTCACCTTGAACGCCTCCCCTCTACTTCAATACCTCCGGATTGCAGATGAATTTCGGCTGCTCATGTGCCAGAATTTTCTTAACATCCGTAAGCACGATTTCTGTCTGATGTCCAACAATATCTCTTGCTGATCCTGCAAGATGCGGTGTCAGAACAACATTTCTCAGAGATAGGATCTTATCTCCTGCCGGAATAGGTTCAACCGGATATACATCCAGACCTGCTCCGGCAATCTTTTTTTCTTTTAATGCATCGTATAATGCGTCATAGTCCAGAACTTTCGCACGTGCTGTATTTACAAAGTAGGCTGTAGGTTTCATAAGTGCGATCTTCTCTCTGCTGATCAGTCCGACTGTCTCCGGAACAACATTACAGTTTACACTGATGAAATCAGCTTCTTTCATAACTGTATCCAAATCTACTTTCTTGGCATCCAGATAATCCATCTGCTCCTGTGATACATATGGATCATAAATGATCAGGTTCATGCCAAGTGCATGTGCTCTCTTTGCAACTTCTCGACCGATCATACCGAAACCGATCTGTCCAAATGTCTTGCCATACATCTCCGGTCCGCCGCCATATAATGCGAAAGGTGCATCCGGATCCATGGACCACTCAGACATTGTCTCAGCACGCTTTCCACCGTTGTCGTGATACTGTACATTTGTAAGCTGGTCTGTATATTTTAACAGATGATCTGTTAAACTCATGTTCTTGGATACACACATCAGAAGTGCGATCGTGTGCTCAGCAACAGCAATTGCATTTCTTCCACCGGCTCTTAATACCGGAATTCCTTTTGCTGTAGCAGCTTCGATATCAATACTTGCAAATGCTTCGTTACGGCAGCATACGATAATCTTTAATTTTTCTGCTGCATCAATAACTTCTTTTGTAATATCTTCAAATTCGGAGATCAGAAGTTCCACGTCTTTAATTTTCTCTTTCATCTCCGGTACCGGCATCTTAATTCCGGTTACACCATATCCTGCGAACTCATAATCTGTAGTGATTGTTTCCAGCATATCTGTGTAGTTTTTATCAAATCTTGCTGTAATTAATGTTTTCATTGGTCATATCTCCTTTTTTTACATCCATCTCTGCTTAAATAGCGCCGGGAGCTTTAAAGCCCCCGGTTATCATGCCTGTAAACAGCTTATTTCTGTCCGTATTTGTGAAGGAAGAAATCATGGAAGAATGCAATATCTTCATCGGAGATCTGTACCGGTCCACCGATAGACTGTACATTGATATATACCATAGCTGCTTTTTCCAGAACCTGCGATCCTGTTAATGCTTCGGAAAGGTTTCTTCCGATTGTAATCTCTCCATGGTTAGCGATAAGAGCTCCTGTACGATCTTTTAAAGCTTCTACAACTGTCTTAGCCATCTCCTGTGATCCTGGCATTGTGTAGTCTGCAACACGGACATCTCCACCAAGAATCTGTACCTGGTCATCGCAGATCGGAGGAATTGGTTTTCTTGCTGTAGCCATTACCAGTGCGTAATTAGAATGTGTATGTACGATACCGTTCATTTCCGGTCTGTCTTTGAAAATAGCTGCGTGGATCGGTGTTTCTACAGATGGTTTTAATCTTCCTTCATATTCCAGAGTGTTCATATTTACAAGAACCATATCTTCCGGACATAAGCGATCATAATCCATTCCTGAAGGTGTGATTACCATATATTCATCATCTACACGAGCGGAAATATTTCCCCATGTTCCTGCTACCAGTCCGCTGTGGTACATTTTCTTAGCTGTTTCACATACTTCAATCTGTGCTACTGTCACTTTGTCTCTGTTCATTTTCATTTCCTCCTTAACCCTTTAAGATCCTTCTTTTTCATTTTATTTTTAAGATGCCTGCCCATGCAGGCACCTTAAAGTTCTTCTTAGTATCTGTACTGATATAATAAATGTTCGCCGTTCAGGAATCTTCGAACGTCAGATACAATCTGTTTTGTATGATTTACAAGTACGTCATTTGTTGCTCCTGCAATATGCGGTGTAATTACAACGTTATCCAGCTCTGTTACATATGGATGGTTGCTTGCGATCGGCTCACTTGCATATACGTCAAATGCTGCTCCCGCGATTCTCTTCTCACGAAGTGCTTCGATGAGTGCTTCTTCATCCAAGATCGCTCCTCTGGAAGCGTTGATGAAATATGCAGTTGGTTTCATCAGTGCGATTCTTTCTTTACTAATGATTCCGGTTGTCTCCGGTGTAACTTTCATATGGCATGTAATGAAATCAGACTCTTTCATCAGTTCTTCTACTGTATTGACTTTGCGGATACCGATTTCCTCAATGTCAACTTCTCCCTGATATGGATCGTAGATCAGAAGCTGCATGCCAAATGCTCTTGCGATATGACCTACACGTCTTCCGATACTTCCGTATCCGAGGATACCAAGAGATTTACCTTTTAACTGCGTACCTTTAAATACCATGTAAGGTGCATCCATCTTCATATCCCAGATAACGTCTGCTTTCAGTCCTTCTTTTGTTGTCTTATGTGCATCCGGGTTGCCGGTATATTTTCCTTCTTTTAATGCTTTGTATGCCATCGGAATCTTTCTTGCGATAGAAAGCATCAGACCGATTGTCATCTCTGCTGTGGAATCTGAGTTTCTTCCAGGTGTATACAGAACCGGGATTCCTCTTTCTTTTGCAGCTGCCATATCAACATTTACCGGCGTTGCTCTTGTGCATGCGATCAGTTTCAGATTCGGTGCACCTTCGATAACTCTTCTTGTAATATCATCATAACTTGTGATGATAATGTCTGCATCTTTTGTCTTCTTTACAAGCTCGTCCTCTTCCATCTTCGGAAGTCCGAGTGCCCATCCGTCCAGCACGACATCGCCCATCTCATATAATGGCTTTAATTCTTCTTCATTGTACTCTGCGGTAAAAAATATTTTCATTTCTCTAATCCTCCTTGATTGCCTGAATTTTCTTATTCATCTGGTGTCTGTAGTCCCAGATCTGTTGATTGTGAATCCGTACCTGTCTGAAAAGTTCATATAACAGATCGTATTTTTCTGTACGTTTCAGATTCGGTTCGTATGTCTGTTTAAATACACAAGCTTTCTCTACCGCCTCCTCATAAGACCTGTATATTCCAAGTTTCACACCTGCGATCAGCGCAACACCTTTTGCACCAAGTTCTTTTCCTGCAGGGATCATAACTTTCATTCCCATTACATCTGCAATCATCTGTGCCCATACCGGACTCTTTGCTCCGCCACCGGCAAGATATAAAGTCGCATGTTTATCTACATTCTGCAGACAGTCGCGGATAGAAAGACTTAAGCCTTCATATACTGCCCGGATCAGTTGTTCTCTCGTTGTAACCTGGCTGATTCCGAAGAAGCTTGCTCTTGCATATGGATGATAAAACGGAGCTCTCTCTCCCGCCACGCTGATGTACGGATGATAAACGACTCCGCCGCAGCCTACCGGCACGCTTTCTACCATTTTATCAATCTCAGTGAAATCTTTTGTATTTGAAATATTCTGAAGCATCCAGTCAATGTTTGGTGTGCCGTTCAGTGTCGGCTGTAATTCTACATACAATTCTTTGATCGGATGTTTTTCGTATCTGGAATTCTCTGCTCCAAAATCGCAGTCTTCCTTGCGCATAACCATCTCACTGGCACATGTTGTGCCGAGGATGACGCAGGCATCTTTCTCATGGATCGCACCAAGTCCGATTGCTGTTGCTGATGTATCCAGTGCTCCGGCAACGACCGGTGTACCTTTGGCAAGTCCGGTCTCTTCTGCCACGCTGTTAAGGATTGTTCCGACTACTTCATCTGAATCCACCGGATCCGGAAGGTAATCACGATATTCAAAAATATCTAATTCTTTCATCAGATCTTCTGCAATCTTACCGGTCTGTGCATCGATCAGGGAAGTGAAACTGTCGGTGATCTCTGTTCCGATCTTGCCGGTCAGATTATAACGGATCCAGTCTTTACAGAATAATATCTTATACCCCTTATCCAGCACATCTTTGCGATGAGACTTCATCCACCGCAGAAGCATCATCTGATTGCCAAGAAGCGGCGGGGTTCCGGTTGTCCGGTGATAAAGTTTACCGATCTCAGGATGTTCTTCCGTGATCTTATGTACTTCTGCAACTGCACGTCCGTCACACCAGAGAATTGCATTCTGCAATGGCTTTCCTTCTTTGTCGATCAGCCAGCATCCTTCTCCCTGTCCGGTAACTCCGATGCCTTTGATATCTTCTGCTGCAACTACTTTTGAATCCATCAGTTCTGTAATGCAGGCTTTGACTTTTTCCCATACGATTGTCATATCCTGTTCTTCATTGTTCCCACCGTCGTTGATCGTCTCGCTCACACGGCTTGCAACCTGTATCTCTGTACCTTTCTCATCGAACAGGACTGCCTTGACATTTGACGTTCCGACATCAATTCCCATAATATAATCCATGCTTTATCACTCCTCTTCTTTTACGATCTCAAGAATCTCTCTTGCCGTCGTTTCATCTGTAATCAATGTATCTATACAATTCGTACGAAGAGCTGCTTTGATTGCCTGCACTTTCTTGGCACCACATGCTACAAGAATTACATTTGGAATTCCCTTCAGGCATTCTACATTGGCACTCAGCAAACGATCTGACAATGGACAATTATCCCAGGATCCGTCTTCTCTGATTGGATTCATTGCAATATCTCCAATAAATCCCTCTGCACGGAGCATCTGTATATCTTCCTTTGTAATATGTCCTCTTGTGCACATCGTAGACTGCTCTGTTAATTCACCAACTCCAAGTACCGCTATATTGCACTTCTTCATTAACTCAAAAGAAGCTTTGATACTTCTCTCCTGCATCAGCATCTTCTTTGTATCTTCATGCTCTACAACCACCGGCGCATATAACATATAACTTGCACAGTCCAGCTTGTTCGCAAGATTTCGTGCGATCTCATCAGACTTTTCAACCTTCTGTTCTATATTCTGCGCTCCCATAAGCTGTACAACCCGGCATTCGCTTCTCTTGTGATAAACCATCTGATCTACAACCTCTGCCAGTGTGTGTCCCCAGGAAACTCCTACTGTGTCTCCCTGCTGAATTTTATCCTCCATATACTGGGCCGCTACGTTTGCTACTTTATATATTGCTGTATCTCTCTCGCCATAATCACTGGCTACAATCACCTGTTTTAAAGTATAGGCTTCTTCCAGCTTACACTCCAACTCAATATTATCTCTTTCGTAGCCTTGGATACTGATATTTACAATTCCAAGATCCATCAGCGAATTGATGATCTGATTCACTTTCTGTCTTGTGAAGGAAAGACGTTTTGCAATCTCATCTTGTGTCATTCCCAGGGTGTAATACCAATATGCAATCTTTATATATACATCTTCTCTCATATATCTCTCCTTGGTTACATTTGTAATTTTATATTACATTTGTATTTAGTATAGCATTTTTTATGCTTTTGTCAATAGTTCTCGGACATATAAGATGGCACTTTTTTGCCTTAAATACGCCATTTTTCAAGCTTTTCATGACACTTTTTTCACAATTCTAAAAGAAGCCGGAAGATGAGTCTTGCTCTCTATCTCCCGGCTTCTTTTAAGCTATCTCAGAACTGTCTTTCCGATGTATGATAGTTCCTTATGCTGTTTAGGTCTAAAAATGCCATACAAATTGTTTCGTACTTCGTACTCCCACAATTCTGCCCTACATTCGCATATCGTGAAGCTTACGATCCACTTTTATGCCCATATTCGGGGCGGAGCACTAAGTCATAAAACCTCTCACATGCAAGCACACCATGGTTTCAGACTTGTGCCCCTGGCATCTTATAATAGTTCGCTGATTCCGTCCGCCATTGCGCTGAGGA